>NZ_JABMCA010000080.1:0-42405 GCF_014706005.1 Actinomadura sp. RB99 | reverse complement strand
GCGATGCTCTGCTGCTGGCCTTCGTCTGGCTGGCTCTACAGCCTGGTTATCGACAAGGCCAAGGACACGCTCCGGCGTTCGGCAGTTCGCCGTGTTCTTGAAGCTCTTACTGGAAGTGTCCGCGTCCGCACCGCCCGCCGCGCCGCCCATGCCCTCGATGCCGGACGCGGCCGGCGAGCCGGCGCCGCATGCGCGGCACGCCGCCGGGAACGGGCGTCCCGTCCCGCCCGCGGACGCGCGGTCCGAGCAGGTCCCGGCGGGCGGACGGCACGAGGAGCGGGGGCGCTAGGTGGACCACGTCCTCGTCAAACGGCTCCGCCAGGAGGTCGGCGACCGGCTCGCCCAGCAGCGCCGGATGGACGCCGCGCACGGGCTGCCGCCGATGTCCGGAGAGGACGAGCGGCAGTTCGCCCGCGCGCTGATCGGCCAGGTGCTGGAGGAGTTCGCGCGCGGCGAGATCACCGCCGGGCGGCGCCCGCCGAACGCCGAAGAGGAGGAGGCGCTCGCCGCCGGCGTGCACGCCGCGCTGTTCGGGGTCGGCCGGCTCCAGCCGCTGCTGGAGGACCCGGAGATCGAGAACATCGACATCAACGGCTGCGACCGGGTGTTCATCGGCTACGCCGACGGCCGCGAGGTGATGGGCGAGCCGGTCGCCGAGACCGACGAGGAGCTGGTCGAGCTGATCCAGATCCTCGCCGCCTACAGCGGGCTGTCGTCGCGGCCGTTCGACACCGCGAACCCGCAGCTGGACCTGCGGCTCCCCGACGGCTCGCGCCTCTCCGCGGTGATGGACGTGACGCTGCGCCCCGCGCTGTCGATCCGCCGCGCCCGGCTCGGCAAGGTGTTCCTGTCCGACCTGGTCGGCAACGGCACGTTCACCGAGGAGCTGGGCCGGTTCTTCCGCGCCGCGGTCCTCGCCCGCAAGAACGTGATGATCGCCGGCGCGACGAACGCGGGGAAGACGACGCTGCTGCGCGCCGTCGCCAACGAGATCCCGGCGAACGAGCGGCTCATCACGGTCGAGCGGGCGCTGGAGCTCGGCCTGGACGCCTTCCCCGAGCTGCACCCGAACTGCGTGGCGTTCGAGCAGCGGCTCCCGAACTCCGAGGGGCAGGGCGCGATCTCGATGGCGGAGCTGGTCCGCCGGTCGCTGCGGATGAACCCGTCCCGCGTCATCGTCGGCGAGGTGCTCGGCGACGAGATCGTCACGATGCTGAACGCGATGACGCAGGGCAACGACGGCTCGCTGTCGACGATCCACGCGAACTCGTCGGCGGAGGTGTTCAACCGCATCTCCACCTACGCGATCCAGTCGGAGGAGCGGCTGCCCGTCGAGGCGACGCACATGCTGATCGCGGGCGCGATCGACTTCGTGGTGTTCATCGAGAAGCGCAACGACTACGCCTCCGGCGGGCGGCTGCGCCGCTACGTCGCGAGCGTCCGCGAGGTCACCGGCGTGGACGGGCGGGTGCTGTCGTCGGAGGTGTTCGCGCTCGGACCCGGCGGGTTCGCGGTGCCGTCCGCGCCGATCGCCTGCGTCGACGAGCTCGCCGAGTACGGCTACGACCCGTCCCACGGGGGTGCCTGGTGATCACTGCGAGCGGGGTGCGGCGCGCGCGGCACGCGCGGAGCGGGGGCCGGTGATGTACTCCGCCGACGTGCTGCTCGCCGTCGTCGCCGGCGCCGTCGCCGGCGGCGGGCTCCTGCTGCTCGCCGTCGCGATCCGCGGCCTGCCGCCGCGGACCCGCCCGGTGCGCGGCCGCAGCCGCGAGGACCTCGTCCGGACCCTCACCACCCGCACCGCCGTCGCGGTCATCGTCGGCGTGCTCGTGCTCGCGGTGACCCGCTGGCCGATCGCCGCCGCCGGGACGGGCGCGCTCGTCCTCGCCTGGGACGGCCTCGCCGGCGGCGCCGCCGAGGAGCGCAAGGGCATGGCGCGGCTGGAGGGCCTCGCCGCGTGGACGGAGTCGCTGCGCGACACCATCGCGGGCGCGGTCGGCCTCGAACAGGCCATCCCGGCGTCGCAGCGCGCCGCCGCCCCGGCGCTCCAGCAGCCGCTGCGCACCCTCGTCGACCGGCTGCACACCCGCGTCCCGATGCCGGAGGCGCTGCGCCGGTTCGCCGACGACATCGACGACCCGTCCGCCGACCTCGTGATCGCCGCGCTGATCCTGAACGCCCGGCTGCGCGGCCCCGGCCTGCGCGACATGCTCAGCGCGCTCGCGACGTCCGCGCGCGCGGAGCTCGACATGCGGCGCCGCGTCGAGGCCGACCGCCGCTCCACCCGCCGCAGCGTCCGGATCGTCGTCGGCGTCTCGGTCGGGACGG
Source organism: Actinomadura sp. RB99 (assembly GCF_014706005.1). Lineage (NCBI taxonomy): Bacteria > Bacillati > Actinomycetota > Actinomycetes > Streptosporangiales > Thermomonosporaceae > Actinomadura > Actinomadura sp. RB99. The sequence continues at coordinate 40,077 of NZ_JABMCA010000080.1, read as the reverse complement.
CCCTCGCGCTCGCCGTGTTCAACCACTCCTACGTGCAGCCCTACGACGACTTCCTCGGCCAGCTCGTGCTGTGCATCGTCGTCGCCCTGTACGGCGCGGCGTTCCTGTGGCTGCGCCGCCTCGCCAAGTACGACCTGCCCGGACGGTTCCTCGGCGAGCCGCGGCAGGCCCGTCCCGGCGTGCCCGGCGAGGTGCCGAGCACGGTCGCGGGCTGGCAGGCCGGGCGCGCCGCCACCGGCGCCCAGGACCTCCCGCTGCGCGGCCGGCACACCATGGACGCGGGCGGCGGTGGTGCGGCATGACCGGGGGTGATGCCGCGTGACCGGCGCGATCCTCGCTGGCGCCGTCGTCGGCCTCGGTCTGTACGCGCTCGTCCGGGCGCTGTTCCCGGCGCGTCCCGGCCTCGCCGCGCGGATGGCCGCGCTCGACGCCGCCCGCCGCCGCGACCTGGAGGACGCGCGGGCCGGGACGGTCCGGCCCGCCGGCCGGTTCGGCGGGATGCGGGCGCGGCTCGGGCGGGAGCTGGTGGCGTTCTGCGAGTCGCGCGGCTGGAAGCTGCGCTCGGTCCGCGCGGACCTCGCCATCACCGAGCGGTCGCTGGAGGCGTTCCTCGCGACCAAGTTCCTGCTGCCCGCCGCCGCGCTGCTGTTCATCCCGCTGGTCGTCGGCTACTTCGCGCTGCTCGGCTTCGGGTCGTCCGTGCAGGTCCCGGTGTGGATCTGCGTGCTGTTCGCCGCGCTGTTCTTCTTCTTCCCGGACATGCAGCTGCGGCAGGAGGCGCAGGCCCGCCGGCAGGACTTCCGGCACGTCGTCGGCGCGTTCCTCGACCTGGTCTCGATGAACCTCGCGGGCGGGCGCGGCGTCCCGGAGGCGCTGATGACCGCGTCGAACGTCGGGGACGGCCCGGCGATGCGCCGCATCCGCGACGCGCTCGGCAACGCCCGCCTCACCGGGCAGACGCCCTGGCAGGCGCTCGGCGGCCTCGGCGACGACCTCGACATCGCCGAGCTGCGCGACCTCGCCGGCGCGCTCGCGCTGGTGTCCGACGACGGCGCGCAGATCCGCCGGTCGCTGTCCGCCCGCGCCGCGTCGATGCGCAGCCGCGAGCTGTCGGAGCTGGAGGGCAAGGCGGGCGAGCGGTCCCAGTCCATGCTCGTCGCGCAGCTGTTCCTGTGCGCCGGCTTCCTGGTCTTCCTGGCCTATCCGGCCCTGATGCGGGTGCTCGCCTCGTGACCCCGCATCGCCTCCGGGCCCGTCCCCTTGAAGGAGTCTCGATGAACCCGCTGAACGATCCGGCCCTCGTCTACCTGCGGGCCCTGCTCGGCACGCGGCTCGCGCGGCTGCGCGACGAGGAGGAGCGGAGCAAGGGCGCCTCGGCGATCGAATGGGCGATCATCACCGCGATCCTCGCGCTGATCGCGATCACCATCGGCGCGATCATCCAGAAAAAGATCCAGGACAAGGCCAACAGCATCAACACGGGCTGACCGCGATGCGGTGCCGTGGACGCGCGCGGGCGGCCGCCGCCCTCGCCGCCGCCCGCCGCCGGCTCGGGCCGGACGCGGGCGTGTCGTCGATGGAGTGGGCGCTGCTCACGCCGGTGCTCATCCTCGTGCTGCTCGCCGTCGTCCAGTTCACGATGGTGTTCCACGCGCGGCAGGTCGCGCTGGCCGCCGCGCAGTCCGGCGCCCGCGTCGCCCGGACCCAGCCGGTCGGCGGCGGCTGGCAGGACGCGGCCGTCACGAAGGCGACCGGCGACATCGACCACATCGGGCCGCACCTGATCAGCGGCCTGCACGTCGACACCGGCGAGGTGAACGACGAGCGGTGGGTGCAGGTCAGCGGCGAGGCCGTGCAGGTCATCCCGTTCCTGACCTTCCACGTGTCGCAGCGGTCGCAGGGGCCGATCGAGTGCTTCCGGCCGGACGTCGGGACGGGCCTCGCCTGCCAGCGAGGAGCGGGCCCGTGACCGGGAGGCTCGGGCGGATCGGGAGGGGGCGGCGGAGTGCGGCCGGCGGCGACCGGGGCTCCATGTCGCTGGAGCTGGTGCTCGTCACGCCGCTGTTCGTCGCGTTCCTGCTGTTCCTCGCCGGCGCGGGGCGGATGGTGGACGCGCAGAGCCAGGTGGACGGCGCCGCACGCGACGCGGTCCGCGCCGCGTCCATCGCCCGCGACGCCGGATCCGCGCAGGAGCTCGCGCAGGAGACCGCCACCGCCGGGCTGCGCGACTCGCGCTGGTGCTCCGGCGGCCCGTCCGTCCAGACGGACGTGTCGGACTTCGCGCCCGGCGGGCACGTCGAGGTGACGATCGTGTGCGACGTGAACCTGTCCGACCTGGCGTTCATCGGGCTGCCCGGCACCAAGCGGCTGCAGGGCCGGTCGGTCGCCCCGATCGACACCTTCACCTTCCGGGGCGGCGACGGACCGGCGGAACCGGGGGACGGCCGATGAGACGCGCCCTCCGCGTGCTCCGCGCCCGGACCCGGACCCGGCTCTCGGGCCAGGGCGGCGCCGACCGGGGCACGATCGCGATGTACACCGTCCTGTTCACCCCGATCGTGCTGATGCTGGCGGGCCTGCTGGTGGACGGCGGCCTCGCCATCCACGCGCGGCAGCGCGCCGCCGACATGGCCGAGCAGGCGGCGCGCGCCGGGGCGAACCAGATCGACACCGAGGCGCTCCGCACGACCGGCGAGCCCGTCCTCGACCCGGGACGGGCCCGCGCCGCGGCCTGCGGCCTGCTCGGCGACTTCGGCACCCAGGTCGCCGCGTCGCGCTGCGACGCCGACCAGCAGCAGGTGACGGTCAGCGTCGAGATCACGGTGAAGCCGCAGATCCTCGGGATCGTCCCGGGGTTCGGCTCGTTCACCCTGACCTCCACCGAGACCGCCCGCCCCGTCACCGGAGGAAACGGCCCATGAGGGCGGCGGAGAACGGCCTTACGATCGAGGCTACGTCCGAGACCCGGCGAACCGTGGGGGCGCGATGGTGACAGGGCATGGGCGGCGGACCCCCGTACGGGTGCGGGCGCGCCGCGGCTCCGGCGACGTCCTCGCCGGCATCGGCGCCCTCGCGGCGCTCGCCGCGCTCCTCGCGGGCGTCCCCTACGCGCTGCTGACGTTCTTCGGGTCGCCGATCCCGTCGCACCTGCCCGCCGCGTCCGACCTCTCGCACCGGATCGGGCCCGGCTCGCTCATCGGCATCCTCGTCGTGCTGGTCTGGCTCGCCTGGATCCAGCTCGCGCTGTGCGTGGTCGTCGAGGTGTACGCGGGGATCCGCGGGGTCGGCGTGCCCGCGCGGGTGCCGCTCGCGGGCGGCACGCAGTCGCTGGTGCACCGGCTCGTCGTCGCCGCGCTGCTGCTGTTCACCGCCACGTCCGTGATCATGCCGGCGCTCTCCGGCGGGCTGTCGCAGCGTCCCGCGCACGCCTCGGCGCAGGAGTACCAACGCGTCCCGGACGCGCCGGACCGTCCCGCCGAGGCGCCGCCCGCGCCCGCCGAGTCCCGCACCGAGACGCTCAGCGAGAAACCGGACACCACCAAGATCTACCGGGTGCACCCGCCGGAGGGCCGGCACCACGAGAGCCTCTGGGAGATCGCCGAGAAGTGCCTCGGCGAAGGGCGCCGCTACAAGGAGATCTACGACCTCAACAAGGGGCACGTGCAGCCGGACGGGACGCGCCTCACGATCGCGAGCCTGATCCGTCCCGGCTGGGTCCTGGAGATGCCGGCGGACGCCAAGCACGCGCACACCGTCCCCGTGAAGGACCTGCACGACTACTACCGGTTCGGGCACGCCGTCCCGGACCGTCCGGAGCATCCGCAGGACCCGGCGCCCTCGACGCCCGCGCCGCAGAATCCGGCGCCGCAGCCCTCGGCGCCGGCGACTCCGGCACCGCGGCCGTCCCACACCGAGGCGCCGGCGCACACCGCGACACCGCAGCCGCAGAAGCCGGCGCCCGCGCGTCCGCCCGCGCACACGGCCGCCCCCACGCCGTCGCCGCCCCACACCGCGGCGCCGAGCCCGTCCCCGTCCCACACGGCTGCGCCGTCCCCGTCCCACACGGCCGCGCCGTCCCCGTCCCACACCGCCGCGCCGTCGCACGGGGCCGAGACCCCGGCGCATCCGCCCGCGCACGGCGGCGGCGGTGCGGGCGGGCCGTCCGGCGAGATGGGCGGCGGCGCCGGCACCGGCGGCGCGAGCCTGCCCGGCCAGAGCCGGACCTCCTACGACGACCCCGGCCCGTCGTTCGAGCTGAAATGGCCGCAGGGCCTCGCCGCCGCGTCGCTGCTGGCCGCCGGCCTGCTCAGCGTGCTCGGCCGGCGCCGCCGGACGCAGATGTGGAACCGCGCGTTCGGCCACATGATCGCCCGGCCGGAGGGCGCGGCGGCGGAGGCGGAGCGCGCGCTGCGGTTCGGCGCCGACGAGGACGGCGCGCGGCTCCTCGACCTCGGCCTGCGGCACCTGTCGAAGTCGATGGCCGCCGGAGGGCGCGCCCTCCCGACCGTCTACGGGGTGCACCTCGGCCACGCGCAGAACGGGCAGGGCAGCCTCGACCTGTGGATCGCGCCCGCCGACCGCAACCCGCCCGCGCCCTGGCAGGCGTTCGACGACGGGCAGGTGTGGCGGCTGCGCGCCGACGCGGCGGCCGGGCTGGAGGCCGCCGACCTCGCCGACGTCCTCGCCCCCTACCCGGGCCTGGTCTCCATCGGCACCAACGACAACGGCCGCATCCTCGTCGACCTGGAGGCGGCGCACGGCCTGGTCGCGCTGCGCGGCCCCGACGACGACCGGCGCGCCGCCCTCGCCGCGATCGCGATGGAGCTGGCCACCAACCGCTGGTCCGACCACATGCGGATCACGCTCGTCGGGTTCGGCGCCGAGTTCGGCGAGGGCCTCGCCCGGATCGCCCCGGACCGCGTCCGGTCCGTGCCGAACCTCGCGGACGCGCTGCCCGAGCTGGAGGGCCGCACCGAGGAGGTCCGGCAGGCGCTCGCCGCGTCCGGCGTCGACTCCGTCCTCACCGGGCGCTGCCGCGGCGTGTTCGGCGAGGCGTGGATGCCGCACTACCTGATCATGGCGGACCCGCCGGCGGACTGGGAGGCGGACCGGCTCGTCGCCCTCGCCCGCACCGGCACCCGGATGGCCGCCGGCTACCTCGTCCCCGGCGACGTCCCCGGCGCCACCTGGACCTGGGACGTCGACGAGCGCGCCCGGCTGCACGCCGGCGTCCTCGGCTTCGAGGTGGACGCGCAGCTCGTCCGCGACGACCAGTACCGCGCGGTGTTCGACCTGTTCGAGACGGCCGGGCGGACCGACCCGGTGCCGCTGGCGGACCCCGTGGACGCGCCGCAGCCGCCCGACGCGCAGCAGTCGTCGGTCGACGTCCGGCTGCTCGGCCCGATCGAGGTCGAGGCGCCGGGGCCGATGGACGAGAGCCGCCGCGAACTCTGCACCGAGGTCCTCGTCTACCTGGCGGCGCACCCGAACGGCGTGCACCCGACCGTGCTGTCCGGCGCGATCTGGCCGCGCGGCGTCACCGCGGGCGTCCGCGACGCGTGCGTGGCCCGCGTGTCCGACTGGCTCGGCCGCGACGCCCGCGGCCGACCCAACCTGTACTACGACGAGCGCGGCCGGATCAGGCTCGGCTCGGAGGTCCGCGTCGACCTCGCCGTGTTCCGGTGGCTGGTGTGGCGGTCCGCCGCCGAACCAGCCTCCGAGATGGCCTACATGGCGTACGCGCTGGACCTCGTCCGCGGCCCCCTGCTCTCCGGCCGCCCCCGCGGCCGCTACTCCTGGCTCGCCGCGCACGACCTGGAGTACGAGGCGACGGCCCGGGTCGTCGACGTCGCGCACCGGCTCGCCGTCCTGCGGCTGGACGAGGGCGACGCGCGCGGCGCGGTCGCCGCCGCCCGCGCCGGGCTCCGGCTCGCGCCCGACGACGAGGGCCTGTGGCGGGACCTGCTCCGTGCCACCCATGCGACCGGTGACGAGGCGCAGGTCAGGATCGCGGTCGACGAGCTGCGCGGCCGCGTCGGCCGGGACCCGATGATCGACCAGCTGCAGCCGGAGACGGAGGCGCTGGTCGAGGAGCTGATCCCGGAATGGCACCGGGTCGGGTCCTGATCAGCGGTACAGGCCGGTGCCGCCCAGCGAGTACCGGCCCGGCTGCGGATGCACGGCCAGGGCCGCCGGGCGGCTCCGGAGCCGCGCCCGCCGCAGCACCCGGCCCGTCCGCGTCGACACCGCGTAGACGAGCCCTTCCGCGCCGGCCAGCCACAGCGCCCGCCCGTCCGACGACACACCGCCCGGGATCGCGTCCCCGCCGCCCGGCAGCGGCCACCGCGCGGTGACGCGGCGGGTCCGGAAGTCCACGGTGGCGAGCGTCCCGCCGCCCGCGACGAACAGCCGCCGCGCGTCCCGGCTGATCGCGAGGCCCCGCGCGCCCGGCGCCGTCCGGACGAACCCGCGCGGCGCGAACGTCCGCGCGTCCACCGCCCACACCCCGCCGTTCGCCGCGTCCGCGACGAAGAACGTCCCGCCGTCGGGGGACAGCCGCACGTCGCCCGGCCGCGCCCCCGCAGGCAGCCGGACCGCGCCCGCGACCCGCCGCCCCGGCACGTCCACCCGGAGCAGCGCCCCCGCCGACGTGCAGCTCATCACCAGGGACGTCCCGGCGAGCGTGAAGTCGCCGTCCGCCGCCGCGCACGGCAGCGGCACCGACGCCCGGGGCCGCATCGTCCGCGGGTCGCGGACCTCGATCCGCCTCGGCCGCCCCGCCGCGACCAGCGCCGTCCGCCCGTCGGGGGTGAAGTACAGCCCCGCCGGGTCGACGGCGGGCACCGGCAGGCCCCGCCGCCCCGTCCGCGCCCACACCGGGACCAGCACGTCGTGCACGGTGTCGGCGATCCACAGCCGCCGCAGGTCCCACGAGGGCACCACCCGCGCCGCGGCGCCCCCGCCCCCGGCCCCGGCCCCGGCCCCGGCGCCGACCCGTCCGACCAGCCGCAGCGTCCGCGGGTCGATGACCTCGATGCCGCGCCCGTCCGCGACGTACAGCCGCGCCGGCATGCTCCGCGCGCCCGGAGCGATCATCCCGGGCCCGGTCGCCGCGTACACCCGTCCGCCGGCCGGCACGACCGGCGGGTCCGCGGTCTTGGGCCGCTCCGTGCCCGGCCGCACGTAGGGCGCGGGCCCGCCGAGGCCCACCACGGGATCGTCCGGGCCGCCCTCGCCGGGCCGGTAGAAGCCGACGGGCGGCTCGCACCCCGAGACCAGCGCCATGACCCCGGCGAGCGCGAACGCGCCGGCCGCCCGTCGGCGCCGTCCTCTGGCACGGCCTCTCCCCATCACGGCCGCCGACTGTACCCGTCCGCGACTCCCCGCGCCCGAATAACTACCAAACGTGTCCATCGCGGGGACGCGGCGACCCAGCGGCTGTCAGCCGGAATGCGGAACGTGCGGGGTGGCGGAGGTCAGTCGGATTTGCCGAAGCCGATGCCGAACTCCCGGTAGACGCGCTCCCAGAAGCCGTCGCGGAGCCAGGTCCGGGCCTCCTGGTAGGGGCGCAGGGAGCCGCCGAGCTCCTTCTCGGCCTCGATCAGCAGCTCCTTGTCGATGACGGGCGGCAGGATCGGGCCGGGGAGCAGGTCGCGGATGTTGTCGCGGCCCCGCTCGAAGATCCACTTCTGGGCGACGTGCTCGCCGATCTCCAGCATGTGGTCGCGGTCCGGGCCGAGGCGGCCGTCGGACTGGGCGGCGGACGCCGCGTTCATCGAGGCCGCCACGGTCGCCGGGGTCACCGGGGCGCCGCCCGGGACGGGCACGGCGGTGCGGACGGCCGCGGCGGGCGCGGGCTTGACCGCCGGGGGGCGCCCGGCGAACACCTGGGACGGGGACGGGACGGGCGACGTGCGCTGCGCGGCGGCGGCCGCGTCGCGGACGGCGGCGGCGGTGCCGGGCGCGGGCACCGGCAGCACCTTGGCCTTGGTGAAGTACGGGCGCAGGAAGTCGGCGGACAGCACCTCGACCCGGTCGGACTCCCACACCAGCCATTCGGCCTGGTTGGAGCCGTGCGTCGGCTCCACGCCCCACAGGTGCACGCGGACGCCGTAGCGCTGCGCGGCCTCCACGGCGGGCAGCATGTCCTCGTCGCCGGCCAGCAGCACCGCGTCGGTGATCGCGCGGTGCCGGGCGAGGGCCTCCAGGTCGGCGCGGAGCTGCGCGTCCACGCCCTTCTGCTGGCCCTGCGCGTTCAGGTTGCCGAGCCGCAGCTTCACCAGCGGCAGGTTCGCGATGACCCGCTGGTCGACGGTGGGCTGCTTCTTCGGCGCGGCGTCGAACCAGTAGACGCGCAGCAGCTCGCCCAGCAACTGGTCGTCCGCGTGGCTGGTCAGTGCCTTGATCAGCTGCTCCGCGGCGACCCGGTACTCGCGCCGCGAGCCGCAGCCGAGCAGCAGAGCCCCGGAGGCCGCGTAAAGGTACCCCGCGTCGACGAAGATGGCGTATCGCGCGGGCTGTGGGACGAACTCCGAGGTGGCCATGGCCTTCCACCTTATTCGTGCGGAGACCCCCGCTGGGCGCGAACCACGGTTACGTGTCGCCCGATCCCATTCCCCGTCCGGGGATCAACACACCCCATAGGACGGGAGATCGGACGCATCCCGGGCGCGTCGCGCGGGCCCGCGCGGTGGCCGCCGACGCGGGCCAGCGGGACGTCCGGGGCTCTCCGCCGTCGCGGGCCGCGGCGGCGCGGGCTCGCGCGGTCAGCACCGCGACCAGCGCGGCGACCTCCTCGGGGGACGGGTCGCCCCGCACCACCTGCAGGAACGGCTTGTCTTCAGCGGTCACGGGTTCTCCTCGGCGGCCCCGGGGCCGGACGCGGCGGGCGGTCCGGCCCCGGAACGGGCGTCCGTCTCGGTGCTCTAGAGCGGGATGTTGCCGTGCTTCTTCGGCGGCAGCGTCTTGCGCTTCTCGCGGAGCGCGCGCAGCGCCTTGACGACCTGGCCGCGGGTCTCCGACGGCTTGATCACCGCGTCGACGTAGCCGCGGTCGGCGGCGACGTACGGGTTGGCGAGGGTGTCCTCGTACTCGGTGATCAGCTCGGCGCGGCGGGTGTCGGGGTCGTCCGCGGCGGCCAGCTCGCGCCGGTACAGGATGTTGACCGCGCCCTGCGCGCCCATGACGGCGATCTGCGCGGTCGGCCACGCCAGGTTGATGTCGGCGCCGAGGTGCTTGGAGCCCATGACGTCGTACGCGCCGCCGTACGCCTTCCGGGTGATCACGGTGACGAGCGGGACGGTCGCCTCGGCGTAGGCGTACAGCAGCTTGGCGCCGCGCCGGATGATCCCGTTCCACTCCTGGTCGGTGCCGGGCAGGAAGCCGGGGACGTCCACGAAGGTCAGCACGGGGATGTTGAAGGCGTCGCAGGTCCGGACGAACCGGGCGGCCTTCTCGGAGGCGTCGATGTCGAGCGTCCCGGCGAACTGCATCGGCTGGTTCGCGACGATGCCGACGGAGTGGCCCTCGACGCGCCCGAACCCGCAGATGATGTTCGGCGCGAACAGCTCCTGGACCTCCAGGAACTCGCCGTCGTCGACCACGTGCTCGATCGCCGTGTGCATGTCGTACGGCTGGTTCGGCGAGTCCGGGATGAGGGTGTCGAGGTCCTCGACCGGCTCGGACGGGTCGACCGGCACGTCGAACGCGGGCGCGTCCGAGAGATTGTTGGACGGCAGGTACGACAGCAGCGCCTTGACGTACTCGATCGCGTCCTCCTCGTCGGAGCCCTGGTAGTGGGCCACGCCCGACTTGGAGTTGTGCGAGTGCGCCCCGCCGAGCTCCTCCATGGTCACCTCCTCGCCGGTGACCGTCTTGATGACGTCCGGGCCGGTGATGAACATGTGCGAGGTCTGGTCGGCCATGACGATGAAGTCGGTGATCGCGGGGGAGTACACCGCGCCGCCCGCGCACGGCCCGAGGACCAGCGAGATCTGCGGGATGACGCCGGAGGCGTGCACGTTCCGCTTGAAGATCTCCGCGTACAGGCCGAGCGCGACCACGCCCTCCTGGATCCGCGCGCCGCCGGAGTCGTTGATCCCGACCACCGGGCAGCCCGTCTTCAGCGCGTGGTCCATGACCTTGACGATCTTCTCGCCGAACACCTCGCCGAGGGACCCGCCGGAGACGGTGAAGTCCTGGCTGAAGACCGCGACCGGCCGGCCGTCGACCGTGCCGTACCCGGTGACGACGCCGTCGCCGTAGGGGCGGTTCTTCTCCATCCCGAAGTTGGTGGACCGGTGCCGCGCCATCTCGTCGAACTCGACGAACGAGCCGGGGTCGAGCAGCGCGTCGATCCGCTCCCGGGCCGTCATCTTGCCCTTGGCGTGCTGCTTCTCGACGGCGCGCGCCGAGCCCGCGTGCACCGCCTCGTAGCGGCGTCGTTCCAGGTCCGCGATCTTTCCCGCCGTCGTGTGGATGTCGTACTCGACCGCGGGTTCAGGGGCTTCCATCGCCATGCGGGCCAGGGTAACCGCACGCTGACCCCGGACCTGCGGGCGGGGCCCGCTGACCGGGATGAACTCCGCCTTACCGGGGCTCGTTACGCTGGGCGCGTGGCTACGAAGACGCGAGACACCCTGCGGCAGGACATGCCGGAACCGCTGCGCCGTGACGTCCGCCTCCTCGGGGCGATGCTGGGCGACGGGCTGGTGGAGTACGGGGGGCGGGAGCTGCTGGACGACGTCGAGCGGCTGCGCCACGCGGTGATCGCCGCCCGCCGGGGCGAGACGTCCGCCGACGAGGTCGCGGCGATCGTCGACGGCTGGACGCTGGAGCGCGCCGAGCAGGTCGCGCGCGCGTTCACCGTGTACTTCCACCTGACGAACCTCGCCGAGGAGCACCACCGGATCCGGACGCTCCGCGAGCGCGACACCGGCGGGAGCGTCCCGGGCTCGGTGGCCGCGGCCGTCGAGGAGATCCGCGCCGCCGGCGGCGACCGGCTCGCCGAGATGATCGACGGCCTGGAGTTCCGGCCCGTCTTCACCGCGCACCCGACCGAGGCCCGCCGCCGCGCCGTCGTCACCGCGATCCAGCGGATCAGCGACCTGCTGACGGCGCTGAACGCCGGGCAGGGCGCGAGCGAGCGGGAGGAGACCGAGCGGCGGCTCCGCGAGGAGATCGACGTGCTCTGGCGGACGGCGCTGCGCCGCGGCACCCAGATGGACCCGCTCGACGAGGTCCGCACCGCGATGGCCGCGTTCGACGAGACGATCTTCCGGGTCGTGCCGCACGTCTACCGCGCCCTCGACCGCGCCCTCGACGGGGAGGACACCGGCACCCGCCCGCCGAAGGCCCGCCCGTACCTGCGGTTCGGCAGCTGGATCGGCGGCGACCGGGACGGCAACCCCTACGTCACCGCGCAGGTCACCCGCGACGCGGTCATGATCCAGGCGGACCACGTGCTGCGCGCGCTGGAGACCGCGTGCGCGCGGGTCGGCCGCGAGCTGACCGTCCACGAGTCCACGACGCCCGCCTCGGCGGAGCTGCGGGACGCGCTCGCCGCCGCCCGCACCGCGCACCCGTCCCGGCTCGCCGAGGGCACCAAGCGGTCGCCGGGCGAGCCGCACCGCCAGTTCCTGCTGTACGCGGCGGCGCGGATCGCCGCGACCCGCGAACGCGACGCCGACCTCGCCTACGCGTCCCCGGACGAGCTGCTCGCCGACCTGCGGACCGTCCAGGAGTCCCTGGCCGCCGCCGGCGCCGTCCGGCAGGCGTACGGGCGCGTCCAGCAGCTGATCTGGCAGGTCGAGACGTTCGGCTTCCACCTCGCCGAGCTGGAGATCCGCCAGCACTCCGAGCTGCACGAGAAGGCCCTGGCCGAGGTCCGCGCGGGCGGCGACGGCGCTACCCGAGGGGGGACGACCCCCCACACCCCCCGGCAACAGCTCAGTGAGATGACCGAGGAGATCCTCGAGACCCTCCGCGTCGTCGCGTGGATCCAGAAGCGCTTCGGCGTCCGCGCCTGCCACCGCTACATCGTGTCGTTCACCCGGTCCGCGCAGGACATGGCGAACGTCCACGAGCTGGCCGCGTCCCTCGGCGAGGGCGCGCCCGTCCTCGACGTGATCCCGCTGTTCGAGACCGGCGAGGACCTGGAGCGCGCCCCGTCCGTGCTGGAGGGGATGCTGGAGATCCCGGCCGTCCGGCGCCGGCTGGACGACACCGGCCGCCGCATGGAGGTCATGCTCGGCTACTCCGACTCCGCGAAGCAGCTCGGCCCGGCCAGCGCCACCCTGCGGCTGTACGACACGCAGGAGGCGCTCGCCGCGTGGGCGGCCCGCAACGACATCACGCTGACGCTGTTCCACGGCCGCGGCGGGTCCCTCGGCCGCGGCGGCGGTCCCGCCAACCGGGCGATCCTCGCGCAGGCCCCCGGGTCCGTGGCGGGCCGCTTCAAGGTCACCGAGCAGGGCGAGGTGATCTTCGCCCGGTACGGCCGGACGGAGATCGCCGAGCGGCACGTCGAGCAGGTCACCAGCGCCGTCCTGCTGGCCTCGACCGACGCCGTCCAGGACCGCGCCCGGGAGGCCGCCGCCCGGTTCCGCCCGCTCGCCGACAAGATCGGCGAGGCGGCCAAGGACGCGTTCCGGGCGCTGATCGAGACCGACGGCTTCGCCGCCTGGTTCGCCCGCGTCAGCCCCCTGGAGGAGATCGCCGAGCTGCGGATCGGGTCCCGCCCGGCCCGCCGCAAGGCCGCCCGCGGCCTGGAGGACCTGCGCGCCATCCCCTGGGTGTTCGCGTGGACGCAGACCCGCGTCAACCTGCCCGGCTGGTACGGCCTCGGCAGCGGCCTCGCCGCCGTCTCCGACGACGGCCGCGACCTCGTCGGGCTCCGCGAGGCCTACGAGGCGTGGCCGCTGTTCAACACGCTGCTCGACAACGCCGAGATGAGCCTCGCCAAGTCCGACCGGGCGATCGCGGAGCGCTACCTCGCGCTCGGCGGGCGCCCCGAGCTGTCCGAGACCGTCCTCGCCGAGTACGACCGCACCCGGCGGCTCGTCCTCGCGGTCACCGGCCACGAGCGGCTGCTGGAGAACCGCCGCGTGCTGTCCCGCGCCGTCGAGCTGCGCAACCCGTACGTGGACGCCCTCTCGCACCTCCAGTTGCGCGCCCTCACCGCGCTGCGCGCCGGGGACGTCACCGACGAGGAGGAGCGCAGCCACCTCGAAGCGCTGCTGCTCCTGTCGGTGAACGGGGTCGCCGCCGGACTGCAGAACACCGGCTGATGGCGGAGGTCAGGCCCGCGACCGCCGCCGACCGGCCGCGCGTGGAGGAGATCGTCCAGGCCGCCTACGCGCCGTGGGCGGAGATCATCGGCACCCGTCCCATGCCCATGGACGACGACTACGCCGCGCTGATCGGGGCCGGGCACGTGTTCGTGACCGGCCCCGGGCCGGACGGCCTGATCGTCCTCATTCCCGAGGACGGCGTCCTCCTCGTCGACAACGTGGCCGTGCACCCGGAGCTGCACGGCACGGGCATCGGCGGGCGGCTGCTCGCGTTCGCCGAGGCCCGCGCCCGCGCCCTCGGCCTGCCCCGGCTCCGCCTGATCACCAATGAGCGGATGACCGGCAACATCGACCGCTACCAGCGGCTCGGTTACCGGGAGACCGGCCGCGAGGTGCTCAAGGGCCGCAACGTCGTCCACATGGCCAAGCCGCTGGCGTGAGGAATCGCGCCGGGCGCGGCCGGCGTTGAAGGCGGTGTGACCACAGCGGAGGAACGCCTTGTCGCCGACCGCGCGGGCACGCTGGAGCTTCTGGCGTCGCTGCGCCGCGACTGGGACGGCGTCGTCGAGGCGTCGGCGCAGAGCAACGCGGACGACGAGCACGACCCGGAGGGCGCCACGATCGCCTTCGAACGCGCCCGGATCGAGGCGTCGCTGAGCCGGGCCGAGGCCCGGCTGGCCGAGATCGACGGCGCGCTGCGCCGGCTCGCCGAGGGCGCCTACGGGATCTGCGAACGCTGCGGCGGCCCGATCGCGCCGGAGCGTCTGGAGGCCCGCTCCATGGCCCGCACCTGCGTCGCCTGCGCCTGACGCCCCCGTCGAGCGGAGTGGGCTAGCTCGGCCATTCGGGCTTGCGCTTGTCGTTGAAGGCGGCGATGCCCTCGCGGCGGTCGGCGGAGAACGCGACGGTCCGCCAGGCGTTGTCCTCCAGGTCCAGGCCCGCCTCCAGGGAGACGCCGGCGCCGAGGCGCAGCGCGCGCTTGGCGGCCCTGACGGCCGTCGGGGAGTTCCGCGCGATCACCTGGGCGATGCCGAGGGCCTCCTCGCGGGCGGTCCCGGCGGGCACCTTCCGGTCGGCGAGGCCGTACTCCAGGGCCTCCTCGATGCCGAGGCGGCGCCCGGTGAACACCAGGTCGGCGGCCTTGCCGGGGCCGAGCTTGCGCAGCGCCAGCTGCGTCCCGCCGCCGCCGGGGACGAGCCCGACGCTCACCTCGGGGAGCCCGAACACGGCCGACTCGTCCGCCACGATCATGTCGGCGGACAGCGCGAACTCGCAGCCGCCGCCCAGCGCGTACCCGTGCACCGCCGCGATCACCGGCTGCGGGAGGTTCAGGACGCCGCCGAATGCGGCCCGGAAAACCGGCCGCTGCGCGAGGATCTCCTCGTCGCTCATCGAGTTGCGTTCCTTCAGGTCCGCGCCGACGCAGAACGCCTTCTCGCCCGCCGCACTCAGCACCACCGCCCGGACGGACGCGTCGTCGGCGACCTCGCGGCACACCGCGGCCAGCCGCCGCGCCATCGACGTCGACAGGGCGTTGAGGGCCTCGGGCCGGTCCAGCACGATCTCCGCGACGTGCCCGTCGCGCCGCAGCGTCACACCATCCATGCGGCGAACCCTAACGGCCGCCCCTGCGCCGGCTCGCGGCGAGGTTCGGTGGTGGGCGGGAGAGTGCCGGGGCCGGTGAGGTTGGATGGACGGGTGAGCGAATCACCGTATGGGGACCTTGACCGGCCGCCGCTGCACGAGGCGGCGCTGCGGAGCGCGCTCGTCCAGGAGGGCGGGCTGTGGCGGGAGGTGCGCGTCGTTCCGGAGACGGGGTCGACCAACGCCGACCTCGCGGCCCGGGCCAGGGAGGGGGCGCCCGAGGGGACGGTGCTGGTCACCGAGTTGCAGACGGCCGGGCGCGGGCGGCTCGGCCGGTCGTGGACGGCGCCGCCGCGCTCGGGGCTGATGTTCTCGATGCTGCTGCGGCCGGCGGTGCCGGTGCCGCTGCTCGGCTGGCTGCCGCTGCTGACCGGCGTCGCGGTCGCCACCGCGATCCGCCGGATGACCGCGTTCGCCGAGTCCGGGGAGCGGTTCTTCGGCGGCGCCGACGGCGACGTCGCCGTGGACGCCCGGCTGAAGTGGCCGAACGACCTGCTGGTCGGGGACCGCAAGCTCGCCGGGATCCTCGCCGAGAAGGTCGACGACGCGCTGATCGTGGGCGTCGGCCTGAACGTCGGGCTGCGCGCGGAGGAACTGCCGGTGCCGACCGCGACGTCGCTGGCGATCGAGGGCGCGCCGCTCACCGACCGGGCGCCGCTGCTGCGCGCGATCCTGCGCGAGATGCGGACCTGGTACGGCGAGTGGACGATGCTCGGCGGCGACCCGGAGTCCAGCGGGCTCCGCACCGCCTACAAGGAGCTCTGCACGACCCTCGGCCGCCGCGTCCGCGTGGAGCTGCCGGCGGACGAGACGCTGGAGGGCACGGCGCGGGACGTGGACGGGTCGGGCCGCCTCGTGGTCGAGGGACCGGGCGGCGACGTCGCCGTGAGCGCGGGCGACGTGGTCCACGTCCGTTGAGGGACTGGACCTTGGGGACGGAACCTTGTCGCTTTGCGGCGGTATGGGGGATGGTGCACGTGGGGTGAACAGTGCAGGTGGGTGCGCTGTGTCACGTCGGATCTGCAACGATATGGGGTGTACCGATCCACGACGCCGGCGGCGGGGGCTCCGCGCGACGGCGGACTGAGGGGCGGATGATGGCGCGCGGACTGCCGGATCCCAAGGAGATCGAGGAGCTGCTCCTCGGCGGCGAGCTCCGCTACACGCGCGTCGACGCCGTCCGGCTGTCGGGGGTGTCGCGTGACTTCACCGGACGGGTGTGGCGCGCGTTCGGCTACCCGTCGATGCCGGACGACGCGGTCGCCTACACCGAGGGCGACGTGGCGGCGCTGTGCCGCCTCCGCCGCCTCATGGAGGAGGGCGTGCTCGACGAGGACGGGGTGATCCGCCTCATCCGCGCGTTCGGGCAGACCATGACGCGGCTGGCGGAGTGGCAGGTCAACCTCATGCGGGAGATGGTCGCCCCGGACCCGAACGGCGTGCCGTCCGCGGAGGCGGTCGGGACGATCGTGGAGATCGCCGACAAGCACATCGGGGAGTTCGAGCCGCTGGTGGTGCACGCGTGGCGGCGGCAGCTCGCCGCGGCGGGGACGCGGGCGATCGCGGCGGCGGCGACCCGGGACGACGGGGAGCCCGCGGGGCGGCCGCCGACCACCGTCGGGTTCGCGGACATGGTGTCGTTCACGCAGGTCAGCCGGGAGCTGGAGGAGATCGAGCTGGCCCGGGTGGTGGAGTGGTTCGAGGAGACCGCCGCCGACATCATCGCCGCGTGCGGGGGGCGGCTGGTGAAGACGCTGGGCGACGAGGTGCTGTTCAGCGCGGAGTCGCCGACGATCGGCGCGGAGATCGCGCTGACGATCGCGGCGGCGATCCAGGACGAGACCGAGGTGCCGGACGTGCGGGTCGGCGTCGCGCACGGCCCGGTGCTGCCGCTGATGGGGGACGTGTTCGGCACCACGGTGAACCTGGCGGCGCGGCTGACGGCGCTGGCCCGGCCGGGCTCGGTGGTGATCGACAGCGAGCTGGCGGCGCGGCTGGAGAAGGAGCCGGCGTACCGGATCACGCGGATCGTCCGGCGGCCCGTCCAGGGGCTCGGGATCGTGCAGCCGTTCGTGCTGCGGCGCGCGCCGGAGCCCCAGGACGGGCCGCCGGACGGCGGCGGCCGGTAGGGCGCGTCAGACCGGCTTGCTGATCTCCTCGCCGGGCGAGTCGGTGAGGCGCTGCAGGTAGTTCTGCTCGCCGAGGGCCTGGACGAGGCTGAGCTCGGTCTCCAGGTAGTCGATGTGGTACTCCTCGTCGGCGAGGATGTCCTCGAAGATCCGCGCGGACGTGACGTCGCCGCGCGAGCGCATCAGCTCGATGCCGGGGCGCAGCCGGGCGACCGCCTCCATCTCGATCTCCAGGTCCGCCTTGAGCTGCTCGACGACGGTCTGGCCGATCCGCAGGGTGCCGAGCTTCTGGTAGTTCGGCAGGCCCTCGAGGAACAGGATCCGGTCGGTGAGCCGCTCCGCGTGCCGCATCTCGTCGATCGACTCTTCGCGGGTGTGCTTCGCGATGCGCGTGAAGCCCCAGTTCTCCTGCATCTTGGAGTGCAGGAAGTACTGGTTGATCGCCGTCAGTTCCGCGGTGAGCTGGTCGTTCAGCAGCGCGATGATGTCCTTGTCGCCTTCCATGGGACCTCATGCTCGCACAGGGGGCGGCGGTGATCCCCGCAGCGGCGCGTCTCGCGGCGCGGGCCGGCGGGCCGCGCGGAAGGCGCCGCGGCGGCTCAGGCGGCGGCTTCGGCTCCGGCGACGGCCCCCGGCGGGACGAGCCGGTCCGCGGCGGCGGGCTCGGAGGGGCGGGAGAGGGTGCCGGACGGCGCCGCACCGGCGTCCGCGACAGGCGAGGCGGCCGGGGCGGCGTCGGGGACGGCGGCGAGCGGCGTCGGGCCGCCGGTCAGGGCGTCGGCGAGCTCCCCTGCGGTGCGGTACTCGCTGACCATGGCGTGCAGCCGCTTGGTGCAGGAGCCGCAGCCGGGCTTGAAGCCGCAGGCCGCCTTGACCTCCTTGGCGGTGCCGCAGCCGCCGCCGGCCAGGCAGCCGTGGACGTCGTCCTCCGTGATCGCGTTGCAGATGCAGACGTACATCCGGTTGGGGGACCTTCCCTGCGACTAGCCGGTACGAAAGCGCCTGACCTGGACCCTTAGGGCACCCTTATGAAGGTTAGGCTCCCCTAAGGTAACCCAGCGATGTCCGTTCTGGCCAGTGGTCTCCGAATCGGTGTGATTCAACCCTCAGAGGGAAGGGCTTCACCCGGTACGACGGGAGGGCGGGACAAGTGGCACAGGTGTGGCCGGGCGATGCATACCCCCTCGGAGCCCGGTTCGACGGCGCGGGCACGAACTTCGCCGTCTTCTCCGAGGCGGCCGAACGAGTGGAGCTGTGCCTGTTCGACGGGCCGGCGGGCGGCGGTGAGGAGACGCGGCTGGCGCTGCCGGAGGTCGACGCGTTCGTATGGCACGGGTACCTGCCGGGGGTGATGCCGGGCCGGCGGTACGGGTTCAGGGTGCACGGCCCCTACGATCCGCAGCGCGGGCAGCGCTGCAACCCGGCGAAGCTGCTGCTCGACCCGTACGCGCAGGCGATCGAGGGGCGCATCGACTGGGACGAGTCGTGCTTCGGCTACCGGTTCGGCGACCCGTGGTCGCGCAACGACCTGGACTCGGCCGGGCACACGATGCGCTCGGTGGTCGTCAGCCCGTACTTCGACTGGGGCGACGACCGGCCGCCCCGGATCCCGTACCACGAGACGGTGATCTACGAGGCGCACGTCAAGGGCCTCACCGCCCGGCATCCGGACATCCCGCCCGCGCTGCGCGGCACCTACGCGGCCCTCGCCCACCCGGTGATCATCGACCATCTGAAGTCGATCGGGGTCACGGCGGTCGAGCTGATGCCGGTGCACCAGTTCGTCCACGACGACGCGCTGATCCAGCGGGGGCTGCGCAACTACTGGGGCTACAACACCATCGGGTTCTTCGCGCCGCACGGCGAGTACTCCTCGTCGGGGGAGCGCGGGGAGCAGGTGCTGGAGTTCAAGGCGATGGTGAAGGCGCTGCACGAGGCGGACATCGAGGTGATCCTCGACGTGGTCTACAACCACACCGCCGAGGGCAACCACCTCGGGCCGACGCTGTCGTTCCGGGGGATCGACAACGCCCAGTACTACCGGCTGACCGACGGCGACCAGCGCTACTACATGGACACCACGGGCACCGGGAACAGCCTGCTGATGCGCAGCCCGCACGTGCTGCAGCTGATCATGGACTCGCTGCGGTACTGGGTGACGGAGATGCACGTGGACGGGTTCCGGTTCGACCTGGCCGCGACGCTGGCCCGCGAGCTGCACGAGGTGGACCGGCTGTCGGCGTTCTTCGACCTCGTCCAGCAGGACCCGGTGGTGTCGCAGGTCAAGCTGATCGCCGAGCCGTGGGACGTGGGGGAGGGCGGCTACCAGGTCGGGAACTTCCCGCCGCTGTGGACGGAGTGGAACGGCCAGTACCGCGACACGGTGCGCGACTACTGGCGCGGGCAGCCGGGCGCGCTGCCCGACTTCGCGTCCCGGCTGACCGGGTCGTCCGACCTGTACGCCGACGACGGCCGCCGCCCGATCGCCTCGATCAACTTCGCGACCTGCCACGACGGGTTCACGCTGCACGACCTGGTGTCGTACAACGGCAAGCACAACGAGGCCAACGGCGAGGGCAACCGGGACGGCAGCGACGACAACCGCTCGTGGAACTGCGGCCACGAGGGCCCGGTCGACGACCTCGACGTCATCACGCTGCGGGAGCGGCAGAAGCGCAACTTCCTGACCACGCTGTTCCTGTCGCAGGGCGTCCCGATGCTGCTGCACGGCGACGAGCTGGGCCGCACCCAGCAGGGCAACAACAACGCCTACTGCCAGGACACCGAGATCTCCTGGGTCGACTGGACGGGCCTCCACGAGGACACGTTCTTCGACGAGCGCGGCCCGCTGCTCGACTTCGTCCGGCGGCTGTCGAAGCTGCGGACGGACCATCCGGTGTTCCGGCGCCGCCGGTTCTTCGTCGGCGACCGGCCGTCCGGGGACGACAGGACGGGCCGGGGCGGCGCCTCCGACCTGCCGGACCTGGTGTGGTTCACCCCGGGCGGCGAGGAGATGACCGGGAAGGACTGGTCCGCGGGGTTCAACAAGTCGCTGAACGTGTTCCTGAACGGGGAGGCGATCGGCGAGCCGGACCGGCGGGGCCGGCAGGTGCGGGACGACTCGTTCCTGCTGCTGTTCAGCGCCCATGACGGCGAGCTGGCGTTCGCGCTGCCGCCCGCCGCGTACGGGCAGATGTGGATCAAGGTGCTGGACACCGCCGATCCGCTGCTCGCCGAGGAGGAGTCGCCGGTCGTGAAGGCCGGGGAGTCCGTGAAGGTCGCGGCCCGCTCCGTGCAGGTGCTACGCCGTGTCTGACATGCCTCCCCCCGAGCACGACACCCCCCCGTCCGGCACCTACAGGCTCCAGCTCCGCGGCACTCCCGAGGACCACTTCGGGTTCGCCGAGGCCGCCGCGCTCGCCCCGTACCTGTCGGCTCTCGGCGTGTCGCACGTGTACCTCTCGCCGGTCCTGCGGGCCGCTCCCGGCTCCACGCACGGCTACGACGTGGTCGACCACTCCCGGCTGTCGGACGAGCTGGGCGGCGGTGAGGCGTTCGGCGCGATGGCGGAGCGGTTCCGCGCGCACGGGCTGCGGGTGCTGGTCGACATCGTCCCCAACCACATGGCCGTTCCGGTGCCGCCCGACCTGAACCTGCCGCTCAACGCGGTCCTGGCGGAGGGGCCGTCGTCGCCGTACGCGAAGTGGTTCGACGTGGACTGGGACGCGGGCGGCGGGCGGATCGTCCTGCCCGGCCAGGGCGAGCCGAACTACCGGCGGTTCTTCGACATCTCCGGGCTGATCGGGCTGCGGCAGGAGGAGCCGGAGGTCTTCGAGCGGACGCACGCGCTGCTGCTCGGCCTGGTCGGGCAGGGCCTGGTGGACGGCCTGCGCGTCGACCACCCGGACGGCCTGGCCGACCCGCGCGGGTACCTGCGCCGGCTGGCGGGCGCCGCGCCCGGCCGCTGGCTGCTCGTCGAGAAGATCACCGAGGGGGCGGAGCGGCTGCCCGCGGACTGGCCGTGTGCGGGCACGACGGGCTACGACTCGCTCGGGATGATCGGCGGCCTGTTCGTCGACCCGGCCGGTGAGGAGCCGCTCACCGAGCTCTACACGGCGCTGACGGGCGGCCCCGCGGCCTTCGAGGAGGTCGAGCACGACGCCCGCCTGCATGCCGCGACGCACGGGATGAAGCCGGAGATGGACCGGCTGATGCGCGTCCTCGGCCGCGTGGTGGGGAAGCCCGACGCGGACCTGGAGCGGGCCTTGCAGGCGCTGCTCGTGGCCATGCCCGTGTACCGCGCGTACGTCGTCCCTGGTGAGGACCCGCCGCCACAGGCCGTGGACGTCCTCAACGAGGCCGCGCAGAGAGCGCGCGGGCACCTGCCCGAGAAGCTGCATCCGGCGCTCGACACGGTGGTGGAGATGGCGCTCGGGCGAGGCGAGAACGCCGATCCCGAGTTCATCGTGCGGTTCCAGCAGACGGCCGCGCCGCTGGCCGCAAAAGGCGTCGAGGACACCGCCTTCTACCGCTGGAACCGTATGGCCGCCCTCAACGAGGTGGGCGGCGACCCGGGGCGCTTCTCCGTCAGCCCCGCCGACTTCCACGCGCACTGCATCCGGCTCGCGCGGGACTGGCCGTCCACGATGACGACGCTGTCCACGCACGACACCAAGCGCCAGGAGGACGTGCGGGCGCGGCTGGCCGTCCTGTCGGAGCTGCCGGAGGAGTGGGCCGACGCGGTCCACCGGTGGCGGTCCTGGTGGGGGCCCGCCGAGTCGCCGATGGAACCCGACCTGGAGTACCTGCTCTGGCAGACGCTCGCCGGCGCCTGGCCGATCACCCCCGACCGGCTGCACGAGTTCCTCGTCAAGGCGATGCGCGAGGCCAAGACCCGGACGTCCTGGGCCGAGCCGGACACCGCCTACGAGAACGCGGCGCTCGGGTACGCGCGGCGCGTCCTGGAGGACCCCGGCCTGGTCACCGACCTGACCGCGTTCGTGGCGCGGCTCGAGCCGTACGCGCGGGTGAACGGGCTCGGGCAGAAGCTCGTCCAGCTCGCGATGCCGGGCGTCCCCGACGTCTACCAGGGCTGCGAGCTGACCGGCCTGGCGCTCGTCGACCCCGACAACCGGCGGCCGGTCGACTACGGGCGGCGCCGCGAGCGGCTGCACCGGCTCGACACCGGCCGCCCGCCCAAGGACGTCGACGACGAGAAGCTCCTGGTCACGGCGCGGACGCTGCGGCTGCGCCGCACCCATCCGCAGTGGTTCGGGCCGTCGGCGGCTTATGAGCCGGTCCCGGTGGCGGGGCCCGCCGCCGATCACGTCGTCGCGTTCCGGCGGGGCGGCGCGGTCGCGCTCGCCACCCGGCTCCCCGCCGGCCTGGAGCGACGGGGCGGCTGGGCCGGGACGGAGGTGGACGTCGGCCGGCAGGGCTGGCGGGACGTCCTCACCGGCGCCACCCACTGGGGCCCGCTCCTGGACGCCGCCGAGGTGTTCGCGCATCTGCCCGTCGCGCTGATCGTCCCCCGGGAGATCGACAGGTGAAGTCCCCGGAAGATCGGCCGATGAATCAGCGGTTCGAGGTCTGGGCCCCCAAGGCCCGGCGCGTCGATGTCGTCGTCGCAGGCGAGCGGCGTCCCATGGCGGAGGCGGAGGGACGCCCCGGCTGGTGGACGGCCGACGTGCCCGGCGCGGGCCACGGGACGGACTACGGGTTCGCGCTGGACGGCGCCGAAGACCCCCTGCCCGACCCGCGCTCCCCGTGGCAGCCGTCCGGCGTGCACGCTCTCAGCCGCGTCTACGAGCACGACCGGTTCGCCTGGACGGACGGGCATTGGCACGGACGCCCGCTTCCCGGCAGCGTCCTGTACGAGATGCACGTCGGCACGTTCACGCCCGAGGGGACGTTCGATGCCGCGATCGAGCGGCTGGACCATCTCGTCGCGCTCGGGATCGACGCCGTCGAACTCCTGCCCGTCGCGTCCTTTCCCGGCCACCACGGATGGGGATACGACGGTGCTCTCCTATGGGCGCCCCACGAGCCCTATGGCGGCCCCGACGCGCTGAAGCGTTTCGTGGACGCCGCCCATGCGCGCGGCCTCGCCGTCGTCCTGGACGTCGTCTACAACCATCTCGGGCCCGACGGAAACCACCTGGGCGACTACGGCCCCTACTTCACCAGCGCCCACAGCACCCCGTGGGGCGACGCGGTCAACTACGACCAGGAGGGCTCGGACGAGGTCCGTGCCTTCGCCATAGAGAACGCGTTGATGTGGCTGCGGGATTACCACTTCGACGGGCTGCGCCTGGACGCCGTCCATGCCATCACCGACCACAGTGCCGTCCATCTGCTGGAGGAGATGGCGCAGGCGGTGTCGGCCCTGTCCGCGCAGTTGGGACGGCATCTGTTCCTCATAGCGGAATCGGACCTGAACGATCCACGCCTCGTCACCTCGCGGGAGGCGGGCGGATACGGGCTCGACGCCCAGTGGAGCGACGACTTCCACCACTGCCTGCACGCCGCGCTGACCGGCGAACGGCAGGGCTATTACTGCGACTTCGGCTCTCTGGAAACCCTCAAGAAAGCATTGACGAGGGTGTTCGTCCACGACGGAACGATGTCGACGTACCGGGGGCGCAGGCACGGCCGTCCCGTGGACGTGGAAAAGCTGCCCGCCCACCGGTTCCTCGGTTTTCTGCAGAACCACGACCAGGTCGGTAACAGGGGCGCAGGAGACCGTATAGGCGCCGTCCTGGCAGGGGCCGGGCTCCCTCCCGGGCTGCTCAAAGTCGGCGCGGCGCTGCTCGTCCTGGCGCCGTTCACGCCGATGCTCTTCATGGGCGAGGAATGGGGCGCCTCTACTCCCTGGTGCTACTTCACCGACCACCAGGACCCGGAACTGGCGCGGGCCGTCAGCGAGGGCCGGCGCAGGGAGTTCTCCCGGCACGGCTGGACGGGCGAGGTCCCCGATCCACAGGCTGTGGATACCTTCCGCCGGTCCGTCCTCGACTGGGCCGAGCCCGCCGCCGAACCGCACGCGGACCTGCTGGAATGGCACCGGTCCCTGATCGCCCTGCGCCGCGCCCGGCCGGAGCTGAACGACCCGCGCCTGACCGCCGCGTCCGTCGTGACCAGCGAGTCCGCCGCCTATGGCGGTGTCCGGGCGGACGGCGACGGCGCGGCCGGCCGCTGGCTCGTCATGCGGCGCGGCGGCGTGCTCGTGGCGGCGAATCTCGGCGACGGGACCGTCCGGCTCCCACTCCCCGATGCCGATGCCGGGATCGGGGGAGGGGCCCGCCTGCTGCTCGCGTCAGACCCGGCAATCCGGATGGAAACCGGCGCCAACGGCGATTCCAAAATCCCGGTCGTGGTCCTCCCGGGCGCGTCGGCCGCCGTCTGCGGATGACCGTTCACGGCGGCGCGCCCGCCGCCCGGCGGACAAGGGCCCGAAGCGCGATGTCCGCCTAACTCCCGCTACCACCCGAAAAATGGGTGTTCGAGGATGTACTACGAGTGGCAAACCGCAGGTCAAGAGCGCGGCGGCACCCGGGAAACGTTCAAGAATGGTCATACGATCGGTTCATGACCTCAGTACTGCTCGCCGAGGACGACACGTCCATCTCCGAGCCTCTCGCCCGCGCGCTGCGTCGCGAGGGGTACACCGTCGAAGTCAGCCCGGACGGTCCGCAGGCGCTCGAGCGGGCGCTCGGGGGCGGCGTGGACCTCATTGTTCTCGACCTGGGCCTGCCCGAGCTGGACGGCCTGGAGGTGGCCCGCCGGGTCCGTGCCGAGGGGCATGGAGTGCCCATCCTGATCCTGACCGCCCGGGCCGACGAGGTCGACACCGTCGTCGGTCTCGACGCGGGCGCCGACGACTACGTCACCAAGCCGTTCCGCCTGGCCGAGCTGCTGGCCCGGGTCCGCGCGCTGCTGCGCCGCGGCAGCACCGAGACCCCGATCGTCCAGGGGGTGCGGATCGACGCCGAGTCGCGCCGCGCCTGGATGGGCGACCAGGAACTGCAGCTCACCACCAAGGAGTTCGACCTGCTGCGCGTCCTGGTCAGGGACGCCGGGAAGGTCGTGACCCGCGAACAGATCATGCGCGAGGTGTGGGACACCAACTGGTGGGGTTCCACGAAGACCCTCGACATGCACATCTCCTGGCTGCGCCGCAAGCTCGGCGACGACGCCGGCAGCCCCCGCTACATCACCACCGTGCGGGGCGTCGGCTTCCGGTTCGAACGCGGCGACTGACAGCCCCGTACCGGCCGCCATGGCCGCGCGGTCAGCCCCCGGGCCTTCCCGAGAGGCCCGGGGCGCCCCGCCCGGGCGTGGCCCCACCATAAGGAGCCCAGATGAGGCGCCGACTCCTCCTGTCGACGCTCGCGGTGGCGGTGGTCGCGATCCTGTTGCTCGGCATACCCCTCGCCTACGCCGCCCACAAGCTCATCTACGAAGAGGCCGGGCAGTCCCTCGACCGGGAGGCGTCCGCCATCGCCGGCGGGGTCGCCTACACCCTCGAATCGCGCCAGCCGGTCACCGGCGCCGCGATCGCGCGGGAGTACCCCGGCCGGTACATCGCGGTCACCCTGCCGGGCGGCGCCGCCGTCGAGGCGGGGGCGCGCCCCCGTCCGGGCGCGCGGCAGCTCACCGCGACCGCGGCCGGGCAGGGCGTGCGGGTGCGGATGTCGCGGCCCGCCTCCCAGCTGAAGGACCAGGAACTGCGGCTGCTGCTGTTCATCGGCAGCCTCGCGCTGCTCGGCGTCGCCGTCACCGTCGGCCTGGCGATGGTCCAGGCCCGCAAGCTGACGCTGCCGCTGCGCGACCTCGCCGAGACCGCCGACCGGCTCGGCACCGGCAACGCCCGGCCGCGCCGGCGCCGCTACGGCATCCCGGAGGTCGACCGGGTCGCCGAGGTGCTGGACCGCAGCGCCGTCCGCATCGCCGACCTGCTCGCCGCGAGCCGCGAGTTCGCCTCCGACGCCTCCCACCAGCTGCGCACCCCGCTGACCGCGCTGTCCATGCGGCTGGAGGAGATGATCGAGGCGGCCGACTACCCCGACGTCGTCCGCGAGGAGGGCGCCGCGGCCGTGGCGCAGGCCGAGCGGCTCGTCGCCGTCGTCGAGCAGCTGCTCGCCCGCGCCCGCCACGACCGCACGGGCGGCGCCGTCGCCTCCCCGATCGACGACATCATCCGCCAGCAGGTGGAGGAGTGGCGGCCGATCTTCCGGCGGGACGGCCGGGACGTGCGGATCGTCGGCGAGCAGGGCCTGGTCGGCATGACCAACCCGGAGGGGCTGTCGCAGATCGTCGCGACGCTCCTGGACAACTCGCTGATGCACGGCGCCGGGACCGTCACCATCCACACCAAGCCGGGCGCCAGCTCGGTGGTGGTGGAGGTCGGCGACGAGGGCGCCGGGATACCGCCGGAACTGGAGCCGCGGATCTTCGAGCGGAGCGTCAGCGGCGGCCGCGGCACCGGCCTCGGCCTCTACCTGGCCCGCTCGCTGGCCGTGGTGGACGGCGGGCGGCTGGAGCTGCTCCAGTCCCGCCCGGCGGTGTTCGGGGTGTTCCTGCGCGAGGCCGCGGAGGCCCGGCTGGCCGGTGAACGCGTCGTCCTGGGGCCCGCCTAGAGGGGGCCGCCGCTCAGAGAGGCGGTGCCCGGGGCGGCCCGGAGAGCGCGCGAGGCTGGGAGAACGCCGTGCGAGATCAGGAGCCGTGCGAGATCGGCAGAACGCCGTGCGAGGTCAGGAGAACTGGGCGTAGTCGCCCGCGGCGTCCTGGTCGAGCGGGTGCCCGAGCCGCCCCGCCGGGCCAGCCCCGCCGTGCCTGGCGTGCGGGCTGGTCGCGGCGTGCACCCCGGGCCCCTCGGGCAGCCCGGACGCCGGGTCGACGGGCGGGGCGCTCGCGGGCAGGAAGACCCACTTCTTGTACGACCAGAACCGGAACAGCGTGGCGACGCCGGTGCCGATCACCAGCGAGATGTTGTACGGGATCGCGCCCGTCAGCCCCAGCACGTAGTGCGTGAACCCGATGAACGCCTCGGTGATCACCAGGCCGACGCCGTTCAGCGCGAAGAACAGCACGTACTCGCGGCCGAGCCCGGTCCGGTCGCGGTGCCGGAACGTCCAGTAGCGGTTGGCGAGGTAGGCGAACGTCGTCGCGACGATGGTGGCGACGCCGTTGGAGGTCAGCGGGCCCATGCCGAGGCCGCTGTTCATCCCGTTGCCGATGCCGACCGTGATCACGAAGGCGATCGCGCCCACGCTGCCGAACTGGGCGAGCTCGCGCAGCAGGTGCGCGAAACGCCGGTTGAGAGTGGCGACCAGGTTCACGAAGGGAACCGTCCTTCCGGACCTCGGCGGGTGGCGCCGCGGTCGTTGACGCGGCCGGTGCGGGGGCACAACGAGGATAGACGCCCCCGGCCCCGTGACGTCGGAACATGAACGTTCTGCGTTTTCCACGCGTTCCCTGCCCCGAGCCCGGAGGCCCACACCTGGTCCGACGTCCGGAACGGGGGAATTGTTCGGTTCCATGGGCCGATAGCCTTCTGACGTGAGCAATCCACCTCAGACACCGGTCGTCGGGATGGCGGGCGGCGGGCAGCTGGCCCGGATGACCCAGCAGGCCGCGATCGCCCTCGGCGTGCCGCTGCGCGTCCTCGCCGGATCGCCGGGCGAGTCGGCGGCGAAGGTCGTCGCGGACGTCCGGGTCGGCGACGACCGCTCCCTGGACGACCTGACGGCGTTCGCCAAGGGGTGCGACGTCGTGACGTTCGACCACGAGCACGTCCCCGGCCCCCACATCAGGGAACTGGAGGAGGCGGGGGTGCCGTGCCGGCCGGGCTCGGCGGCCCTCGCCCACGCCCAGGACAAGCTGGTCATGCGGGACAAGCTGTCGTCGTTCGGCGCGCCCTGCCCCCCGTACGCGCCCCTGCCCTCGGCTGACCCGGTGCCCGCCCTGGAGGCGTTCGGCCGGGACCACGGCTGGCCGGTGGTGCTGAAGGCGACCCGCGGCGGCTACGACGGCAAGGGCGTGTGGATCGCCGACAACCTCGGCGTCGGGACCGTCGAGCTGGTGGAGCGGCTGATCGGCGAGGGCGTCTCCCTGATGGTGGAGCAGCATGTTCCGTTCCGGCGGGAGCTCGCAGCGCTCGTCGCCCGCTCCCCGTACGGGCAGGGCGCCGCGTACCCGATCGTGGAGACCGTCCAGAAGGACGGCATCTGCGTCGAGGTGATCTCCCCGGCGCCGGGGCTGTCCGGCGAGCTGGCCGCCGAGGCGCAGAGCCTCGCGCTGCGGATCGCCGACGAGCTGGGCGTCGCGGGGCTGCTCGCGGTCGAGCTGTTCGAGACCGAGGCGCCGAAGACCGGGCGTCAGGGCAGCGGGCGCGGCCTGCTGGTGAACGAGCTGGCGATGCGCCCGCACAACTCCGGGCACTGGACGATCGAGGGCGCCCGCACGTCCCAGTTCGAGCAGCACCTGCGGGCCGTCCTGGACCTGCCGCTCGGCTCCACCGAGCCCACCGCCCCCTACACGGTGATGGCGAACGTCCTCGGCGGCGACGACCCGGACGTCTACTCCCGCTACATCCACGTGATGGCGCACGACCCGGGCGTCAAGGTGCACATGTACGGCAAGGAGTCCCGGCCGGGCCGCAAGATCGGCCATGTGACCGTGCTCGGGGACGACCTGCCCGAGCTGCGGGAGCGCGCCCGGCACGCGGCGGACTACCTGCGCTGGGGTACGGCGATGAAGGAGCACACATGAGCGCGCTGGTGGGCGTGGTGATGGGGAGCGATTCCGACTGGCCGGTCATGAAGGCGGCGGGGGAGGCCCTGGAGGAGTTCGGCGTCCCCTACGAGGCCGACGTCGTGTCCGCGCACCGGATGCCGCACGACATGATTGCCTACGGCGAGCAGGCGGCCGGGCGCGGGCTCCGCGCGATCATCGCGGGCGCCGGCGGCGCCGCGCACCTGCCCGGCATGCTCGCGTCGGTGACGCCGCTGCCGGTGATCGGCGTGCCCGTCCCGCTGAAGTACCTCGACGGCATGGACTCGCTGCTGTCGATCGTGCAGATGCCCGCCGGGGTCCCGGTCGCGACGGTGGCGGTCGGCGCCGCCCGCAACGCGGGGCTGCTGGCCGTCCGCATCCTCGCGGCGTCCGACGAGGCGCTCCAGGCGAAGATGAAGGACTTCCAGCAGTCGCTGTACGACCAGGCCAAGGCGAAGGGCGAACGGCTCCGACAGAGCCTCTGACGGCCCTGCGAGGGGCGCGCGGCCCGGCGCTGGGGCTTACCCGGTGCCGGGCTCACTCAGGAACGGGGCTCACTCAGGAACGGGGCTCACTCGGGGGCCGGGGGCTTCAGTGCCGGCGGCTCCACTCGATGGCGGGGCAGCGGTCCATGACCACGTCGAGCCCGGCGTCCTGCGCGCGCCGGGCGGCCGCCTCGTCGATCACGCCGAGGGGCAGCCACACGGCCTTCGCGCCCGCCGCGATCGCCTCGTCCACGGCCGCGCCCGCGTGCTCGGAGCGCCGGTAGACGCCGACGACGTCCACGTCCGCCGCGTCCGGCACGTCGGCCAGGGACGCGTAGCCCCGCTCTCCCAGCACCGTGGCGCCCGACGGATGCACCGGGACGATCCGCTTGCCGCGCCGCTGCAGCAGCCGCGCCTGGTTGTGGACCTCCCGGGCCGGGTTGTCGCTCAGGCCCACGAACGCCCACGTCCTGGACTCGCTGAGCAGCCGGCTGATCACGTCCGGGTCGGCGTAGACATCACCCATGCCCGCGACAACACCCGCGGCGCCCCGATCGTTCCCGTTCAGGGGCGGCCGAGGGCCCGGTAGTTCCAGCCGGCGGCCCGCCAGCGCTCGGGGTCCAGGGCGTTGCGGCCGTCGACGATGTTGCGCTCCGCCACCGCCGCGGCGAGGTCCGCCGGGTCCATGTCGCGGAACTCCCGCCATTCGGTCAGCAGCAGCACGACGTG
Organism: Actinomadura sp. RB99; assembly: GCF_014706005.1. Classification (NCBI taxonomy): domain Bacteria; kingdom Bacillati; phylum Actinomycetota; class Actinomycetes; order Streptosporangiales; family Thermomonosporaceae; genus Actinomadura; species Actinomadura sp. RB99. The sequence continues at coordinate 10,026 of NZ_JABMCA010000080.1, read as the reverse complement.
CGCGTCCTTGACCGCGCCCAGCGCCGACGACGCGAAGGCCAGCGACGGCTGGGCGCGGCGGGCGTTCTCCATCGCGCGCGGGTCGTAGACGGTCACCCGGCCGCCCTGCGCGCGGATCGACGCCGCGACGTCCAGCGCGGGCGAGTCGCGCACGTCGTCGGAGTTCGGCTTGAACGCCGCGCCGAGCACCCCGACCGTCCGGTCCGCGAACGAGCCGCCGAGCAGCTGCCGGGCGAGGTCCACCATCCGGATCCGGCGCCGGATGTTGATCTCGTCGACCTCGCGCAGGAACGTCAGCGCCTGGTCGGCGCCCAGCTCCCCGGCCCGCGCCATGAACGCGCGGATGTCCTTGGGCAGGCAGCCGCCGCCGAACCCGAGCCCGGGGCCGAGGAACCGGCCGCCGATCCGGTCGTCGTACGACAGCGCCTCCGACAGCTTGGTCACGTCCGCGTGCGCGGCCTCGCAGACCTCCGCCATCGCGTTGATGAACGAGATCTTGGTGGCCAGGAACGCGTTCGCCGACACCTTGACCAGCTCGGCGGTGGCGTAGTCGGCGGTGATGAACGGCGTCTCGTCGGCGATCATCGTCCGGTAGATCTCGCGCAGCACCTTCTCGGCGTGCTCGGCGGCGCCCTGCTCGGCGGGCAGCCCGGCGACGATCCGGTCCGGGTGCAGGGTGTCCTCGACGGCGAACCCCTCGCGCAGGAACTCGGGGTTCCACGCCAGGACGGCGTCGCCGCCCACCGGCGCCTCCCTCGCGACCGTCTCGGCCAGCCGCGCCGCCGTCCCCACCGGCACCGTCGACTTGCCGACGATCAGGCAGGGCCGGTGCAGCAGCGGCGCGAGCGCGCCGACCGCCGCGTCCACGTAGGCGAGGTCGGCGGCGTACTCGCCCGCCTTCTGCGGGGTCCCGACGCACAGGAAGTGGACGTCGCCGAACTCGGCGATCTCCTCGTAGGACGTGGTGAACCGCAGCCGCCCGCTCGCCAGGCTGCGGCGCAGCACGGGTTCGAGCCCGGGTTCGTAGAACGGCAGGTCACCGGCCGCGAGCCGGGCGATCTTGTCCTTGTCGGCGTCCAGGCCGAGCACCTCGAAGCCCAGGTCGGCCATGCAGGCCGCATGGGTGGTGCCGAGGTAACCGGTTCCGATGACCGTCAGCCGCTGGGTCAAGGCGGGCTCCTTCCGGTTCGCTGCCGCCGTCGTACGCCCTAGTCAACCTTCCCCGAAGTGCTGCCCGGTACCGGCGGGGGCGCAGCGGAGTCTACTGGCCGGTAGCATTTGCGGCATGAGCCATGACTTTCCCGCGTACGCGCCGTCGGAGGAGCAGGAGTTGCTGCGGGCGACGGTGCGTGAGCTGGCGGATGCCAAGATCGCGCCGTTCGCGGCGGAGGTGGACGAGGAGTCGCGTTTCCCGCAGGAGGCGTTGGACGCGTTGGTCGCCAATGACCTGCACGCGGTGCACGTGCCCGAGGTGTACGGGGGTGCGGGGGCGGACGCTTTGGCGACGGTGATCGTGATCGAGGAGGTCGCGCGGGCGTGCGCGTCGTCGTCGTTGATCCCGGCGGTGAACAAGCTGGGCACGGTGCCGGTGCTGCTGTCGGGCTCGGAGGAGCTGAAGAAGAGGTACCTGGGGCCGGTGGCGCGGGGGGAGGCGATGTTCTCCTATGCGTTGTCGGAGGCCGATGCGGGGTCGGACGCGGGCGGGATGAAGACCCGCGCGGTCCGCGACGGTGACCACTGGGTGCTCAACGGCGCGAAGATGTGGATCACCAACGCGGGGGTGTCGGAGTACTACACGGTCATGGCCGTCACCGACCCCTCTGCGGGGGCGCGGGGGATCTCGGCGTTCGTGGTGGAGAAGTCCGATCCGGGGGTGTCGTTCGGGCCCAAGGAGCGCAAGCTGGGCATCAAGGGGTCCCCGACCCGTCAGGTGATCCTGGAGGACGTGCGGATCCCGGCGGATCGGATCATCGGTGCCGAGGGCACCGGGTTCAAGACGGCGCTGGCCACGCTGGACCACACCCGGATCACCATCGCGGCCCAGGCGCTGGGGATCGCGCAGGGCGCGCTGGACTTCGCGCTCGGCTATGTCAAGGAGCGCAGGCAGTTCGGCAAGCCGATCTCTGATTTCCAGGGTGTGCAGTTCATGCTGGCGGACATGGCGATGCGGCTGGAGGGGGCGCGGCAGCTGACCTACCACGCGGCGATCAAGTCCGAGCGGGCGATGCACGGTGAGAAGGTCGCGGACCTGACGTTCGTCTCCTCGGCGTGCAAGGCGCTGGCCTCGGATGTGGCGATGGACGTCACCACCGACGCGGTGCAGCTGTTGGGCGGGTACGGGTACACGCGGGAGTTCCCGGTGGAGCGGATGATGCGCGACGCCAAGATCACCCAGATCTACGAGGGCACCAACCAGATCCAGCGCATGGTCATCGCCCGCCAGCTCCTCAAGTAGCCCCAGAGCATCCCACGCCCCCGCGCCCGCCATCCCGGGCGCGGGGGTGTCGCTCGTCGGCCGCCGTGGGATCGGCCGCGACCGCAGCGGCGGTCACAGGCGTCGCGGCAGGCCGAAGCGCTGGACCAGGTCGGCGTCGTGGAACGCGGTCACCGCCGCGATGGCGGGGCCGCGCAGCGTGACGACCTGCACGGCGAACGCCTCGCCGTCCACGTACATCGCGAACCCCGGCTGCCCGTTGGCCCGGACCGGCACCAGCCTGCTCCGCTTGGCCGACAGCCGGGCTTCGAGCAGCCGCAGGACGGCGTCGCGGCCCGCGAACCACGAGGGGTTCGGCGGCATCTCCCAGACCGCGTCCTCGGTGAGCAGCCGGGCCAGCGCGCCCATGTCGGCCCGCTCGAACGCGTCGGCGTACCGGTCGAGGAGGTCGCGGCGCTCCGGCTCCGCGGGCTCGGCGATCTCGTCGATCGCCGGATCGAGCCGGTCGAGCCTGGCCCGGGCGCGCTGCAGGGTGCTGTGCACCGCGGTCGCGCTGATGCCGAGCGCGTCGCCCGTCTCCTCCGCCGACCAGGCCAGCACGTCCCGCAGGATCAGCACCGTCCGCTGCCGCGGAGGCAGGTGCTGCAGCGCCGCGATGAGGGCCAGCCGCAGCCCCGCCCGCCCCGCCACGATCGCCGCCGGATCGGCCTGCTCGTCGGCGATCGGCTCCAGCCACGTGATCTCCGGATCGCGCGGGCCGATCGCGGCCGGGTCGGAGATGGGCCCGCCCAGCCCGGCGGGCAGCACCCGCCGGCCGCCGTTCCGCAGCGCGTTGAGGCAGGCGTTGGTGGCGATCCGGTAGAGCCACGTCCGCATCGACGCGCGGCCCTCGAAGTCCTCGTACGCCCGCCAGGCCCGCAGGTAGGTCTCCTGGACGAGGTCCTCGGCGTCCTGCACCGACCCCAGCATCCGGTAGCAGTGGGTCAGCAGCTCGCGCCGGAACGGCCCGGCCAGCCGGACGAACTCGTCGCTCGGTTGCTCGATCACGGTCACTCCGCGCTCCTCCCTTTCTTGTACAGACCCGCGGGGCCGCCGAATTCATCGGGTCCGGACCGGCCGATTCCGCCGGGCCGCGGGTCGGTACGGACATGAACAGGAAATGGGTGATGGGGCTCGCCTCGGCGGGCTCGGTGATGGTGGCGCTGGACGCCACCGTGGTGACGACGGCGTTGAGCCGGATCCGGGTGGATCTCGGCACCTCGATGGAGCAGCTCGAATGGACGGTGAACGCCTACAGCCTGAGCTTCGCCGTCCTGCTGATGACCGGTGCCGTGCTGGGCGACCGGTTCGGGCGGCGGCTGGTGTTCACGGCCGGGCTGGGGCTGTTCACCGCCGCGTCGGCGGCGTGCGCGCTGGCGCCGGACGCGGGCTGGCTGATCGCGGCTCGGGTGGTGCAGGGGGCCGGCGCGGCCCTGGTGATGCCGCTGGCGATGGCGCTGCTCAGCGCGGCCTATCCGCCGCCGGACCGGCCGAAGGCGCTGGGGCTGTTCGCCGGGCTGACGGGGCTGGCGGTGGTCGGCGGCCCGGTGGTCGGCGGCGCCGTCACGCAGGGCCTCGCCTGGGAGTGGATCTTCTGGCTGAACGTGCCGATCGGGCTGGTGATCATGCCGCTGGTGCTGCGCCGCGTCCCGGAGAGCCGCGGTGGCGGCGACGGCGTGGACGCGGCCGGGCTGGTGCTGGTGACCGGCGCCGCCCTCGGCCTGGTGTGGGGCCTGATCCGCTCGGACGCCGCCGGATGGGGGAGCGCCGAGGTCGCGGGCACGCTGGCCGCGGGCGCGGTCTGCGGCGTCGCCTTCGTGGCCTGGGAGCGGGTCGCGGCGCGGCCGATGGTGCCGCTGGGGCTGTTCCGGCTGCGGGGCTTCGCGGCGGGGAACGCCGCCGGGGTGTTCCTGTACGCCTCGCTCTACGGGGCACTGTTCTTCGCGGCGCAGTACTTCCAGACCGGACGCGGCGACCGGCCGCTCGCCGCGGGCCTGCACCTGCTCGCCTGGACCGCGGCGGTGACGGTCGTCGCCCCGACCGCGGGCCGGCTGGTGAACCGGGTCGGCGCCCGGCCGCTGGCGGCGCTGGGGCTGGCCATGCAGGCGGCGGGGATGGGCTGGCTCGCGCTCGCCGCGACGCCGTCCGTGCCGTACTGGGAGCTGATCGCGCCGATGCTGATCGCGGGCGCCGGGGTCAGCATGGCGATGCCCGCCGCGCAGTCCGCCGTGCTCAACGCGGTCGCGCCGCAGCAGATCGGCAAGGCGTCCGGGGTGTTCAACACCGGACGGCAGCTCGGCGGGGTGTTCGGCGTCGCCGTCCTCGCCCTGGCGTTCGCCAAGGCCGGCGGCTACGCGGGACCGTCCGCCTTCAGCGACGGCTTCGGCGGCGCGATCGGGGTCGGCGCGGCGCTGTCGCTGGCCGGCGCGGTCGCGGCGCTGGCGATCCCGGGCCGCGCGGCCGCCCCGGCGCCGAGCCCCGCCGGCCCGGTCCTCGCCTCGAACCGCTGAGACGCCGGCGGGCGGCCACCGGGACGTCCGGTGGCCGCCCGCCGGGCCGGCCGGTCAGTCGTGGCTGACCTGGACGATGATCTTCCCGTCCCTGGTCATGCGCGGGCGGAAGGTCAGGCCGTTGACGGTCGAGGACGAGCCGGTGCCCGCCCACGTGGCGTCCATCGAGGTGACCATCTTGCTGTCGCGGCCGTTCGCGGTGAAGACGACCCGCGGGCCGTCGGTGCGGACGTCGATGCCGTCCACGCCGTACTTCGGGTCGAGCGGGATCCGCTGCCCGCTCTTCACCTCCACCTCGCAGTCGGCGTCGAGGCAGGCGTTGAGGTCGGTGCCGTCCTTCGCCTCGCTCTTCTTGCCCTTCGGGGCCGCGGCGGGCGCGGCCGCGCCGGCCGCCCCGGCGGACGCGCTCGGCGACGGGACGGGCGCCTCCGCGGCGGTGAGCCGCGCGTCGGTCCGCGCCGCGCAGCCGGTCACCGCGAGCGCGGCGACGGCGGTCGAGCTGATCAGGCCGAGAAACCTTGTCGACATTCTCTGGACTCCTGACGGTGACTTCTCTGTGCACGCCTTTCACTACCCAGAGTAGTCGATCAAGAATCGGACGCCGATCATCCGGGCGGCCATCGACCCAGGTCAGGAGGTTGGCTGCTCGTCCACGATCAAGGTCTGGAGCACCCGGCCGAACTCTCCGTGACCGTCGGCGAGGGTCGCCTCGCACAGCGCGCTGCCGTACGGGCTGACGCTCAGCGACGCGCCCATGCACAGCCACTCCCCGTCCGGGTCGCGGTGCAGCGCGACGGTGAGGTCGGTGTTGATGATCATCCACTTGGACAGGTCGAGCTGGCTGCCGATCCCGGACGCGCTGTCGGCCAGGGTGAGCGCGCGCACCAGCGGCGAGTCGGTCTCCCCGGCGACCAGCGGGACGCGGGCGCGGGCCCAGGTCGTCCCGGGGCCCGGCACGAAGAACGAGCCCTCGACGAGCCGCCACTCCATCGCCGACAGGTAGCCGTGCGTGTGCAGCTCCGGCGCGGCCGTGAACGCCCGGGAGGCGTCCGGCAGCGGCGGCGCGGCGGGCGCGTGGACGGTCTCGGGCACCCCGGCGGGCGCCGCCAGGATCCGCCAGGCGGTGGCCCGGACGACCGGCCGCCCCTCGTGGGTCATCTCGCCCTCCAGCAGGGCGATCCGCCGCCCCGGGCGGACGACCCGCGCGGTCACCTCCAGCTCGGCGACCGGGACGGGGGAGAGGATCTCGACCGTCACCCGCGCGACCCGGGTGCCGGGTACCGGGTCGGTGCGCTCGAACACCCGTCCCATCAGGCCGGCGACCGGGCCGGCGTGCTGCAGCGACGGCGACCACGGGCCCGCCGTGGCCGGGGTGCTGCGAAACCGGCCGCCGCCGAGCGGCTCGTAGAACGCCTCGGGGAGGTCACCGTCCACCGCTCTGCTCCTCTCCACTGTCTAGAACGATATTCTAGATCGTCAGTGGCAGAGCTTCTCCGTGGCGGTGCCGGAGTCGAGCGAGGAACCGGACGCGGGCGACGCCGCCGGCGACGGCGAGGCCACCTTCACCTTCTTCACGCCGTCCCAGTCGGCGCCCACCATCACCTGCACCCGCGACCCCAGCGACGAGACCTCCTTCAGCTTCGCGTTCGGGATCGCCGCCGCCAGGGTCTTCGCCGAGTCCTCGCGGCCCGGGCCGTACTGGATCTGCGTGTGCTGCAGGCCGCGCCGCGCGACCCCCGGCACCACCGTGACGTGGAAGCCGTCCTTCGTCAGCTGGGAGCCCGCGCGCGTCGCCAGCCCCGGCGTCCCGATCGCGTTCAGGACGCGGACGCTGATGTCGTCCGGCGGCACGGTCGGGCCGTCCGACGGCTTCTTCGACGGCGACGCGCTCGGCTTCGGCGCCTTCGTCTCGGTCAGCGGCTCGTCGTGCCGGATCCGGCCGAACAGGTCGTTCGACTTCGCCTCGTCCCACTGGACGGTCGACTGCGGCGTCGGCGAGTTCCACAGCTGCGCGTTGTACCCCGGGTTCGCCAGCGGCACGTTCGCGAACGTCAGGCTGTCGGTCGACAGGTCCTTCATCTGGTCGGCGAGCTTCGGCAGGCTCTTGGCGAGCTCCGGGTCCACCCGCAGCGACTTCAGCGCCGCGTTCAGGAACTTCGTCGACTTCACCGGGTCGCTCAGCGTCTTCGACGACAGCGCCTGCTTCATCATCGACGCCATGAACTGCTGCTGCCGGTCGATCCGGCCGAGGTCGGTGCCGCCGGTCAGCGTGTACCGGGCCCGCGCGAACGCCAGCGCCTTCAGCCCGTCCACGTGCGACTTGCCCTGCGGCAGCTTCAGCCCGCTCTTCGGGTCGTCGACCGCCTGCTCGGTGCACACGTCCACGCCGCCGAGCGCGTCCACCATGTTGACGAACCCGTAGAAGTTCACCTCGATGTAGTGGTCGATCGACACGCCCGTCGCCTGCTTGATCGTCGCCACCGTGAGGTCGGGGCCGCCGAACTGGTACGCCCAGGTCAGCTTGCCGGGACGGGCGCCGATCTGCTGCCCCTTCGCCCCCTCCGAGCCGTTCGACCGGTGCGCCGGGATCGTCACGTACGAGTCGCGCGGCAGGCTCACGATCGACACCCGGTCGTGGTTCCGGGACACGTGCACCAGCTCCATCGTGTCGGAGCGCTCGCCCGGATCGTGGCCCAGCTTCGCCGCCTTCTGCTGCGCCTTCGTCAGCCCCTCGCGGCGGTCGACCCCGGCCACCAGGATCGTCATCGCGCCCTTCGGGCCGTCCTTGCCCTTGCCGAGCCCGCCGACGTGCACCTTGTCGATCGCGCCCGTCACGTAGTTCTGGAACGCCCACGCGCCGCCCGAGGTCAGCAGCACGAACGCCGACATCGTCCCGGTCAGCGTGAGGAAACGCTTCTGCCGACGGGCGCTCATCGCCGCCCGCGGGCTGATCCGGCGGCCCGGGCGCCTCGGCCCGCGCCCGTCCACCTTCACCCGCGGCGCCGGCATCCCGTCGATGGTGACGCCCTCGATGTCGCCGTCGTCGGCGGGGCCCTCGGCCGCCCCACCTGCGGGTCTGGGCCGGAAGTAGCGCTCCAGCGGGTCGGCGTCGCCGCGTCCCGAGTCGTGCCCGTCCACCATGCCGACGCCCGCCTCCCGAAGACCTCGTTCTCGCGTGGGTCCACACCACTCTAAAGTGGGGAACACCCGTCCGTTCGCTACCTGGACCTCGTGTCCTTGCAGTAACGTGGCGCCGTCTTGACCACACCCCGGCGGCCCGCACGCAAACCTGGGTGGCGTGGGCTGCGTCAGACAAGCAAGCGAGAGAGAGGAAGGGGGGCACCCCTCCGGCCGCGGCACCCCGTCGCCACGGTCGAGGTGCGCCCGCGAGCCCACATGAATCCATCTCCCCACGCCCAGCGCACGACACGGCACGGAACGCAGCGGCGCACCGGCGGCGAACGCACCTGGCCCGCGGTGTCGGTGGTCATGCCGGTCCTCAACGAGCAGCGCCACCTGACGGACGCCGTCCGGCGGATCATGACCCAGGACTACCCCGGCGAGATGGAGCTCGTGCTCGCCGTCGGGCCGTCCCGCGACCGCACCGAGGAGATCGCCCGCCGGCTCGCCGGCGAGGACTCCCGCATCGTCGTGGTCGCCAACCCCACCGGGCGCACCCCGCAGGGCCTCAACATCGCGATCAGGGCGTCGCAGTACTCGATCATCGTCCGGGTGGACGGGCACTCGCTGCTGCCGCCCGACTACGTCCGCGCCGCGGTCGAGACGATGGAGGAGACCGGCGCCGACAACGTCGGCGGCATCATGGCCGCCGAGGGCGTCACCCCCTTCGAGCAGGCCGTCGCCCGCGCCATGACGTCCCGGATCGGCGTCGGCAACGCCCGCTTCCACACCGGCGGCGAGGCCGGCGAGGTCGAGACCGTCTACCTCGGCACGTTCCGGCGCAGCGCACTCGACCGGGTCGGCGGCTACGACGAGACCTTCACCCGCGCCCAGGACTGGGAGATGAACCACCGCATCCGGCAGACCGGCGGGCGGATCTTCTTCACCCCGCGGATGCGCGTCACCTACCGCCCCCGGCCCAACCTGCGCGCCCTCGCCAAGCAGTACTTCCACACCGGGCGGTGGCGCCGCGTCGTCGGCCGCGAGCACCAGGGCACCCTCAACCTGCGCTACCTCGCGCCGCCGATCGCCGTGGTCGCGATGACGGCGGGCGTGGTCGCCGGGGCGTTCGGGTTCTGGCCCGGCTGGCTCCTGCCCGGCGGGTACGCGGCCGCGATGATCGTGGGCGCCGCCGTCGAGGGGCGCGGGCTGTCGCCGTCCGCCTGGGTCCGGCTCCCGCTGGTCTTCGCGACCATGCACGTGACCTGGGGGGTCGGGTTCCTGACCAGCCCGCCGCGGCTCGGCCAGCCGGCGCCCGCCAAACCCGGCGAACCGGTGGTGTAGCGGCGAAATCCGGCAGAACTGCCCTGAACCCTCGTGCGTTCCCGCACGTCTCAGGGTTAGGTTCGACGGGATCACGCCCGCCGGACGCGAGGAGGTTGCCATGTCCAACGGCGCACGCCACGGAATCGGCGCGGTGGTCGGGCTCGTCGCGACCGCGGTACTCACGTACTGCCTGACCATGGGCACCTACAAGATGTCCATGACGCAGCGCTACTATGCCGCGACCTTCCGCAACTATCACGGCAGTGAACTGTGGGTCGGCGCCGGGCTCCTCGTGGTCGCGGCGGTCGTGCTCGGGCTCGTCGTGGGATCGCGGGTGTCGCCGATCGCCTCGCTGATCCCCGGCGTCATCTACACGGCCGTCGGCCTGCTGTGGATCGCCGACGCCCAGTGGGCGATGCAGAATACGGCCAAGAAGTCCTTCCCCGACGACCTCACCATGGCGTACCTGAACCTCGCCACGTTCGGCGTGTTCCTGCTGCTCGGCGTCGGGCTGCTCGTCGCGTCGGTGCCGCCGTCGCGGTGGCGGGCCCGGGCGGCCGGGGCCGCCGCGCCGCGCTACGCCGGGCCGCCGCCCGC
>NZ_JABMCA010000008.1:0-235722 GCF_014706005.1 Actinomadura sp. RB99 | reverse complement strand
GTGCCGGGCGGCGAAGCGTCCTGAACCACACCTTCGGCAGCCGCATGAAAGCCACACCCGGCACCCCTGGGCCAGCCAACCCTACGAACGGCTCGCTCAACCCGATCAAGAAGGTAGGGCCGCATGACGGATACAGCCACGTGACCGCCGACCTGGGCCGCCGGTTACGCAAGGAGCGCAAGGTGGGCGTCGACCGGGTGGACGACGACAACGCGGTGGGGGACGCCGAACTGGCGGCCGCGTTCCGACGGGACCCGGAGGAGTTCCAGGCGGTCTACGACCGATACCGCCGGGACGTCTTTCGCTATGTGGCCGGGCGGCTGGACCGGCAGGACGCGGACGACGTCACCGCCGAGACGTTCCTCGCGGCGTTCCGCATGCTCGACCGTTACGACCCGGCACGCGGGGCCCTGCGACCGTGGCTGCTCGGCATCGCCACGAACTGCGTGGCCCGGCACCGCCGCAAAGAGGCCCGCCACTACCGCGCGCTGAGCCGCGACCGGCCGGAGCCCACGGCCGACAGCCACGAGAACCGCGTCGCCGCCGCCGTCGCCGCCCAGCGGGCCAAGCCCAAGCTGGCGAAGGCGCTGCTGGAGCTCTCGCCGGGCGAACGCGATGTGCTGCTCCTCGTCGCTCTCGGCCAGCTCACCCACGAGGAGGTGGCGCAGGCCCTCGACATCTCGTACGGGACGGTCGGCTCCCGCCTCAACCGCGCCCGCACCAAGCTCCGTCAGGTCATCGACCAGGAGGATCTCCATGGATGAACTTCACCTGCTCGCCACCGCACTGGACGAGCCCGACCAGCCCCCGGAGGCCATCGACCAGGGCCGGCGACGGCTCGGGAACGCGATCCACGGCCCGGCTCGCTCGCACAGGACCGCGTGGACGGCGGGCGGTCTCGGCCTCACCGCGGCCGCCGCCGCCGTTGTCGTGGTCGTGGTCGTCTCGGGCCACACCGGTCCCACCGCCACGCCCAACGGCCCCCCGGCCTCCGTCGCGACCCCGGGGCCCGGATGTCCGCCGAGCAGGTCCTGCTCGCGGCCTCCTCCTCCGCCCTGGGGACACGGCAGGGGTCCGGTATGTACTGGTACGTCAAGACGGCCTACACCAAGGGATACACCTCCGACCGGTCCCACCCGTACACCATCGAGACCTGGGCCCGGCACGACGGGAGGTCCTGGGTCAGGCTGGGCTCGTCGAGCGGCCCGGTAAGGAACAACGACCCCGACGGCCCGTACGGACACTATGCCGACGGGTTCGACTTCGGCGCCGACGAGCGGCTGACCCTCACGCAGATCCAGAAGCTGCCGACCAGGCCCGCCGCGCTGAAGGCACGGCTCCTCTCCTACAACCGAGGGCTCCCCATGGCGCCGGCCCTGGAGGGAGGGCTGGTCGGCCTGCTCTCCGGGACCCCCGCACCGCCGAAGGTCCGCTCCGCCGCGTTCCGAGCGCTGGCCGCGCTTCCCGGCGTCAAGAGCCTGGGCCCGGTCAGCGGCGGGCAGGGCCTGCTGCTTCCCGGCCCCAGCAAGAACATGCTGGTCGTCGACCCGCGGACCTCGAAGGTGACCGGCACGATCGAAGAGGTCGTCAACGGCAGGGGGCTCTACGGCAGCAACGCGACCCTGGTCGCCGAGTGGACGAACGAACTGCCCCCCGTATCGACGCCGAAGATCGGGCCGACGGAGAAGCCCCGACCGAGCACACGGTGACCTCTCCGAGGGGCCCGGACGTGACCGGGCCCCTCGCCCCTCTTCGGCGGACCGCCGCTCTGACACGTCCAGGGACGGCCTGGACACCTTTTCCACTTTGGAGGAATTTCCCCGATTTGCCGGACTGTCGGGCGAGCGAGCCACAAAGGGACCTTCTCTCCGACACTGGCCGATCACCAAAAGCACCACATTATTGAGCATTGGCCGGTTGATCGCGCTTGCTCCAGGAACGACGGTCCGCGTGAAGATTTCTTTTCGGACCAGGACTTCCCGGACGGCAGCGTTCCTGCTGGCCGCGGCGGTCGCCGCGATCTCGGCGGGATGCACGGGCGATGTCCGCCATGCACCGTCCCATCGGCCTGCGGCGGCCGCCAGGGTGCCCGGCACGATCACTGTGGCGGCCACCGGCGACTTCCTCCTGCATCAGCCGCTCATCACGCAGGCGGCCGAGGACGCCGCGGCGAGCGGCCACCACGGCTGGGACTTCCTCCCCATGCTCAGCCAGTTGCGCCCCCTCATCGACACCGCCGACGTCGGCATCTGCCACATGGAGACCCCGGTGGCCACGCGCCGCGGCCCGTTCGCGGGATATCCCGAGTTCAATTCGCCGCCGCAGATCGTCGACGCCGTCCGCGGCCTCGGCTACGACACCTGCTCCACCGCGTCCAACCACACCCTCGACCAGGGTGACGCCGGGGTCCGGCGGACACTCGGTGCCCTGGACGCCGCGGGCGTCCGGCACACCGGTTCGGCACGCGGCCCCGCCGAGGCCGAACGCACCAATATGCTCGACGCGCATGGTGTGAAGGTCGCGCAGCTCTCCTACACCTACGGCACCAACGGCGTCCCGATCCCGGCGGGCCGGCCGTGGCTGGTCAATTCCGGGCTGGACGCGCCCGCGATCCTGCACGCCGCCGCCCGCGCCAGAGCGGAGGGCGCCGCGATCGTCATCGTCAGCCTGCACTGGGGCGAGGAGTACCGGCACGCGCCCACGGACGAGCAGCGGACGCTGGCCCGCCGCCTGCTGGCCTCACCCGACGTCGACCTGATCATCGGCGACCACGTGCACGTCGTACAGCCGTTCGACCGGATCGACGGCAAGTGGGTCGTGTACGGCATGGGCAACCAGATCGCCAATCCGACCGCCAACGGCGAAGACACCCACGAGGGCCTGGTCGCCCGGTTCCGGCTGACGCGCGACGCGGCGGGCCGCTGGCGGGCGGCGGCGTCGTTCGTCCCGACCCTCGTGGAGGCGGGCCCGCCGATCCGGCTCGTCGACCTGCCCCGCGCACTCGCCCGTGACGACCTTCCCGCCTCCACCCGCGCCCGATACCGCGCGGCGCTCGACCGCACGACGGCGGCCGTCCGCAGCCTCGGAGCGAAGGTCCCCGTCTTGGACGGCCCCCTCGAGGGACCCCCGGCCTCCGCCGAGCAACTCGCGGGCCCCTGAAACGGCCCGGAGGCCGCGACGGGCCGAAAACGACGCGTTTTCCCGAAAGCTTCACCTTCCTTGGCCATCGATATACCCGGCGACCACCATGAGCGGGTGGAGGAGCAAAAGCGGGAAGCCTAGCATTTATGTCAGTAGTACCCCATCAGATGTCGGGAGTTGAAAGATGAACTACCCACTTCTCAACGTGTTCTTGACCATGATGTGGGTCTTCCTCTGGGTGTTGTGGTTCGTGCTGCTGTTCCGCGTGATCGGCGATCTGTTCCGCGATGACTCCCTGAGCGGCTGGGCGAAGGCCGCGTGGACGGTCTTCGTCATCGTCCTGCCGTTCCTCGGTGTCTTCACGTACCTGATCGTCCGCGGCGGGGGCATGGGCGAGCGCGAGATCGGCCATTTGCGCGAACGCGAGGCCCGCTACCGGGAGGCCGCCGCACGGATCGCCCCGCGCACCGGCGGGAACGCCGAGGAGCTGGCTCGCCTGGCGGAGCTGAAGGCCCACGGCGACCTGACCTCGGACGAGTTCGAGCGCGCCAAGACGAAGGTCCTCACGGGGTGAGCCCCGCGGTTCGCAGAGAACCCGCCTGATGGCTCAAGGAATGAGGCGGCCACCGTGGTCGCCGGCCGGCCGGGCCTGGACGAGCCGCCCGTTTCGCGGGTCACTTCGACCGCGGGACGGCCGCCACCGGGCACGCCGCATGATGGATCACCCCATGCGCGACCGACCCGAGCCACGGGGCGGGCCAGTGGCGCTCGCGCGTGCCGACGACCAGCAGCGCCGCCTTCCGTGACCGCTGGGCCAGGACGGAGACCGGGTGGCCCGCGCGCACCTCCGTGGCCACCTCGACGAGCGGGAAGCGCTCGCGGAACGGCGCGCAGGCGGCCACGAGCCGGGCGCGCCGCTCATCGTCGATCCGCTCCTCGTCGGCCGGAGGGCCCGGCTCCGCTTCCGCGGGCGCCTGCCAGGCGTGGACCAGCCTGAGCCGCACCCCGCGCGCCGAGGCCGCGGCGAACGCATGGGCCAGGACGTCGTGGTCCTCCCCGCCGAGGCCGCATCCGACCGCCACCTCGCCGTCCTGCACGCCCCCGTCGCGGACGATCACGACCGGCACGGAGGAGTGCCCGACCATCCGCAGGCTCACCGAGCCCAGGAGCAGGTCGGTGAAACCGCCGCGGCCGCGGTGGCCGAGGACCAGCTCCAGGCCGCCCTCGGCCTCGGTGCCCAGCGCGTCGACGGTCGGTCCGACCGCCAGCGCGGCGGTGACGCGCAGATCCGGGTGACGGTCCCGGACGGTGGCCTCGGCCTCCGCGAGCACGGCGCGGCCGGCGCGGGAGACGCGCTCTTCCTCCTCCGCCGGTGTGAAGCGCCTGACCTGGTACGGCCAGATCTGCGCCACGTGGACGATGTGCAGCCGCCGATGCCATCGGACCGCCTCCGCGGCGGCCCAGGCGACGGCGTGTCCGGCACTGCCGGAACCGTCGGTTCCCACGATCACCGGTGCGGGCATGGTCTCCTCCAGCACTCAGACGCGTTCGCCGTCACCTTCACGCCCTCAGCGGGGGACCACGGCGACCGGGCAGTGCGCGTGGTGGAGGGCACCGTGGCTGACCGAACCGAGCCGCGGCGCGGTCCAGCCGCGCTCGTGCGCGCCGGTGACCACCAGGCGGGCGCTGCGGGAGGCACTGGTCAGCGCGGCCACAGGGTGCTCGATGACGACCTCCTCCACCACGTCGACCTGCGGGTACTTGGCGCGCCACGGGGCGATCACGGTCGCGACCTGCGTGCGGATCTCCGCCTCGACCTTCTCGTCTTCGGGGGCGTACCCCGCCTCGATGTAGGTGGGGTACATCAGCCAGGCGTGGACGACCCGCAGGCGGGCCTCGTGGAGGGCGGCGGCGTCGAAGGCGTAGCCGAGGGTCGTCTCCTCGTCCTTGGTCACGTCGAGGCCGACGACCACCTCCCCGCGATCGCCGGTGTCGCCCCGGACGATCACGAGCGGGACGGTCGTACGGGCCGCCATCCGCAGGCTCGTCGAGCCGAGCAGCATGCTGGTGAAACCGCCGTGCCCGCGGTTCCCCAGCACCAGTTCGTAGGCCTTCTCCGACTCCCGCATCAGGGCCTTGGGCGCGTACTCGGCCACCAGCAGCGTCGTGGTCCGCAGGTCCGGATGGCGCTGCCGGACCCGCTCCTGCGCCTCGTCGAGGACGCGCCGGCTGAGCCGCGTCAGGCGCTCGACCGTCCCGGGCGGTGCGAACAGCGGCGCACGGTACGGGCTGCTGTCGACGGCGTGGACGACGTGCAGGGGCCGGTTCCGGCGGACGGCCTCGTCGGCGGCCCAGTCGATGGCGCGGTCGGCGCACTCGGATCCGTCGACGCCGACGACGATCGATTCGGACATGTTCCCCTCCTCGGCGATGCGCATCGCGGACGCCGGTGCCCGCGCGGTTCTGCGTGCTGTCTCCCCTCCAGCGTCACCGGCGCGGCCGATCACTCCCCAGGGGCGAAAGTCCCCAGTTCAGGGCCTTCCCGGCGAAAAGGTCCTTTACCGTGGCCGTCGCCGGACGGCACGGCGGTGCGCGCGGCGTGGCACCTGGTCAGAAACCTTTCCGGAGGGAAGGGATGACGGCATGACCGGCGGATTGCTGACCGACTTCTACGAGCTGACCATGGCGGCGAGCTATCTCCAGCACGGGATGACCGAGCGCGCGACCTTCAGCCTGTTCGTCCGCAGCCTGCCCGCCGACCGCGGCTTCCTGGTCGCCTGCGGGCTGGCCGACTGCCTGTCGTTCCTCGAGGACTACCGGTTCGCTCCAGAGGACATCGACTATCTGGAACGGCAGCAGCGATTCGGCGAGAGCACGCTCCGGGCGCTGGAGGACCTGCGGTTCACCGGGGACGTGTGGGCGGTGCCGGAGGGGCGTGTCGTCTTCGCCGGTGAACCGCTCCTGGAGGTCACCGCGCCGATCACCGAGGCGCAGCTGGTGGAGACCGTCCTGCTCAACCACCTCACCTTCCAGTCCCTGATCGCCACCAAGGCCGCCCGCTGCGTCCAGGCGGCCGCCGGTGCGGGCGTCATCGACTTCTCCTTCCGCCGGACGCAGGGCATCGACGCCGCCATGGCCGTCGCGCGCGCGGGCCACATCGCCGGTTTCGCCGGCACGAGCAACGTCGAAGCCGCCCGCCGCTACGGCATCCCCGCGGTCGGGACGATGGCCCACTCCTACATCGAGGCGTTCTCCGACGAGGAACGCGCCTTCACGGCCTTCGTCGGCGGCTTCCCCGAGCGATCGACACTGCTGGTGGACACCTACGACACCCTGGACGGCGTCAGAACCGCGATACGCGTCGCCCGCCGTGCCGGCCTGCACCACCTGCCGGGCGTCCGGCTCGACTCCGGAGACCTCGGCGCGCTGGCGGTGGCGTCCCGGCGCATCCTCGACGAGGCCGGCATGACGCGGACCCGCATCGTGGCCAGCGGCGGGCTCGACGAGTACCGGATCGCCGAGATCGCCGACGGCGGCGCCCCGATCGACACCTACGGGGTGGGCACCAGGATGGGCGTCTCCGCCGACGCCCCGTTCCTCGACAGCGCGTACAAGCTCGTCTCCTACGGCGGCCGGCACGTGATGAAGCTGTCCGCCGGCAAGGCCACCGCACCCGGCGCCAAGCAGGTGCACCGCGGGCCGCAGGGCGACGTCATCTCGCTCCGGGACGAGCCCGCGCCCCCGGGCACAGAGACCCTGCTCGTCCCGGTGATGCGGGGCGGGCGCACGATCGTCTCCGAGCCGCTCTCCGCGATCCGGGACCGCCTCGCCGGCGAGCTCGCGGCACTGCCCGGGCAGGTCACCCGGCTACGGGCGCCGGAGACCCGCGCCGTCCGGCTCAGCGACGGCCTCCGGCGGGCCCGCGACCGGCTACGCCAGGAGCTGGTCTCCCGGCGGGTCCCGTAAGAACCCGCCGGTCCGCGAAGGCGGGCGTCACCGTGCGGTCGAGGTGGACTCGTCGGCGAGCACGAAGTAGTTCTCCTCCTCCTGCGCGAAGTGCAGCCGCAGGACGGCGTGCAGCTCCTGGATCGTCGCGCGGAGGTCGGCGGCCGTTCCCGCAGAGTCCGGCCGGTCGCGCAGCTCGGCGGCGAGCAGGCCGATGCGGCGCGTCAGGTCGGCGATCTCGGTGTGCCCGCGGCTCATCACCCCGGTCGGGTCCGATCCGCCCAGGGCGCGGGCCACGGCGGGATAGAGCTGGTCCTCGTCCCGGCGCTCGTGGTCGGCGATGTCGCGCAGGAGCCCCTCGACGGTGGCGAGCGCGGCGTCGCGCGTCCCGAGGTCCGGTCCGGCGATCTTCTCGGCGAGGTCGGGAAGCCCGTCGATGCGGGGCCGCAGCGCCCGGTGCTCGTCGTCGAGCCGGCGGACGAGCTCCGCCTCGTCTCCGTGCAGCCGGGGCGCGCGGTCGCGTCCGGGACCGAGCGCGCGCAGGGCGCCGAGGATGGCGGCGAGGTCGATGCCCTCCTGCAGCAGGGCGCCGACCGCCGGTGCGAGGTAGCCGAACGCGGCGGCCAGCATGGCCGCCAGCGACAGCCCCATGCCGAGCAGGGCGCTCTGCCGGGCGATCGAACGGGTCCGCCGGGCGATCGCGAGCGTCTCGGCCAGCCGCTCCAGGCGATCGACCGTGATCACGACGTCGGCGGTCTCGGAGGCGGCCGTCGCGCCGCGGGCGCCGAGCGCGACGCCCACGCCGGCCGCCGCCAGGGCCGGGGCGTCGTTGACGCCGTCACCGACCATGACCGTGGCGGCGCGGTCGGTCTCGGCCCGCGCGATCTCGACCTTGCCCTCGGGGGTCTGCCCCGCGTGGACGGCGTCGGCGCCCACCAGCTCGGCGATCGGTCCCGCGACGGCCGGCCGGTCGCCGGTCACCATCACCGTCCGCTCGATCCCCGCCCTGCGCAGCAGCCGGAAGGTGCGGGCCGCGTCCGGACGGACCGTGTCGCGCAGCAGCAGGACCCCCGCGAGCCGCCCGTCGACGCCGACGAACACGGTGATCATGCCGCGCGCGGCGGCGCGGGCACGCATGCGCTCGACCCAGGCCGGATCGCCCTCCCCCGCCCAGTCGGCCTTTCCGACGCTCACCTCGCGGCCCGAGACCGCGCCGCGCGCCCCCTTGCCGGGTTCCTCCGTCACCCCGGACGGGGCGGCGAGCCGCAGCCCGCGGTCGCGGGCCGCGCGGACGATCGCGGTCGCCAGCACGTGCGGGGACACCTGGTCGAGGGAGGCGGCCGCTCCCAGGACGTCCTGGGCGGTCCGCCCCGGAGCCGTGGCCACCTCGGAGAGGACGGGGTGCCCGGCCGTGATCGTGCCGGTCTTGTCGAACAGCAGCACCCGGGCTTCGGCGAGGCGTTCCAGGGCGCTCCCGCCCTTCACGACCACTCCCCTGCGCGCGCACCGCGACAGCCCGGAGACGAAGGCGATCGGCGCCGCCAGGATCAGCGGGCAGGGGGTCGCCACCACCAGCACGGCCACGGCGCGGACCGGATCCCTGGCCGCCCACCAGGCCGCCCCGGCGAGAACCAGCGTGGCCGGCAGGAAGAACGCGGCATAGCGGTCGGCGAGCCGCACGAACGGGGAGTTCTCCGCCGCCGCCTCACGGGCCAGCCGGACGATCCCCGAATAGGTGCTGGAGCGGCTGTCGGTGGTCGCCCGCAGCCCGAACGGGCTTCCGGAGTTGACGGCCCCGCTGCGCACGCCGTCCCCCTCGGCGTGCTCCACCGGGACGGGCTCGCCGGTCAGCGTCGACTCGTCCAGCACCGCGGGCCCCTGCTCCACCTGCCCGTCCACCGGGACCACCTCGCCCGGACGGACGAGCAGCCGGTCCCCGGGACGGACCCGGTCCACGGCGACGGTCTCCAGCCCGTCCGCGCCATGGCGGTGCGCCACGCGCGGCGCCATCGACAGCAGCGCGCCCAGGTCCCGGCGGGCGCGGCGCCCGGCGCGCTCCTCCAGCAGGCGGCCGCCGGTGATCATCACCGCGATCACGGCGCCCGCCAGGGGCTCGCCGACGGCGAGCGTGCCCGCCAAGGCGAGCAGGGCGATGACGTCGCTGCCGAACCTGCGGTGCAGGAGCCCGTCCAGCACCCACCAGGCGGCGGGGATGAGAACGATGACGGTGACCGCCGCCCACGCGACGTCACCAGGCCCCGGCAGCCCCGCCCAACGCAGGGCCGCGCCCACCACCAGTCCGAGAGCTGCGGCGACGAAGAGGATCTCGGAAGCACGGCGCCTGAGCCCGCCGATGACGTCCATCCGCCCTCCCACGATCAGCGATGGGCCCTGTGCGCGGCGTCCATCGCCGCCACAAGCCGCGGCACGGCGAGCACGATCGCGCGCCGCCTAACGGTGTTCAGGGAAGCCTCGAGCCAGGGAGCCGTCGCGGTGCCCGCCGTCGCGACGCCGGGCACCGCGAGGTGCGGGCGCCGGCGCGGCCCGCTGGGTGCGGCCTCGCCGTGCCCCGTCCCGGGTGTTCCCGTGACCTCGCTTCTCACACGGGCCCCGCGAGCTCGGCGATGTCCTCGCTCGCGAGTCCGTGCAGCCGGTCGGCGAGGTCCGCCAGCGCCCGGCTGACGGCCAGCTCGTCGCCGATCTCCGGGATCCGGCGGTCGGCCGGGTTGCGGCGGGCGTGCCCGTGGCCGGTGGTCTTCTGCTCGCGGCCGGTGAACAGCACCGCGCGCACGTCGGTGTCGGTGGCGTCCTCGCTGATGTAGAGCTCCACGCTCCACTCCTTGGTCTCCATGGTCAACCTCCTCACCTGGGTGGCCTCCACTTCCATGCTCGGCGGCGACCCGGCGGCCGGCCCAGGGGCGAACGTCCCTCCTCGAGACGACCAACGACCCGTCGCCCGTCAGGACCGCATGCTTCGGCCCTCGGCCCGCCCCGTGCCGGGCGAGGGGGCCAGGAGGCGGGTGCGTGCCGTCTGGAGCCGATCGGCCATGACCTCCGCGAAGCGGCGGGTCAGCTCGTAGCCGAGCGACGGATCGACGGCGCACAGGACCCGGACCAGCCGCCCGTCGAACTCGACGGCTTCGACGGGCGTGCTCGCCACCGCTCCGAACCGCCACCGGTACGGCGGGAACATCCATGACCATCCGACGACCGCGCCGGGACCCAGCGTGTCGACGGCGACCGAGCCGCCTCCGGGAAGCCGCGAGTCGAGGTCGATCGTCCCGTCGCGGATGATCCAGAACCGCTCCGCGGGTTCGGGCTCGGCGGCCAGGCGCCGGCCCGCCGGGAACCCGGTGAGCCGGGCGGCGGTCGCCAGCCTGCCGAGATCGGCACCGCGCATGCCGCTCAGGAAGGGCTCCCGCGCCAGTTCCCCCGTCGCCAAGGCCATGATGCTCACCCCCAGCCGCCGCGATCCGCCTGCTCAGACGGCGGGAACGGCGCCGAGCACCTCCAGCTCGACCCGCGGCGGGTCGAGCATCGAGTTCTGCACGGTGCAGCTCGCCACGGCGGCCTCCAGGCCCCTCAGCGCCGCCGCCGGGAGGTCGACCGGGGGACGCAGATGGAGGCGGACCCGCGCGACGCGCGCGGGGACGCCCGGGTTCATCGCGAAGTCGGCGGTGATCTCCAGTCCGGTGGCCGGTAGCGCGCGTCCCGCGAGGTAGCGGCGGGCGTAGTGCGCCGCGCACGCCGCCAGGGCCGCCACGAACAGTTCGACCGGCGTCGGGCCCTCGTCCATGCCGCCCGAGGTGTACGGCTGGTCCACGCCGATCACATGGTCCCGGATGAGCACGGTGAAGGCGTCGTTCTCACGGTGGACGACCTTGATCTCCTGCATCGGAGGGTCGCCTCCCTCATTCGTTTCGTCGTTTGCCCTTCACCTACAGCCTCACCTGCGGCGGCACCGCGCATGAGTGCCGAAGGTCCCGCCCGGCAGGGCTGGAGGACCCGTCTCGGCGGTCAGGCCGGGGCGACCACGGCGACGGGGCAGTGGGAGCGGTGCAGCATCGCGTGGCCGACGGATCCGAGCAGCAGCCCGACGAAGCCGCCGCGCCCTCTCGAACCCACGACGAGCAGGTCCGCCTGCTCGGAGGCGCGTACCAGCGCGGGCGCGGCGCGGCCGTGGACGACCTCGGGGACGATCTCGACGTCGGGGAACTTCGCGCGCCATCCGGACAGGCACTCGCTGAGGACCCGCTCCTCCCCCTCCGTGACCAGCTCCGGGTCATAGACCAGGGGCTGCATGTCTCCGGGGCCCGTGGAGATCGGATGAGGCCAGGCCAGCACCGCGTGCAACCGGGCCCTACGCACGGATGCCTCCGCGAAGGCGAATCCGACCGCTTCCGTGGAGGCCGGCGAACCGTCCACGCCGAGCGCGACCTCGCCGTGGTCGCCGGACGGCCCGTCACGGACGACGACCGCCGGGCAGCGCGCGTGGGAGGCGACCTGGACCGCCACCGAGCCCAGGATCGGCCCTCCGACACCGCCCCGGCCGCGGCACCCGACCACGAGCATCAGCGCGTTCTCGGCCCTGTCGACGAGCAGTTCGGCGGCCTGCCCGCCGACCTGCTCCCCCGTGACGTCCAAGCCGGGGGCCCGTTCGCCCGCCCGGTCGACCGCGTATCCGACGATGTCCTCACCGCCGTGCAGGAGCCATGCCCGCATCGCCCCCGCCCGGGGGTCGACGGGCACGTCGAACAGCCAGGGCGTGATGACGTACAGGATCCGCAGCGGGGCGTTCCGGCGGACCGCTTCGTCCGCCGCCCAGTCCACGGCGAGCAGGCTCTGCTTGGATCCGTCGACCCCGACGACGATCCCGTTCATGCGCTCACCCCCTCGGACCTCACTACCCCCGGCGGCATTCGTCAGCCGTGCGACCCGCTCGGCGCGTGCTGTTCGATCACGGCGTCCGAGGCGGGGAAGTACGTGCTCTCGTGACCGTCGTCCCACTGGACGACGTAGGGCGGCTCGCCGTCGCGGCCGTGCACGTCGAGGATCAGCGCCCTGCGGGTCGGCTCCCCCGCCAGGTGGCCGTGAACGATCACCCAGTCGCCCTTGTTCGCCTTCATGTCGTCTCCTTCGTCCGACGGCCGGTCTCGCCGTCACCTCCAGCGTGGTCACGGGCGCTTCTCGCGTGCAGGGGCCGAAGGTCCCGGCTTCACCGGTGCCTACGTCCCCTGGGCTCCGCCCCTACCGGGTGAAGGAGGCCTGCGACGCCCGACATCCCGGACTTCCACGGACACGCACGGGACTTTGGTCCCTGGAGCCCGCTCCGTCCCTCGCCGGAGGCTTGGAAAGCCGCGCGGCGAGGGGGACAGGAGACGATTCCGATGAACACGACGTCCGGACGGCCCACGCCGTCCGCGCAGCTGCGAACCACGGTCCGGCCCGGGGCGCCCCCGCGCGTCGTCGTGGCCGGAGAGCTCGACATCCTCACCGCCGCGCGCCTGGAGGAGCTGCTCACCGAGATCATCGAGAACGGCTCACCGCGGGTCGAGATCGACGTCCGCGACCTGGTGTTCTGCGACGCCAGCGGACTGGGCGCGCTGGTCGCCGTCGACGAGATCGCCGCGCGGCGGGGCGGCGGCCTGACGCTGACCAACGCCCGGCCGCTGCTGCGCAGGATCCTGCGGGCGACCGGCCTCGACCGGCGCTTTCCCGTGGGCGAGCGGGCCGAAGGCGGACACCCGGTATGACGACGGTGGTCGAGACCCGTGGCTCACCAAGCGCTACTGGCGGACGACGGCGCTCGACGAGCAGGGCGAGGTGTCCGGGTCAGCGCCCCGCCGGCTCGCACGCGAACGGCGCGTCGCTCAGCCGGGCGCGGTGCGGCGGCGGTGCCAGCGGCGCAGCTCGTCGGTGCCCCAGACGATGAAGGGGAACGCGGCGATGATGCCGAGGACGTCCGGTGGCAGTCCGGCGGTACCGAAGACGTGCTGCACGGGCGGCACGTAGATCAGCACGGCGGCGAAGAGCAGTTCGAAGCCGATCCCGGCGAGCAGCAGCGGGTTCGAGGTGAGACCGACCTGGCGCAGCGAGGCGTGATCGGTGCGGACGGCCACCGCGGCGCCGACCTGGCAGGCGACCAGGCCGGCGAAGGTGGCGGTGGTCGCCGTCAGGTAGACGTGGTGGAGCGGCGCGCCCTTCCCGGTCGCGTCGCCCGGGTGCCAGCCGGCCTTCAGCAGGACGTAGAAGAAGATCCCCATGACCAGGGTCGCCGACACCAGCCCGAGGTAGCCCCAGGCGCGGACCAGCATGCCGCGCGAGATGACGCGCTCGGACGCCGCCCGGGGCGGACGGTTCATGATCCCGGGCTCGGCGGGTTCGCGGCCGAGGGCCTGGGCGGGGACGGTGTCGGTGCCGAGGTCGATCGCGAGGATCTGCAGGACGGTGAGCGGCAGCGGCACGAGACCGCCGCTGAGCGCGAAGACCAGGAACGGCACGACCTCGGGGACGGCGTGGGCGAAGATGTACTGGATGAACTTGCGGACGTTGTCGTAGACGCGGCGCCCGGACTCGATCGCCGTCACGATGGTGGCGAAGTTGTCGTCGGTCAGCACCATGGTCGACGCCTCGCGGGCGACGTCGGTGCCGGACCGTCCCATGGCGACGCCGATGTGGGCCTGGTGCAGGGCCGGGGCGTCGTTGGCGCCGTCCCCGGTCATCGCGACGATCTGCCCGTGGGCGCGCAGGGCGTCGGCGACCTTGAGCTTGGTCTCC
Organism: Actinomadura sp. RB99; assembly: GCF_014706005.1. NCBI lineage: Bacteria > Bacillati > Actinomycetota > Actinomycetes > Streptosporangiales > Thermomonosporaceae > Actinomadura > Actinomadura sp. RB99. Next base: position 221,859 of record NZ_JABMCA010000008.1, on the reverse strand, counting down.
GGCGAGGAGCGGGCGAAGACGATCTCGGCGGGGCCGGTGAGCAGCTCGTCCAGCTCGTGGTCGTGCACCTCCTCGGACTCGGCGACCACGCGCAGTTCGGGGACGCCGATGCCGACCTCGCGGGCGACGGCCGCCGCCGTGGTCCCGTTGTCGCCGGTGACGATGTGGACGCGCAGGCCCGCGTCGTGGCAGCGGCGGACCGCGGCGGCGACCTGGGGACGCGGCGGGTCGTACAGGCCCACCAGCCCGATCAGCCGCAGGTCCTTCTCGGCGTCCTCCCGCTTTCCCGGCACCGGCCGCCCGGACGGCAGCTCGCGGGCCGCCACCGCGAGGACCCGCAGGCCCTTCTGCGCGAGCTCGTCGACGGCGGCGAGCACCCGGGCCCGCTGGTCCTCGGCGAGGTCGGCGTGGCGGAGCACCGACTCCGGGGCGCCCTTGACGGAGACGAGAAGCCGGCCGTCCCGCTGCGCGACCGTGGACATCAGCCGCAGCCGGGCGTCGAAGCGGAAGATCGCGCGGCGGTGGGAGTCCCGGTCGGCGAGCCGCCGCGGCGCGTCCGGGCCGGCGCCCTCGACGAGGGCGATCTCCGTCGGGTCCCCCTGCAGCGCGCCGTCCTCGGCGCAGGAGACCGCCGTGCAGTCGGTGATCGCCCGTGCCAGGTCCGGCGGCGGCAGGCGGTCCTCCGACGCCGTGACCGTTCCGGCGTCCGGGGTCCAGTAGGTGTGCAGCCGCATCCGGTTCTGGGTGAGCGTGCCGGTCTTGTCGGTGCAGATCACGTTCGTCGACCCGAGGGTCTCGACGGCGCTGAGGCGCTTGACCACCGCGCCCTGCCTGGCCAGGACCCGGACGCCGACCGCCAGGGCCAGCGTGATGGTGGGCAGCAGCCCCTCGGGGACGTTGGCGACCAGCAGCCCGATGGCGAACACCAGCGCGTCCCGCAGCGGCAGGCCGACCAGCGCCCCGATCAGCAGGAAGACGGCGCCCATCCCGACGGCGACGCCCGCGATCAGCCAGGCGACCTTCTTCACCTGGCTCTCCAGGGGGCTGTCCTGGCGCGGGGCGCGCTGGCTGAGCGCCGCGATGCGGCCGAGCTCGGTGTGCCCGCCGGTGGCGAACACGATCGCCCGCGCCTCTCCCCCGGTGCAGGTCGTCCCGCTGAAGACGAGGTTCGGCTCGCGCAGGAGCGCGATCCCCTCCCGTCCCGGGGCCGCGACGCGCTCCACGGGGGCCGACTCCCCGGTGAGCATGGACATGTCCAGTTCCAGGGCGCCGTCGGTGAGCCGGGCGTCGGCGGGGACCTTGTCGCCCTCTTCGAGCACCACGAGGTCGCCGGGGACGAGGTCGGCGGCGTCGACGGCCTGCCGCCGCCCGTCCCGGACGGCGTGGGCCCGTTCGGGCAGGTAGGCGGCCAGCGCCTCGACGGCCCGTTCGGCCTGGTGCTCCTGCAGGAGCGCGAAGGCCGCGTTCACCAGGATCACCGCGAGGATCGCCCATCCCAGCACCTGCGTCCCGGCGATGAAGGCCAGCGCGCCGGCGCCCCACAGCAGCAGCGCCAGCGGATGCGCCAGCTGGCCCGCGAGCAGCCGGACGAACGAGGTCTTCTCGTGCCGGCGCACCTGGTTCGGCCCGTACACCGCGAGCCGCCGCGCAGCCTCCCGCGCCGACAGCCCGCGGTCCCCCGTCCCGAGCTCCTTGCGGAGCAGCGGCAGCGGCTCCTCCGGGTTCGCCGCGGCCGCCGCGTCCGGCTCCGGCTCGGGGCGCGCGACGGAATGATGTCCCATGGATCTCATGCTCGCCACCCTGTGATCAGCGGGTCAGGGCCGAACGCCGGGCGCGCGGCGGGCCGAAGGTCCTTCAGGCCGTACCCCCGCCGAAACCGGGGTAACTCCCGCGCAGGCCGCCCCCGGCGGGGCGCCGGGATCAGCGGAGGCGGCGCAGATACGGATCCCAGACGCGGTTCGGGGCCAGGCGGATGCGCGCGTCGACGGCCACGACGCCGTCCGGCCGGACGATCGTCGGGTTGAGGTCCAGTTCGGCGATCTCCGGATGGTCGGCCACGAGCCGGGAGAGCCGGAGCAGCGCGTCCCGCAGCGCCGGGAGATCACCGGCGGGGCGGGCGGGATGACCGGCGAGGACCGCGGACACCCGCGGCTCGCGGGCCATTTCCCCGGCCTCCCGTTCGGTGAGGGGCGCGAGCCGCGCGGTGCGGTCGGCGAGGGCCTCGGTGTCGACGCCGCCGGCCCCGAAGATCACGACCGGGCCGAAGACGTCGTCCTGGACGGCGCCGCACAGGACCTCGACGCCCTCGGCGGCCATCCGCTGCACGATCACGCCCCGGAGCCGGTCACCGAACCGGTCGGCCAGCCACCGGTACGCGTTGCGGACGTCCTTGGTCCCGCGAAGATCGAGCTGCAGCGCCCCGGCCGCGGTCTTGTGCAGGACGCCCTCGGCATCGGCCTTCAGCACCACGGGACCACCGAGTTCGTCCGCCGCGGCGATCGCCTCCCGCTCGCCGCGCACCCAGCGCCATGGCGCGAGGGGCAGCCCGTAGAGCTCCAGCAGTTCGAACGCCTGGACGGGCGGCAGCCAGCCGCCCTCCGGCGCGTCCGCCAGGAAGCCGCCGATGAGCCTTGCGGCCTCGCCCGCACGCAGCCCCGGCAGCTCAGGCGGCAGGCCGGGGGCCTCGTCGCGCCGCCGCGCGTAGGACCAGCCGTGCGCCAGCGCGCGAGCGGCGCTCTCCGGGTAGGCGTAGCAGGGGACGCCCTGATCGGAGATCAGCACCGTCTCCGCCTGCCCCAGGACCACGGCGGCCACCGGCTTGGCGCAGCCGTCGAGCGCGCCCGTCAGGTCCGCCAGGGCGGTGGGCGCCACGACCGCGAGCACCGCGTCCACCGACGGGTCGTCCGCGACCAGCCGGATCGCGCGTTGGAAGGTCCCGGCGGAAACGGCCGCGGTCGTGTCGACGGGATCGGCGACCGAGGAGCACGCGGGCAGCGCCGCGCTGAGCCGGCTGCGCGTCGCCGCTCCCAGGGCCGGGATGGTGAGGCCGGCGTCGACGCAGGCGTCGGCGGCCAGGACGCCGGCGCCCCCGGCGTTGGACACCACCGCCACGCGCGGCCCGGCCGGCGGCGCCTGGCTCGCCAGCAGCGCGGCGGCGTCCACCAGCTCGCCGAGGTCGTCGGTGGCGACGATGCCCGCCTGCTCGAACAGGGCCCGGCGGGTGGCCTCCGGCGTGGCGGCGGCGGCCGTGTGCGACGCCGCCGCCTTCGTGCCCGGCCCGGAGCGCCCCGCGAGGACCGTGAGCAGCGGCATGCGGGCCGCCACCCGGCGCGCCGTGCGGGCGAACTTGCGCGGGCTTCCGAACGACTCGACGTGCAGCAGGCCCAGCCGCGTGGTCCGCTCCGACTCCCACCACATGAGCAGGTCGTTGGCGCTGACGTCGTACTTGTCGCCGAGGGAGGCGAACGACGACACGCCGATGCCGAGGCGGGAGAGGTGGTCGATCAGCGCGATGCCGACGCCGCCCGACTGCACCGCCACCCCGGCGACGCCGGCGGCGGGGCGGCGGGCCGCGAACGTCGCGTCCAGCCCGGTGCCGGTGTCGGCCACTCCGAGGCAGTTGGGGCCGACCAGCCGGATGCCGTGCTCCCGGCAGGCCGCCAGCAGCTCGGCGCCCTGGTCGGCGGTGAGCCCGGACGTGATCACGACGATGGCCGGGATGCCGAACGCGCCGCATTCGGCCGCCGCGCCGGTGACCGCGTCGGCCGGGACGGTGATGATCGCGAGATCGACGGGCTCGGGCAGGCCGGACACCGCGGCCGCGCACGGCGCTCCGTGCAGCTCGGTGCCGGCGGCGTGCGGATTGACCGCGTAGAGCCGTCCCGTGTAGCCGCCCGCCGCGATGTTGCGCAGGACGGACGCGCCCACCGTGCCCGCCCGCCGGCTCGCGCCGACGACCGCGACGGCGCGGGGCCTGAACAGCGGCATCAGGCTGGCGACGTCGGCGCTCCGCTCCCGCTCGGCCACCACGTCCAGGTAGTGCTCATCGGATACCAGCGGCATCGTGACCTCGACGACGCCCGACGACGCGCGGCGCTTGGCGGGCATGCCGGCATCGGCGAAGACCCGCAGCATCGGGGCGTTCTCGGCCAGGGTGTCGGCCCGGAACGCCATGATCCCGTTCGCCCGGGCCAGCGATCCCAGGTGCTCCAGCAGCAGGGTGCCGACACCGCGGTGGTGCATCCTGTCGGCGACCGCCATCGCGACCTCGGCCTCGCCGGGCGCGTCGGACGGCTCGTACTCCGCGATGCCGATGAGCTCGCCGCGGAGCCAGGCGCCCAGCGCCCCGTGGCCCGGGCCGTCCGGGCGGCAGACCTGGTCGGCGATCCGGTCGGCCATCGCCCTGTTCAGCCCGAAGAAGCGCAGGTAGAGGCTCTCGTCGCTGAGGTCGCGGTGCAGCGCGCACACCGCCTCGCGATCGGCTCCGGTGAGCGGTCTGATCTCGACCTGTGTGCCGTCGGTCAGCAGCGCGTAGAAGTGCCCGGTGGACGTTCGTGCCCTCATGGGCCCAGCCTCCGGCGGGCGGGTCCCCGGGTCAGCGCCCGAACGTCACCGCGCCCCGGGACCTTCGGCCCTCGTGACGGCGGCCGGGACCTTGGTCCGGTGCGCCCGGGACCGAAGCCCGGCGACTCATCGGGGTCGCGGGTGATCGACTGATGACGCGGTACGGCGGGGGTACGCCCGTCCTGCCAGCACCATCACGCCGACGCGCCCGCCCTGCCCGCGGGCGGCGCGGGCACCAGAATCGAGGCGCCATGACCACCGGACTCCAGACTCTCGACACCGACGCCTGCCTGACGTTGCTGCGCGGCGCCGCGGTCGGCCGGATCGCGTGGGCCGGGGACGACGGCACCGCCTCCGTCCTGCCGGTGAACTTCGTCATGGACGGCACCGCGGTGGTGTTCGCCACGGCGCCCGGCGCCAAGATGGACGCGGTCCAAGCGGGACGCCCCCTGACCTTCGAGGCCGACGACCTCGAACCGGCACTGCGGACCGCGTGGAGCGTCATCGTCACCGGCCCCGCCGAGGTCGTCACCGACCCGGCCGAGACCGAACGGCTGACATCGCTGCCGCTCGCCCCCTGGGTGCCCTCCCCCAAGCCGTTCTTCGTCCGGCTCACCCCCGAGAAGATCACCGGACGCCGCATCCCCCTGCATCCCGGCGGCGTCACGACCGAGCACATCGACCCCGGCGACGAACCGGGCTGATCCCTAGTACCGCCGGCCCGCGCGGCGCCGGTGCGGGCGCGCGCCGTCGTCCTCGTCGTAGTCGAGCGCGTTGATCACCTTGACGACGCCGTCGACGGAGGCCGTCAGGCGTTCGGCGATCGGGACGAGGCTCGCCACGGGCACCCGGCCTCGCAGGGCCACCACGCCGTCGCGCACGTCGACCTCCACCTCGGCGGGGTCGAGCCAGAGGCTCTGGATGACGATCTCGTGGATCACCTCGTCGCGGATCTCCGCGTCCGTCCTCAGGAAGACGCTCAGCAGGTCGGCACGGCTGACGATGCCGACCGGGCGGCCGTCGGCGTCCACGACCGGGAGCCGCTTGAAGCCGTGGCGGCACATGGATCGCGCTGCTTCGGCGACCGGGGCGTCCGCGGTCGTGGTGACCGGCGGCGAGCTCATGGCCTCCCCGGCCGTCGTGGCGCCGGCCCCTTGCCGCTCAAGGCGTTGCTTCCGCCCCGGCCCCCCTCGGCCGGCCGCCGCCTTGCGGAGCAGGTCCGCCTCGGTGACCACGCCGACGAGGCGCCCCTCCCCGTCCACGACGGGCGCCCCGCTGATCTCGCGATCGGCGAGAGCGGCGATCACGTCCCTGAACGCATCGTCGGGCGACACCGTCACGACATCGGATGTCATGACCGTCCCCACTGTCGGTCGCTTCATCTGGCAGGGCTCCCTTCCAAGGTGTCGGCCGCGCACGAGGCCGTGAGCATGCGGTCGGGCAGAACGCGGGCCCGTGATCAGCGGGAGGGGACGACCGCCACCGGGCACTGCGCGTGGTGCGAGACCCCGTGGCTGACGGAACCGAGCCGGGGCGAGGTCCAGTGCCAGTCGCGGGCACCGACCACCAGAAGGCGGGCCTCGCGCGAGGCCCTGGACAATGCGGTCACCGGATGCTCCAGAACGATCTCGTCGACGACGTCGACTGCCGGGTATCCGCCTCGCAGTGGCCGGCAAGCGGCGATGACCGCCCTCCTCAGGTCCGCCTCGATCTGCTCGACGTCGGCGTAACCGGCGTCGAGGAAGGTCGCGAGGCTCTGCCACGCGTGGACGACGCGGAGCCGGGCACCGTGGAGCGCGGCGGCGTCGAAGGCGTAGTCGAGGATCGCGCCGGCTTCCCGTACCGGGTCGATGCCCACGAGGACCTCGCCGCCCTCGGCGGCGTCCCCGCGCACGATCACCACCGGGACGGTGGAGCGCTCGGCCATGCGCAGGCTTGTACTACCCAGTCGCAGGGCGGCGAAATCGCCCAGGCCACGACTTCCCAGGACCAGCTCGAACGCGTTCTCCGACTCCGCTCCCAGCGCCTGCCAGGTCTCCCCGGTCACCAGAACGGTCGTCGTCTCCAGGTCCGGCCATCGCTCCCGGACGCGTTCAACGGCGGCCGCCAGGACCCTTCGGCCCACGCAAGTGGTGGGCTCGGCGGTGCCGGACCTCGCGAAAAGGGGCGTCGTGTTCGGCCGGCTCTCGATGGCGTGGACGATGTGCAGGGGACGTTCACGCAAGACGGCTTCAGCGGCGGCCCAGTCGAGGGCACGCGCCGCCTCATCGGAACCATCGGTGCCGATCACGATCGGTACGCCCATCGCGTTCACCCCCCATGAACAACCTCACCACCTGCGCAGGCACGATGCACAGGGCCGAAGGACCCGCCCGTACCCCGGCCTGGAAAGCCCCGCCGTGCCCTGGGAGCCGGGGCCTTCGACCGGCACGTTTTCGGCGCCCGTTTCAGCGGGGAGGTCTCTTACGCGGCTACACCGTCCCGGCCGTCGTGCGGACCGGTCGGCGGTACGGAAGCGAGCACCGGGACCGCCTCATGCGCCGCCGGGAGCGGGCCGAAGGTCCCGGCCGCGGGGGACGCTCGGCACTGATCTCCCGGCCGGCCGGTTGCGACGCTGGAAGCGACCAAGGGAGGTCGTCAATGCAGATCATGCCCCAACACCGCTCCGTCGTCGTCGGCGTGGACGGATCCCCCAACTCCCTGGCCGCGCTCCACCGCGCCGCCCGGGAAGCCCTGGAGCGGCACGCCCGCCTGGACGTCGTCCGCGTGGTGAACAACGACACCACCCCCACGCCCCGCCCCCTGCGCGCCGCCAAGGAGTGGCTGCGCCTGCGCGACCTGGTCGCCCGCACCATCCCCCACACCCAGCACCTCACCACCCGCCTCAAGATCACCCACGGCAGGCCCGGCGAGGCACTGGCGAAAGCCGCCGAAAACGCCGAGCTCCTGGTCATCGGCGCGCGCGTCAACTCCGAACACGGCAACCCCTTCGGCGGCGACACCGTCCCCGTAGCCCGCGAACTGGCACGCTGCCCCGTCGTGATCTGCGCCGACCAGACCCCCGCCTCCCACGAAGTCCCGTGAGTCCCCGGCACCCCATCTGGAGGCGGCCATGAAACGCCGGACGGTCAAGGACGTCATGACCGCCGAGGTGGTGACGGCGGTCGAGGACACCACGTTCGCCGAGATCGCCGACGCGCTGGCCGAGCACCGCATCAGCGGCGTTCCCATCGTCGATGACGACCGACGCGTCGTCGGCATCGTCGCCGAAGCCGACCTGCTCCACAAGGAGGAGTTCAAGCCCGACGACGCCGGCGAGCGCCCGCTGCGGGGCCGCCACCGGCACCACGCCCTCGCCAAGGCCCGCGCCGTCGACGCCCGCGGCCTGATGAGCGCGCCCGCCGTCACGGTGAGGCCGGACGCCACCGTCGCTCAAGCCGCGCGGCTGCTGGCCTCACACGGCTTCAGGGCCGCGCCCGTCGTCGACGAGAGCGGAACCCTGTGCGGCATCGTCTCCCGGCGCGACCTGCTGACCGTGTTCCACCGCAGCGACGACGACATCCGCGACGAGATCGTCTACGACGTGCTGGTGTCCCGGCTCTGGCAGGACCCGTCCGAGGTCCACGTCGAAGTCCGCGAAGGCGTCGTCCGGCTCTCCGGGCGCATGGAGCTGAAGAGCCTCATCCCCATCGTGGTGCGGATGACCGCCGCGACCGAAGGCGTCGTGGACGTCGTCGGCGACCTCGCCTACGAGCGCGACGACACCCGCCCGACCGCCTACCCGAGAGCGTGAGACGCGATGCCCTACCAGGTGAGCGCGGCCGTGAGCGAGACCCACAGCGGCGTCGTCTTCTTCGTCGGAGACCGGGCCTACAAGCTGAAGAAGCCGCTCGACCTCGGCTTCCTCGACTTCAGCACCCGGGAGCGGCGCGAGCGCGCCTGCCACGAGGAGATCCGGCTCAACCGGCGGTTCGCGCCCGACGTCTACCTCGGCGTCTGCGACGTCCACGGCCCCAACGGCGATGTCCGCGATCACCTGGTCGCCATGCGGCGGATGCCCGCCGACCGGCGCCTGTCCACCCTCGTCAAGGCGCACAAGCCCGTCGAGGACGCGCTGCGCGACACCGCCCGCATCCTGGCCGCGTGGCACGCCGAGGCGCCGCGCGGCCCGCAGATCTCGGCGCAGGAGACCCGCGACGCCGTGAGATCCCGCTGGAACGACAGCTTTCAGCAGGTCCGAGCCCTGCCGGGCCGCGCCGTCGCCGACCCGGCCGCGACCGAGATCGAGCGGCTCGCCACCGCGTTCCTCGCCGGCCGCGAGCCACTCTTCAACGCCCGCATCGCCGAGGGGCGCGTCGTGGACGGCCACGGAGACCTGCTGGCCACCGACGTCTTCTGCCTCGACGACGGCCCGCGCATCCTGGACTGCCTGGAGTTCGACGAGCGCCTGCGCTGGCTGGACGGCCTCGACGACGCGTCCTTCCTCGCGATGGACCTCGAACGTCTCGGTGCGCCGGACCTCGCCGAACGGTTCATCGGCTGGTACACCGAGTTCGCCGCCGACCCCGCTCCGCCCTCGCTGCGCCACCACTACGTGGCCTACCGGGCCTTCGTCCGCGCCAAGGTCGCCTGCCTGCGCCACGCCCAGGGCGACGACCGCGCGGCCGCCGAGGCCCGCGGATACGCCGATCTCGCCCTCCGCCACCTGCGCGCAGGCAAGGTCGACCTGGTCCTCGTCGGCGGGCTGCCCGGAACCGGGAAGACCTCCCTGGCCGGTGCCCTCGCCGACCGGCTCGGCTGCACCCTCCTCAGCAGCGACCGCGTCCGCAAGGAGCTGGCCGGGATCTCTCCCGAGACGCCGGCCGCCACCCCCTACGGCACCGGCATCTACACGCCTGATTGGAGCCGGCGCACCTACCGCGAACTCGCCGAACGCGCCGCACGGCTGCTCCGGCTGGGTGAGACGGTCATCCTCGACGCCTCCTGGACCGACAAGGCCGAACGGGACCTCATCGCCGCCGTCGCGCGCCGCGAGCACGCCGACCTCGTCGCCCTCCGCTGCGACGCGCCCGAGGCCCTGGCCGCCGAACGCATCCGGCAGCGCACGCACGGCATCTCCGACGCGGACGGCGACATCGCGCTCGCCATGACCGCCCACGCCTCGCCCTGGCCGGAGGCCACCACGATCGACACGAGCGGCACCGTGCCCGCGGCCCTCGAACAGGCACTCCCGATCGTCCGTCCCCACGGCGCCGAGCTCGTGTGGCCCCGCCGCCCGTTCCTCTCCCCCGGCTGAGCCGCCGGCCGGAGCCCGGATCGAGCCGCTACAACGAGCGCTTACCCGTGGTGGATCCGCACCGCATCGGGCCGGTGAGCGGTCAGCCGTCTTTGAGCGGGACGCGCCAGGCCAGGATCGTGCCGCCGCCGGGCCGCGGCCGGGTGGTGCAGGAACCCCCGCACGCCTCGGCGCGGTCGGTCATGTTGCGCAGACCGCTGCGGCGGCCGCCCTCGGGGATGCCGACCCCGTCGTCTTCGACCCGAAGCGTCAGGTCGTCGCCGACGTCGATGGCGACGACGGCCTCGCCGGCGTGTGCGTGCCGCGCCACGTTCGACAGGGCCTCGCGCACGACCGCGAGGAGCTGCTCGCCGGTCTCCTCGTCGACGGCGGTGTCGAGCAGGCCGTCGAGCCGGACGGACGGAGAGAACCCCAACTGCTCGGCGGCACTGTCGACCAAGGCGTGGACACGGCTGCGCAACGACTCCTCGTCCCCGGTCGCCTGCAGCGCGAAGATCGACGAGCGGATCTGCCGGATGGTGTCGTCGAGATCGTCCACGGCCCGCTGGACCCGGACCGCGACCTCCCGCTTCTGGGTGATCTTGATCGCGGCCATCAGCGTCATCGCGGTCGCGAACAGCCGCTGGATGACGGTGTCGTGCAGATCCTTGGCGATCCGGTCCCGGTCCTCCAGCAGCGTCAGGCGCTCGGCGTCCCGACGCCGCTCGGCCAACTCCAACGCCACCGCCGCCTGCCCCGCGAACGCCTCCAGCAACCGCTGCGTCCCCTCGGAGAACGGCGGCTCGCCGGGCGCGTTGATGACCGTCAGGACACCGCGGGCGGACGACCCGACGCCCAACGGCACCGCCAGCAGCGGGCCGATCTCCACCTCGACCGGGGTGCCGGCCTCGCGGACCGCCCCCGCCCCGTCGGCCAGGCGCAGCGACGCCCCCTCCTGGAACACCCTCCCGGCGATCGAGTGCCCCTTGGGCAGCCGGATCCCGCGGACCCGGCCCGCGTCGGCGCCGTCGGCGGCCTCCACCGTGAACTCCCCGCTCGCCTCGTCGATCAGCGACACGGTTGCCAGCCCCGCATCGGAGACCTGCCGGGCCCGCGCCGCCACCAGCGAGGTGACCTGGTGGGTGTCCGTACCCGACAGCAGTGTCGTGGAGACCTCCGCTGAAGCCTCCAGCCAGCGCTCGCGCCGCCGCGTCTCCTGGTAGAGGCGGGCGTTCTCGATCGCCACGCCGGCCGCCGTCGCCAAGGCCGTGACGACGACCTCGTCCTCCTCCTCGAAGACGCCGCCGCCGGCCTTCTCCGTCAGGTAGAGGTTGCCGAACACCTCGTCGCGGACCCGGATCGGGACGCCCAGGAACGTGCGCATCGGCGGATGATCGGCCGGGAAACCGTAGGACTCGGCGTGCTCGGACAGGTCCGCCAGCCGCAGCGGCCGCGGGTCCTTGATCAGCAGCCCCAGGATCCCGTGGCCGTGCGGCCAGTGGCCGATCGCCGCGATCTCGTCCTCGGTGACCCCGACGGTGATGAACTGGACGAGCCGCTCCCCCTCCTCGTCGATCACCCCCAGCGCGCCGTAGCGCGCGTCGACCAGCGTCGTCGCGGCCTCGATGATCCGCCGCAGCACCGTCTCCAGGTCCAGCTCGCCGCCGATCGAGACCACGGCCTCCAGCAGCGCGTGCACCCGGTCACGGGTCGACCGCGCGGCTTCCAGCCGCGTCTGGAGTTCGGCCAGCAGGTCGTCCAGCTGCAACTGGGGGAGGATCAGCCGTGCCTTGTCCCCGCCCGGCCCCGGCTCTGCGGTCACGTCTTCCAGTATCACCGATCGGCGACCGCGAACCCAGGCCAGGGGACGGTCGGCCGTGACGCGACAGCAGCGCGTAGACGCAGGGTCATCCACCTGTGACCGGCCGTTCACTTCATGCGCGGGCGGCGAGCGGGATCACGGCTCCTCGACCATCACGTCCTCGACCGGGCGCCGCACGGTCGCCAGCTCCTCCCCCACGGGCACGCCCATCCGCAGGAGCATCTGCGGATGGGCGTCGCCGCAGAAGTGCGTGCGGATGAAAGCCCGCAGCTCGGGGACCTGCAATGCCTGCGTGTGATAGGCGGCCGACAGATCGTGCTCGGCCGCGCACAGCAGCAGCCGCTCCAGCGCCTGACCGGCCCGCAGCCACGCCGCCGGGGTGTCCTCGGCCGTCACCAGCAGCAGGACGATCCCCGCGAGCGCGGTGCCGTCGTCATCGGCGGGCTCGACGCCCCACCCCTGACCGCGGGCGAAGTCCCGCGGCGCGAAGTGCGGTTCCGTCCGAGGCGTCCGCACGGGGTAGGAGATCTCCTGGACGCCGTCTTTGCGCGCCGTGGCGGGCGACGGCGCCCAGCGGGCCATCTCGGTCGAGTAGGCGGGCGTGCGGCGCTGGACGTGCTCGGCCGCGTCGGTCAGCGCGGCCAGGGCCCCCAGCACGTGGGCGTCGACGGCCTGGATCACCCGCGCCCCCTCCTGCTCGGCCGCGCGCAGGAGGGCCGTGACCACACCGGACGGCACCGGTTCCGGCCGGAACCCGCCGCGGTGGCTGTGCCGCCGCTCGATCTGCGCGTATTCGTCCTCGACCTCCCTGGAAACCGCCGCGTAACCGCGTTCCACCTCGACGTCGGCCAGCAGATTCGGGCGGTCGGCGTCCGGCTGTGGTCGCACGACCGGCTCGAACCCGCGCTTGCGCAGTGACAGCCGCAGGTTGTACAGGGCCGCGCCGCAGCTGATCAGCATCTCCCGGCCCTGCGGGTCGGCGACGTCCAGGCGGCGGTCCGGGTCGGCGCGCAGGCTTATCCGGGATCCGCGCACGCCGAACAGCCACGGCTGGGTGTTGTGCACCGACGGCGCCCGGATCGCGTCCTCGACCGCACCGCGGATGACGTCGTCGACGCCCGCGGGCACCTCGCTCCTGGTCCGCATCTGTCGCCCCCTTCTTTCCTCCCTTCCAGCGCATCATCCGGGCCCTGGCCTGTGACAGGGCCGAAAGTCCATCGCGGCCGACACCATGCCGACCGGGGAGCCTTCGACCCGCCGTGAGGCCGGACATATGGGGGGTACGTCCGTGACACCACCAGCCGCCCAGGGGGAACGATCACTATGACGGGGTCGGACGCAAGTGAACGCCCGCACCAGAGCCGAGGGGCGCTCATCCCTGGGACTTTCGCCCCTGCCGGGCGGCATGCCCGGCAGGGGACGGTGGAGCCGTCAGGAGGTACGGCCATGAGCATCGAGTACGCCCTCACCGCCCGCTACGCGCGCCGTGGGATCACCTCGGAGGAGTACAGCGAGCGGCTGGCCAAGCTCGGATGACGACCGCGCAAGCGCCGTACCGCGCTCAGGCGGGCGAGGTCGCGGCCGCGCTCGGCACCGATGCCGAGCGCGGTCTCGCCGGTCCGGAAGCGGCGGAGAGGCTGACGCGGGACGGGCCGAACGAGCTGCCCGCGGCGCGCGGACAGGGGCCGGCGGCGCGGTTCCTGCTGCAGTTCCACAGCCCGCTGATCTACGTGCTGCTGGCGTCGGCGGCCGCGAGCGCGCTGCTGGGCGAGCACGCCGACGCCCTGGTCATCCTGGGCGTGGTGGTCGTCAACGCCGTCGTCGGGTTCGCCCAGGAGTCCCGCGCGGAGGCGGCGCTCACCGCGCTGTCCGCGCTGACCCGCACCACGGCCTCCGTCGTCCGGGACGGCGCGCCGGTGACCGTGCCGGCGGCCGAACTGGTCCGCGGCGACCTCGTCGCGCTGACCGCCGGCGACAAGGTCCCCGCGGACCTGCGCCTGCTGCGCACCGACGAACTCTCGGTCGACGAGTCGGCGCTCACCGGCGAGTCCGTTCCAGCGCGCAAGGACCCGGCGGCGCTCGAAGAGACGGCGCTGGCCGACCGCCGCAACATGGCCTTCTCCGGGACGCTGGTCGCGGGCGGGCAGGGCACCGGGATCGTCGTGGCCACCGCTGCCGCCACCGAGATCGGCGACGTGCACCGCCTGATGCGGACCACCGGCACGGTCCAGACCCCGCTCACCCGCAAGATCGCCCGGTTCAGCAGGATCGTCACCGTCGCGATCCTCCTGCTGGCGGCGCTGACCTTCGGCATCGGCGTCCTGTACGGCCGCCCGCCCGGCGAGATGCTCACCGCCGCGGTCGCACTCGCGGTCGGCGCCATCCCCGAAGGGCTACCCGCCATCGTCACGATCACCCTCGCCTTCGGCGTCGCCCGGATGGCCCGCCGGGGGGCGATCGTCCGCCACCTCCCCGCGGTCGAGACGCTCGGCGGCACGACGGTCATCTGCACCGACAAGACAGGGACGCTCACCCAGAACCAGATGACGGTCACCGCCGTGTTCAGCGGCGGCCGCGAGTACACCGTCTCGGGCTCCGGCTACGCGCCCGCCGGCACCGTCGAACAGGACGGACGGCCGGTCCGCCCGACAGCGGATCCCGCGTTGCGGGAGACACTCCTCGCGGGCGCGGCCTGCAACGACGCGCAGCTGTTCGAGGAGGACGGTGTCTGGCGCATCGCCGGGGACCCGACCGAGGGCGCGCTCCTGACGAGCGCCGCCAAGGCGGAGATCGGCGGCGTGCCGCCCAGGACGGCCGCGCTTCCCTTCACCTCCGAGCGCCGCTTCATGGCCACCGCCCATGACGGCGGCATCGTCTACGCCAAGGGCCCGGTCGAGCGGATCCTGGAGCTCTGCGACGACCAGGCGGGGCCGGACGGCCTGCCGGAGCCGCTGGATCGCGCGGCCGTCACGGCCCGCGCCGAGGCGTTCGGCGGGCGGGCGCTGCGCGTCCTGGCGTTCGCGCGGGCGTCGTCCGACCGGCTCGATCCGCTGCCCCGCCTCACCTTCCTCGGCCTGCAGGCGATGATCGATCCGCCGCGTCCCGAGGCGGCGAGCGCCGTGCGGGCCTGCCGCGACGCGGGCGTGCAGGTCAAGATGATCACCGGGGACCACGCGGCGACCGCCGCCGCGGTCGGCGCCCGGATCGGGCTCGGCGGCGAGGTGGTGACGGGGGCCGACCTGGCCGCCGGCCTCTCCCCGGAGCGGATCGGCGCGGCCTCGGTGTTCGCGCGGGTCTCCCCCGAGCAGAAGCTGCGGCTCGTCCGTACGTTCCAGGAGGCCGGCCACGTCATCGCCATGACCGGGGACGGCGTCAACGACGCCCCCGCACTCAAGCGCGCCGACATCGGCGTCGCCATGGGACGCGGTGGCACCGACGCTGCCCGGGAGTCGGCCGACATGGTCCTCACCGACGACGACTTCACCTCCATCGAGCAGGCCGTGGAGGAGGGGCGCGGCGTGTTCGACAACCTGGTGAAGTTCATCGTCTGGGCGCTGCCGTCGAACATCGGCCTCGGGCTGGTGCTGGTCGCCGCCATCGCAGCGAACGCCTCGCTGCCGATCCTGCCGCTCCAGGTGCTGTGGCTGAACATGACGGCCGTGCTGGTCCTCGGCCTGCCGTTCGCGGTCGAGCCCAGGGACGAGGCGATCATGCGGAGGCCGCCCCGCGACCCGTCGCTGCCGCTGCTCACCCGCGCCATGACCCTGCGGATCCTGCTGGTGTCGGGGATCCTGCTCGCGGGCTCGTTCGGCCTCCAGCACTGGGAGCTGGCGCACGGGGCCCCTCCCGAGACGGCCCGGACGATCGTGGTGAACGTCTTCGCCGTCACGCTGATCGCCTACATGTTCAACTGCCTGTCCCTGGAGCGGCCGCTGCTGTGGCGCGGCGTTCGCCGCAACCCCTGGACGGCCGCCGGCGCCGCGGCCCTCCTCGCGATCCAGATGTTCTACACGTACACCCCCTTCATGCAGAGGGTCTTCCATTCGGCCGCGCTCGGCCTCGGCGCGTGGGCGCGGATCATCGTCTTCGCGGTGGCCGCCTACGCCCTCATAGAGATCATCAAGCGGCTCCAGCGCGGCTGACGTCTCCCCCGCGGCCGGGCTTCTCGGCCCCTTCTCGAAGGACCTTCGCCTCTGCGCGTCGCCCCCGCCACGGGCGGATCATGGGGCATGAGGACGGAACCGACACCTGGAGGAGTCATGGTCGCCCATCGCCCGCTGGAGAGGCGGGCCGTCGCCGAGGTGATGACCTTGGACCTTCTCACCATCTCCGAGTCCGAATCGGTGCTCATGGCGTGGGAGCTGATGTGCCAGGCGGGCGTCCACCACCTGCCGGTGGCCGACGACGAGGGAGGCTTCGTCGGCGTGGTCGACGCGCAGACCCTGACGGCCTCCTGGAACGCCTCCGGCCCCGAGCAGGCCCGGCGGGCCGTCACCACGCTCCTGCCGCCCGGACCTCCGGTGGCGGTACCGCCCACGGCAACCGTGGCGGAGGCCGCCAGGGCCATGATGAAGGCCGGTCTGGACTACGTCCCGGTGACCGACGACCGGAACGTGCTCGTCGGGCTGCTCACGGCCCGGGACCTGGTGAGCGGGCTCGCCGGCGTCCATCGCGACGTCGGGCCGCGCACCGGCGGGATGCCGTCCCTGTACCGGATCGAACCGGTGTTCCCCGCCGGGCTCCCCGGCCACCCGGACGCCGGGCGGATGGGACCGGACTAGCCGCGGCGCGGAGAGCGGCCCGGCCGGCGCGCGGCCGCGCCGCCCGGGACCGACGCGGTCAGTGGGCGGACGGCACGATGGCCACCGTGCAGGGGGCGTGCTGGAGCATCGCCGAGCTGGTCGCTCCGAGGAACAGCGGGTCCAGACCGCCGGCGCCGCGGTCCCCGACCACCAGCAGATCGGCGCCGTCCGCCGCGTCCAAGAGGGACTCACGAGGACGATCGAGGACCACCGAGACGTCGAGATCGGCCTTGGGATAGCGGTCGCGCCAGGGGGCTACGGACCGCTCCAGCGTCTCCGCCCGGACCTGGGCGAGCCGTTCCTTGTCGGTGAACAGGGGCAGCTCCGCCTCGTCGACCGCCCCGGGCTCCCAGACCCCGAACACGACCCGCAGGCGCCAACCGCGCAGCACCGCCTCCTCCATGGCGAAGCCCAGCGCGGCGTCGCCGCCCCGGGACCCGTCCACACCGGCGACGACGAGGCCGCGGGCAGGGCCGCCACCGTGGTCGTCGCGGCGGACGGCCAGCACGGGCCGCCGCGCCCGGGCCGGCAGCTGCACCGCGGTCGAGCCGACCGGCAGGTGGTGCCGCTCGTGGGAGCCGATCACGATCAGCTCGGCGTCCTCGGACTCGCACACCAGGGCGTCGGAGACGGGTTCGGGCCTCAGCCGCTTGCCGACCGTCCGGGACATCCCGAGCTCGTGGGCCCGCGCCTCCCCGTGCTCAAGGAGCTTCTCCCCCGCCCGCTCGATGATCGCCTCGACGCGGCCGTCCACGTGGTCAGCGGGGTACGGCCAGTGCCAGCAATGGCACAGCACCAGGTCCAGCCCGCGCAGGCGCGCCTCATCGACCGCCCACCGCAGCGCCGGTTCGTTGTCCTCGCTGGCGTCGTAGCCGAGCAGCACGTGCGCCCGCTGAGCCCTGTCCAGTTCGCCCATTCCCAACACATCTCCCCAGTGAGGCGGCAGTACTCCTCGATTACTCAGTCTCGGTTCGTACCGAACCGTCCTGGACGGGCCGAAGGTCCCTGGAAGCCCGGTCCGTCCGGCACTCGGCACTCCGGTGCCGCCGGTGAGACGGTCCGGAAAGAGGGCATCGTCACCGGACGGCTACCGACGACCGGCGGGAGAGGCCATGAGCCGGTGGGACCTGATCTATGACGGCTACGAGCCGGCCGCCGAGCGGCTGCGCGAGGCACTGTGCACGCTGGGCAACGGCTATTTCGCCACACGCGGTGCCGCGCCCGAGTCGTCCGCCGACGGAACGCATTACCCCGGGACCTACGTCTCCGGATGCTACGACCGGCTGACCGCGCGGTTCGGCGGGCAGGACGCCGACAACGCCGACCTGGTGAACGTCCCGAACTGGCTCCCGCTGACCTTCCGCGCCGCCGGAGACGAGTGGTTCGACCTCGACCGCGCCCGCGCGGAGGGGCGGCTCCTGGCGTACAGGCAGGAACTGAACCTGCGCCGCGGCGTCCTCACCCGGCTGCTGCGCTGCCGCGACGCGGCGGGCCGGACGTTCCGCCTCGCCCAGCGCCGGATCGTGTCCATGGACGAGCCGCACCTGGCCGCCCTGCAGACCACGATCGTGCCGGAGGACTGGACCGGCGTCCTGGAGGTCCGCTCGGCGCTGGACGGACGGGTCGCGAACACCGGCGTGGCCCGGTACCGGGACCTGCCGGCCGAGCACCTCGTCCGCGAGGATCCGGCCGACCCCGGCGACCCCGAGGCGCAGCTGCTCACCACGGTCACGACCACGTCGAGGATCGGCATCGCGGTCGCGGCCCGCACGCGGTCGTCCGAGCCGGCGGCGGCGTCCCGGCGCGCCGAGCCGGGCTGGACGGCGCAGGACCTGCGCATCGAGGTCCGCGAGGGCGCGGCGGTGACGATCGAGAAGGTGGCGGCCGTCTACACCTCCCGCGACCGCGCGGTGGAGGAGCACGGCCGGGCCGCGCTCGCCGCCGTCCGGCGCGCGGACGGCTTCGACGGCCTGCTGGAGCGGCACGCGCTCGCCTGGGCGCACCTGTGGCGGCGCGCCCAGCTGAGGCTCGACCACGCCGACGTGCAGCGCGTCCTCAACCTGCACATCTTCCATGTGCTGCAGACGGTGTCGCCGCACAGCGTGGAACTGGACGCCGGCGTGCCCGCCCGCGGGCTGCACGGCGAGGCCTACCGCGGCCACGTCTTCTGGGACGAGCTGTTCATCCTGCCCTTCCTGACCATGCGGTTCCCCGAGATCGCCAAGGCGCTGCTGATGTACCGGTGGAGGCGCCTTCCCGCGGCGCGGCGCGCGGCCGCCGCGGCGGGCCACCGCGGCGCCATGTACCCCTGGCAGAGCGCGGCCGACGGCCGCGAGGAGACCCAGCGCGTGCACCTCAACCCGCGCTCGGGCCGCTGGCTGCCCGACCACTCCCACCTGCAGCGGCACGTCGGGCTGACGATCGCCCACAACGTCTGGCGGTTCTACGAGGCGACCGGCGACACCGAGTTCCTCGCCGAGTACGGGACCGAGATCATCCTGGAGATCGCCCGGTACTTCGCCGATCTGGCCTGCTACGACCGCTCCACCGACCGGTACCGGATCCGCGGCGTCATGGGCCCCGACGAGTACCACGACGCCTTTCCCGGCCGGGACGAGCCGGGCCTGGACGACAACGCCTACACCAACGTCCTCACCGCCTGGCTGCTGCACCGGGCCCTGGACGCGCTGGCCCTCCTCCCCGAGGACCGCCGCACCGAGCTGCGCGAGCGGCTCGCCCTCACCCGCGAGGAGATCACCCGGTTCGAGGACGTCCGCCGGCGGATGTACGTCCCGTTCCACGACGGCGTGATCAGCCAGTTCGAGGGCTACGGCGACCTCGAAGAGTTCGACTGGCCCGCCTACCGCGAGCGCTACGGGGACGTCCGCCGGCTCGACCGGATCCTGGAGGCCGAAGGCGACTCGACCAACCGCTACAAGGCCTCCAAGCAGGCCGACGTGCTGATGCTCTTCTATGTGCTGACGCCGCAGGAACTCGATGACATCCTGCAACGCCTCGGCTACGACCACGGGCCCGACCTGATCGCGCGCACCACCGCCTACTACCTGCCGCGGACCTGCCACGGATCGACCCTCAGCTCCCTGGTGCACGCGTGGATCCTGGCCAGCACCGACGGCGACCAGGCCTGGCGGGTCTTCCGGGAAGCGCTGGACAGCGACCTGGCGGACGCCCAGCACGGCACCACCGCCGAGGGCGTCCACCTCGGCGCCATGGCCGGCACCGTCGACCTCGTCCAACGCTGCTACGCCGGGATGAACACCCAGGACGGCACCCTCCACCTGAACCCGCGCCTGCCCGCGGCGATCGGCGAGCTGCGCCTCGGCCTGCGCTACCGCGGACACTGGGGCATCGACCTCGTCTGCCGCCAGGACCGGCTGAAGGTCACGCTCCGTCCCGGCGCCGCTCTGCCCATCCGCATCGCCCCCGGCGACCAGGAGATCCTCATCCAACCCGGGGACTCCTGGGAGACCCCGCTCCGGAACGGCAGGGCGCCCGCCGCCGACGAATGACCACCGGGTCGTCCGTCCCGACGTCGCGCGACCCCGGCTGCGCCGGAGGCGTGTCAGGGCCGGTGGCCGAGGGCGGGGACGACGGCGACCGGGCAGTGCGCGTGGTGGATCAGCCCGTGCGTCACCGCGCGGTTGCGGGGAAGCATCAGCCCCTCGCGGGGATGGGTGCCGACGACGACCAGATCGGCCGCTCCCGTGGTGGCCATGAGCGCCGCGGCGGGATTGTCGGAGACGATCGTCTCCTGGACGTCCACTTCGGGATACCGCTTGCGCAGCGGGGCATGCGCCTCGACGACGCGCCACCGAGCGCGCTCCTCAGTGCGTTCCAGGCCCTCCGCCGCTCCCGGCCCGTCCAGGGACTCGGGGAACGGCCACGCGTGCACGACTCTCAGCCGGGCGTTCCAGGCCACTGCCGCCCGGAACGCGTACTCCAGGGTCGCCGAGTCGTCACCGAGCCCGACTCCCACGGCGATCTCGCCGTGTCCAGCCTCGCCCTCGCCGCGCACGACCACGACCGGACAGGCCGAGTGGCGGACCGCGCCGAGGCCCACCGAGCCCAGCACCAGCCCGGCGAACCCGCCGAGACCCCGGTGGCCGACGACGAGCTCGAACGCGTTCCTCGATCGCTCCGTGAGCGCGCGCACGGTGCCCGCCGCGGCGAGCTCGGTGTTCACCTGGACCTCCGGCCGCCGGTCCCGGGCGACGCGTTCGGCGCTCGCCAGGACCTCGCCGCCGGCCCGCGACAGCGAGGCGACCTCTCCCGGCGCGGCGGTCAGCGGGACGTCGAAGGCCCAGTTCTCGACGGCGTGGACGATCTGCAGGTCGCGCCGGTACCGGGCGGCCTCGTCGGCGGCCCACGCCACGGCTCGCGCGGACGGGACGGAGCCGTCGGCGCCCACGATGATCGGTTCGGCCATGGTCCTCTCCTCTGTCGGGTCCCGGCCTTCCGGGACGGGTTCGCACCCGGTGCCCCGGGCTCAGTCGCGCAGCGGGACGACCACCACAGGGCAGACCGGGAAGTCCCCGCCGAGCGCGTGGAGGGCGAGGATCCGGGCACCCCGCGATCCGGCTTCCGCGAACGCCCAGTCGACGAGCCGGTCCTCGCCGGCACGCCCCTCCAGACCGAGGACGATCTCGCCGGACGCCTCCGCGGGGAACGGGCGATCCGAACAGCAGTCCCTCGAACCCTCCGGCCCCGCGCGACCCGACGGCCACCTGTGCGGCCTCCTCGCTCTCGCCGACCAGCGCGCGGCCGGGGTCGCCCGGCACCAGGGCGCGCCATGCATGCACGGAGCCGTCGATGCCCACGGCGATCGGTGCCGACACTGGTCATCCCTCCCACGCTCTAGGAACGTCCCACTGTCGACGCTAGGCCGCGCTTTCCCAGGGTTCTGCGGCCGAAGGTCCCCTCTTGGCAAGGCGAGGGTCACCCGCGATCTCAAACACCGGTTCGGTTGAAGGCCGCTTGAAATCCTCGTAACGGCTGTGCCGGGGAACCTATGAGGGTTCTCTGAATGCACCCGAAGCCGTGGGCAGGAGGGAGCGAACCACGACATTCTCGTCCAGTCCTCCCGTCTCTGTGAAAGGTCGGTCATGCCGTCGACCCTTTGGGGCCTGCCCACCCATCCGCTCGTCGTTCACCTGGTGGTCTTCCTCGTCCCGCTCACCGTCGTCGCGACGCTCGTGGTGGCGCTGTGGCCGCGGGCGCGGCGGGCGGCGGCCCCGTGGGTGCTCGGCCTGGCGACCGCCGCGGTGGTCTCGGTGCCCATGGCGACGTCGAGCGGCGAGAACCTGGAACAGCGGGTGCCGCACAACGCGCTGGTGGAGCGGCACGCCGAACTGGCCGACATGCTGCTTCCGCTCGCGGGAGTGATGTGGCTCGGTCTCGCCGTCCTGACCGGCGTCGGCTGGTACGCCCGCCGCGAGTCGGCCGCGGTGCCGCGCTGGGCGGGCGCGGTGACGGTGGCGGCGGCGGTCCTGGCGGTCGGCGGGGCCGCCGCGTCCGGCGTCCAGGTGGTCCGGATCGGACACAGCGGCGCCAACGCGGTGTGGCATGACGTGGCCGCTCATCCGGACCGCCGCTGAGGGGCCGCCGGACGCCGTTGGCCCGAGGCGGGGGCCGCGACCGTTCACGTCCGAGGGGGGCGGTCGCGGCTCCTCCGGTCCCGGGCCCAGGAGGTCAGCGGGTCAGGACGACCTTGAGGGCGCCCGTGTGCGCGGCGTCGGCGAAGACCTCGTAGGCCTTCGGGAAGTCGTCGAGGCCGAAGCGGTGCGTGACGAACCGTCCCGCGTCGAGCTGCCGGCCGGCGAGCAGGCGCAGCAGCGTGGGCGTGGAGAAGGTGTCCACCAGCCCGGTGGTGATGGTGACGTCCCGGATCCACTGCTCCTCCAGGTGCAGCGTCGCGGGCTCGCCGTGCACGCCGATGTTGGCGATGCGGCCGCCGGGACGGGCCAGCGCGACCGCGAGTTCGAAGGCGTCGGGGACGCCGACGGCCTCGACGGCCGCGTCCGCTCCCAGCCCGCCGGTCAGGTCGCGGACGATCGCGGCCGGATCCTCGCGGGCGTTGTTCACCAGCACGTCCGCGCCGAACTCCTCGGCCGCCGCGAGCCGGCTGTCGGCCAGGTCCACCGCGATGATCCGGCTCGGGCTGAACAGCCGCGCGCCCATGATCGTGGCGAGGCCGATCGGGCCCGTGCCGACGACCGCGACGACGTCGCCGGGCCCCACGCGGCCGTTGAGGACGCCGACCTCGTACCCGGTGGGCAGGATGTCGGCCAGCATCAGCACGTCCTCGGCGGGGAGCCCCTCCGGCAGCCGGTGCACGGAGGTGTCGGCGAAGGGCACGCGGACGTACTCGGCCTGCGTTCCGTCGATCTTGTGCCCGAGGACCCAGCCGCCCCCGCCGAGGCACTGCCCGTACCTGCTCTCGCGGCAGAACCGGCAGGTCCCGCACGAGGTGATGCAGGAGACCAGCACCTTGTCGCCCGGCTCGACCGTCCGGACACCGGAACCGACCGTCTCGACGGTTCCGACGGCCTCGTGGCCGAGGATCCTGCCGTCGATGACGGCCGGGACGTCGCCCTTGAGGATGTGCAGGTCCGTTCCGCAGATCGTCACCGCGTCGACCCGCACCACCGCGTCGCCGTCGTCGGCGATCTGTGGTTTCGGGACCTCTTCCCATGCCTTCCGACCTGGACCGTGGTACACCAGCGCACGCATCGGGGCCTCCTCGGTAACTCCGGTTCCATCTCCAGCGTCGTTGTCGGCGGTCCGGGGCCGACAGTGCCGAACGTCCCGGTCGGACGGCTTTACGTCCCGCCGATGACGGAGCGGGTGGCCGCGGCGATCCCGAGATCCTCGCGGGCTGTGACCACCACGTCCCGCCACCGCCGCGAGGGACGCGCCCGATCCCGGATGGCGCACCACCAAGCGCTTCAGTACGGCCAGGCCCAGTCGCGGACTTCCGGTGCGTCCTCGCCGTGCTCACGCGTGTACGCGCGCAACCGCAGCCGCTCGTCCAGCATGCACTGCCGCACGTTCGCGACCCGGCTGCCGAGCGAGGGCACGCGGTCGATGACGTCCACGACGAGGTGGAAGCGGTCCAGGTCGTTCAGCATCACCATGTCGAAGGGCGTGGTGGTGGTGCCCTCCTCCTTGTAGCCGCGGACGTGCAGGTTGTGGTGTCCGTGGCGGCGGTAGGCGAGCCGGTGGATCAGGTACGGGTAGCCGTGGAACGCGAAGATGACGGGCTTGTCGGCGGTGAACAGGGCGTCGAACTCGACGTCGGGCAGCCCGTGCGGATGCTCCTCGACGGGCTGTAGGCGCATGAGATCGACGACGTTGACGACGCGGACGCGCAGGTCCGGGAAGAAGCGCCGCAGCAGGTCGACCGCGGCGAGGGTCTCCAGGGTGGGGACGTCGCCGGCGCAGGCCAGGACCACGTCGGGGTCGGCGCCGCCATCCGTGGAGGCCCATTCCCAGATGCCGATGCCGCGCGTGCAGTGCGCGATCGCCTGGTCCATCGGCAGCCACACCGGGGCGGGCTGCTTGCCGGCGACGATGACGTTGACGTAGTCGCGGGAGCGCAGGCAGTGGTCGGCGACCGAGAGCAGGGTGTTGGCGTCCGGCGGCAGGTAGACGCGGGTGATCTCGGCCTTCTTGTTCAGCACCACGTCCAGGAATCCGGGGTCCTGGTGGGTAAAGCCGTTGTGGTCCTGCCGCCAGACGTGCGAGGACAGCAGGTAGTTCAGCGACGCGATGGACCGCCGCCACGGTAGGTGCCGGGTGACCTTGAGCCATTTCGCGTGCTGGTTGAACATGGCGTCGACGATGTGGATGAACGCTTCGTAGCTGTTGAACAGCCCGTGCCGCCCGGTCAGCAGGTAGCCCTCCAGCCAGCCCTGGCACAGGTGCTCGCTGAGCACCTCCATGACCCGGCCGTGCGGCGCCTGGTGCTCGTCGGTGTCGCGCCTGTCGCCTTCGAACACGCGGTCGGTGACCTCGAAGACGGCGCCGAGCCGGTTGGAGGCCGTCTCGTCCGGCCCCATGATCCGGAAGGTCCGCGGGTTCGCGGCGACGACGTCGCGCAGGTAGCCGCCGAGGACGCGGGTGGCCTCGGCGGTGGCGGTGCCGTGCTCGTCCACCGGCACGGCGTAGGCGCGCGGGTCGGGCAGGTCGAGGGGGCGCAGCAGCAGCCCGCCGTTGGCGTGCGGGTTGGCGCTCATCCGCCGGTTCCCCGACGGCGCGAGGTCGCGCAGCGCGGGGACCGGCCGTCCGGCGTCGTCGAAGAGCTCCTCCGGACGGTAGGAGCGCAGCCAGGCCTCCAGCTCCGCCAGGTGCTCGGGGTCGTCGCGGACTCCGGCGAGCGGCACCTGGTGGGCGCGCCACGTGCCCTCCACGGGCAGGCCGTCGACCTCCTTGGGCCCGGTCCACCCCTTCGGCGTCCGCAAGATGATCATCGGCCAGCGGGGGCGGTCGGTCGCCTCTTCCGCACGGGCGGCGCGCTGGATGCGGGCGATCTCGTCCAGCGCGCGGTCGAGCGCCGCCGCCATGTCCCGGTGGAGGATCGCCGGATCATCGCCGGAGACCACGATCGGGGCGTGTCCGTACCCCTCGAACAGCCTGACCAGCTCTTCCTCGGGGATGCGGGCGAGCACGGCCGGATTGGCGATCTTGTAGCCGTTCAGGTGCAGGATCGGCAGCACCGCGCCGTCGTTCACCGGGTCGACGAACTTGGTGGAATGCCAACTGGTCGCGAGCGGCCCGGTCTCGGCCTCCCCGTCCCCGACGATGCACGCCACCACGAGGTCCGGGTTGTCGAACGCGGCGCCGTAGGCGTGCGCGAGGGAGTAGCCGAGCTCGCCGCCCTCGTGGATCGACCCCGGCGTCTCCGGCGCGACATGGCTCGGGATGCCGCCGGGGAAGGAGAACTGCCGGAACAGCGCCCTCATACCTTCGGCGTCCTGGGACACGGCGGGATAGACCTCGCTGTAGGTGCCCTCCAGCCAGGCGTTGGCGACCGCGGAGGGCCCGCCGTGCCCGGGCCCCATGATGTAGACGGCGTCCAGATCACGGGCCTTGATCACCCGGTTCAGGTGGACGTAGCAGAAGTTCAGCCCCGGCGAGGTGCCCCAGTGCCCGAGGAGCCGGGGCTTGATGTGCTCCGGTCGCAGCGGCTCACGCAGCAGCGGATTGTCCAGCAGGTAGATCTGCCCGGCCGACAGGTAGTTGGCCGCTCTCCAGTAGGCGTCGATCGACGCGAATCCGGTGCCGGTCGACGCCGGCTCGGTTTCGATCGACTGGCCGTTGGGGGTGGTCGTGGACGTCACCGTTCCTCCTCGAGGTCGCTGGCCCAAGCGCACCACGGGGCAGGCCGCGCACGGCAGGGCCGAAGGTCACACGTCCCGTCGATGCGCGGGAACCGGCGCCCTGCCGCTCCCCCGGGAAACGGTCTCCTAGTCGTAGCCGCGGCGCGTTGCCGTACGTCACGCTCGCGGCTGAAGGGGCGCTGGGGACGCGACCCCGGCGGATACTTCGAACGACCTCAGGTGGAAGGGACCACGGCGACGGGGCAGTGCGCGTGGTGGATCGCGCCGTGCGCCGCGGAGCCGAGCCGAGGCGCCGTCCACGACCGCGTGTGGGCGCCCACCACGACCAGGCGGGCCCCGAGCGAAGCGTTCGACAGGGCGGTCACCGGGTGGGCCAGGACCACTTCGGAAACCACTTCGACCTGCGGGTACTTCGCCTGCCAGGGCGTGTACGCCGCGGTGAGGCGGTCGAGGAACTCCCGCTCCACCCGTTCCACCTTGTCCCGGTCGGGGGCGAAACCCGCCTCGACGAGGGTCTGCGAGACGCGCCAGGCGTGCATGACCCGCAGTGGCGCGCCGTTCAGGGCGGCCGCGTCGAACGCGTGGTGCAGGATCGCGTCCGCGTCCTTCTGCAGGTCGAGCCCGACGACGACCTCCCCCTGCTCGTCGGCCGTCCCGCGCACGATGACCACCGGAATCGCGCAGCGCGCGGCCAGCCGCAGGCTGACGGATCCCAGCATGAGACCGGCGAACCCGCCGAGCCCCCGATGGCCCACGACGACCTCGAAGGCGCCCGCGGTCTGTTCGATCAGGCCGTGCGGCGCGTCGTCCGAGACGAGCGCCGTGCTGACCTCCAGGTCGGGCCACTGCTCCCGGACGCGCTCGGCCACGGCGGCGAGAACGCCGTGCCCCACCCGGGACATGAGACTGATCGTCTCCGCCGGTGCGAACAGCGGCGCGCCGTACGGGAAGTTCTCGACGGCGTGGACGATGTGGAGACGCCGGTGGCGCAGGCTCGCCTCGGCGGCCGCCCATTCCACGGCCCGGTCCGCGTGCTCGGATCCGTCGACGCCTACGACGATGGGCTGTGACATGTTCTCCTCGCGTTTCCCAGACGCTCACGTCGATCGGTGCGCGCCCGTCCGACGGGACCCCATGTGTCCAGACTCGCGCCCGTCCGCGGCTCCCTCCAGGGACGAAAGTCCTGGTCGCGCGGCATCGGCGCCCCATGGCCGAGGCCTTCCTGCCGTGTCAGCGACCAGGGAGAACGGACGTGACCCAGTCTTTGCGGGCCCGGTTCGGTTGCACGCCCGCGCGGCGGGCAAGGCGAGCTTCGGAACAGGAACTCCGCTCTAGGGAGCACAGGGAGATCCGACGAGCCGCGCGGCATGAGCGCAGAGCGCCCGCCCCCTTGGAGCGGAGTTCCAGCGGCCGGCCTCGGACCGGTCGAGGACGACCCGTCGACTGGCCCCGGGCTGGTGGGTGGCCCTGGGCGTCCTCGCCGCGCGCTTCCGCGCCCGACGCGGATCACACCCGGCATGACTCACGCACTCTACGACCGCAGCCAATGCCGTGCGTTAACCAGGCCGGCCGATTTCAGCCATGCGGAGCCTGTGCCGGCGTGAGCCGCTCGGCGAGCTGATTGAAGTAGTGACGGTACAAGCCCCGCAGGTCGACGTCCTGAGGGGAGAACAGCCATTGGGTGTGGGCGCCGTGCATGAACGCGATGACTTCTGCGGCGGTGAGGTCGGGATCGGTGTCGGCACGAACCGTGCCGGCCTCTTTCGCCTCGCGCAGGCGGTCGCTCAGCACCCGACGGACGGCTTGCAGGCGTGCCTCGAAGTACTCGAAGGGCTCCCCGCCTTCGACGACGCTCTCCCCGCCGACCACTGTCTCGAAGCGCACCAGACTCGGGTGGTCGAGCAGTGTGCTCGCCAGATCCGCCATGTGGCGAACGGACTCGATGATGTCGGCGCCGGTCATGCGGGCAAGAGCGTCGGGGACGATGTTGTCGCGGTGGCGCAGCACGTCGGCCAGCAACTCCGCTTTAGAGGCGAAGTAGCGCGCCACACCGATTTCGGTGAGCCCTACCCGGGCCGCGATTTCGGCCAGGGTCGTGCCCTGGTAGCCCTCGGCGGCGAACGTCTCAAGTCCCGCGTCCAGGATCTGCTCGCGGCGAGCGACGCGAAGCGCCTGCCTTTCTTCCTTGCTGATCGGCACTCCTGAAGGGTACGCCGTTGGCTCACGTCATCGCCATCGGCTTACCCGTCTCGTCTGCCGCCAGGCGTTATCCAAGGAGTTGCTCGACTGCGCACCCGGCCAGCGGATCCGGCCAATCCTGGGGCAGGAGCGGGCAGTTCACCCGGCCGCTCAGCACATCCGGCAAGAACTCGGTGAGCGAACCACGGTACCGCCACTGCATGAACTGACCGACCAGCATCACCGTCCAATCCGACGGATCGTCTTCCACCAGCCAGAATCCGAATACCGGTCCGATGTCGCTGATTCCCCAGGGGAAGACATTCTCGCCGCCGGTCGGCGCCAGCGTCCGCGAACGCGTGGTGACGGGATCGAATTCGATGATCTCCTCCGCCGGGCCCCAGTGCCAGCATATGTCGAAGATGCCCCAGGAATGCCGCAGGTCGAACCACCCCCATGATTCCATGAGATCGAAGTCCGGCGGGCCCGCGGGGTGGCGGATGCGGAGGAACTCATCGATGATCAGCGCCGGGTAGAGCGCAGCGAACTCTCGATAGTCGGCTGGAAATTCCAGGCCGGTCCGCGCACGAACCTCGGACCATTCTATGTCGGGCACCGGAACTTCAGGCGCGCCGAGCAATTCCTCGGGCCAGGATGGGGGCGTCATGGAGGATCGGACTTCCTTGGTCGCCGGGACCGAAAACGCGAGGGGCGATGAGAAGCAGGTGACCGTTCGGGCGCTCGGCGTCTCGCCGGGCACCCTGCGCGGTCAGGGGGCCGGCCTCCAGCGCTGTGAGGCGTACCGGGCGAAGGTCTCGGCGAGCACCGAGCGCGAGGCGTCCAGCAGGCGGGTCTCGACGAGGAGCGCCCAGCCGGTCTCCGGATCCTGCTGGAACCATGACAGGGCTCTGTGCTGCGCGGACACCCCGGCGTACGGCCGGACAATGACGCTTTTCCGGCCGAGCCGGCCGATGCGCCCGAAGGCGATCTGGTCGATGTCGGTCCACGCGTAGGAGACGCGGCTCGCGCCGGTGCGCAGTTCCAGGCCCTGGCGGTCGATCCGCAGCCCGTCACGGGTCGGGTCGTACTTCGACGACCGGATGAACCAGCGCACGAACAGCGGGACGGCGACGGCCATGAACAGGAGCCCGATGCCCTGCCTGTTGATCACCGCTCCGACGGCCGCCACCATGAGCATCACCGCGCCGACGATGAGCAGCGGGTTGGGGAGCGGCGCGCGAACGGGAACGACGACTCCGGACGCGCGGGGCGCGGTGGCGGTCCCCCGTGCGGCCGGCCGGGGCGTGCTCCGCACCTCCGTCTGCGTCCGCGTCGCGGTCTGTCCCGAGGCCACGGTCTGGGCCCTTTCGAGCACGAGGGTTCGCGCAGGTCCGGGGAGCCAGTCCTCCGTGAGGTCGGTGCCGGTGAGCGCGGAGAGGAGGCCGTCGGTGTCCGGCCGCTGCTCGGGGTCCTTGGCGAGGCACTCCGCCACGATTCCGCGGATACCGTCGGGAAGGCCGGACAGGTCGGGTTCCTGGTGGACGACGCGGTACAGCAGCGCGGTCGGCGGCCCGTCGCCGAAGGGACGCACCCCGGCGGCGAAGCACAGCACCGCCCCGAAGGCGAACACGTCGGTCGCCGGGCCGACCGGCTCGCCGGTGACCTGCTCGGGCGCCATGTACCCGGGCGTGCCGACGGCGCCGCCCGCCCGGGTGAGCGCGGTCACGTCGGCCGCCCGGGCGATGCCGAAGTCGATGACGCGGGGACCGTCGTCGGCGATCAGGATGTTGGACGGCTTGAGGTCGCGGTGCACCAGATCCGCGCCGTGCACGGCTTCCAGTGCCTCGGCGATCCCCGCGCCGAGCACTCGCAGGGTCGGCTCGGGCAGCGGTCCGTGCGCGGCGACCAGCTCCATCAGCGAGGGCCCGGGGACGTAGGCCGTGACCAGCCACGGCGGGTCGGCGTCGGGATCGGCGTCCACCACGGGCGCGGTGTGGAAGCCGCCCACCCGCCGCGCCGCCTCGACCTCCTGGCCGAACCGGCGCCGGAACAGCGGGTCGGCCGCGAGCTCGGGCCGGACGACCTTCACCGCCACCGGCCGTCCGCCCGGCGACCGGCCGAAGAACACCTCTCCCATGCCGCCGCCGCCGAGCCTGCCCGACAGCCGGTAGCGCCCCACCGTCCGCGGGTCCCCTGGAGCCAGCGGTGTCACCGTCATCCCATCGTCCCGTCATGATCATGGACGCTGGAAACCCTACCGGGCCGCCACCGCACCCCCTTCCGCTGGCCGAATGCGGCCACCCGGCGTCTTTCGCATGGTCACCGCGGCTCCGTGGCCTGGCGGCGTGCCGTGACGATCCACGCACGCGAGTCGAAGAAGACGCCGCTGCCGGTGTCGTGGGCGGCCAGGGCGGCACGTAGCCGCGTGCGTGCTTGTTCGACCGTCCCGGGATCGAGGTCGTTCAGCACGTCTGTGCCCCAAAGACGGAGCACATTATCGAAGGCAGTGGCGGTGTCCGGGCCGTAGTAGACGGGCTCGTGCACGTCGGTGAAGCCGACTTCCGTGAAGCCCGCCGCCTCCAGGAGGCTCTCGGTGCGAGCCGGGTCGGCGAGCGAGAACGGGTCCGGGCTGCCGACGGGAGGGGCGGGCGTCGGGGTCGCGGCAGTGTGCGGCCGGCGGATCGCGGAGGCCCATTCGTTGTGGTCGCGGTCCTGCCACACGAGCAGCACCAGCCGCGCCGCCGGGCGGAGAGCCCGCCCTATATTGGTGAACGCGGCGACCGGGTCGGCGAAGAACATCGTTCCGAACCTGCTGATGGCGAGGTCGAAATGCGCCGGCGGGAAGGGATGGATCTGGGCGTCCGCCTGTTGGTAGGTGATGTTGCGCAGACCCTGATCGTCGCTGAGCCGACGGGCGCGTTCGAGCATTCTCGCGGAGAGATCGATCCCTACCGCGCTTCCGTTGACGGCTGCGCGGGCGGCCTCGCGCGTGGACTGTCCCGTGCCACACCCGATGTCGAGGACACGGTCTTCAGGGCCGACGCGGGCGGCAGCGCGGAAGAGTTCGTTGTGCAGGCGAAGCTCTGCGTCGTAGTCGAACAGGTCGCTGTGGTCGGACGTCACCGTCACCGGATCCTCTCGTCTGCGCCGGGTGGGACGGCGCCGCAGGCGCTTGCGGTGTGCCGAATCAGCGCCGGTACGAACACGTCCCACAGCGGCCTGGGCAGGTCGTGTCCCGCCCCCTCCAGGACGAGCAACTTCGCGCCGGGAATCGCGTCGCGCAACGCCTGCCCGTGCGGAAGCGGAAGAGCCGGGTCGCGGTTACCGTGCACTACGAGGGTCGGGGCCGTGATGTCGCCGAAGTCGCGGGCCGCCCCGTCGAAGTCCATCGCGTAGTGGTTGGTGAGGGTCGAGGCGATGTCGCGGGTCCTAGCCACGTCCCGCTCGACCAGCGCTCGCGTGGCGGTTTCGTCGAAGAAGGGAGAGTCACCCGAATAGGCCTTGGCCGATGCGACGACGAAGTCCACCACGGCGGCGCGATCGGACGGGTCAGGGGCGGCGGGAACATTATCGGCGAACCCCTTCGACGGCGGCGGGAGGCCATCCTCGCCTGTGGAGGAGGAGACGAACGTCTGGGACACGACCCGGTCGGGGTGGTCCACTCCGAGAATGAGCCCGATCCCGCCTGCCATGGACCGGCACACGACGTGCGCGCGCTCCACCTCCAATGCGTCCAGGACGCCGAGCGCGTCCTCGGCCAGGTCCGTGAACTCGTAGCCGGGCCGCCCGGGCGGGTAGCAGGTGGACCTGCCGGTGTCCCGGTTGTCGTAGCGGATCACGAACCGGTCGCCGCGCGCGATCCGCTCGCACAGGTCGGCCTCCCACCACAGCATCGAGGCGGCCGCGCCGTCGACGAGCAGGACCGCGGGTTTCGCGGGGTCCCCGAAGGTCTCGACGCACAACTCGACGTCGCTCAGCTTGACGAGCTTCTCGCCGTTAGAGAGATAATGGGTCACGATCGCCACGCTAGGCCCGGATGCTCATCGACGAAAGAGATGATTTCCGATTGACCCGATCGCGGAGAACCATGCTCACACCCGCGACTCATGGCTGCTGCCGCTGGTCGTGCGCAGGCTTCGGAACGAGCGCCCCGGCTGCGCCATCTTCCCTGACGGCCCCGTGTCTCTGACCCGGCTCGACGACGCGCCGATGGTGGCGCACCCGCCGATCTGCGACCAGGCCCGGGTGGAATCGGCGCTCGCACGCCGGGGCCTGCACCCGCTCCCCTCTCGTCGCACGAACGATCGAGATCGCCGTGGAGATCGCAAGCGAGATCGCCCGCGGAGCACCGTGCACTTCATGAGGGTGGAGAAGCGAGTGGCGCTCCGGCGTCCGATCGGACATGATCATCGATGACGTCGCCAATGACAGTATGGAGGGATACCGCTGATTTCCGCGGCCCTTCCCAGCTATAAAGGGAAGACCCTCGACGCGGTCAGCAGGGAACGGCAAGGTACCGCCCCCTCCTACACCACCGTCTTCCGTTCCCTGACCGACGGCCACGCCTTCGATGGCGAGTCCTACTCCGGCACCTGGATCGTCTGCACCCAGACAGAGAACGCTGCAAGCAGAACGGTCGAGTTCGGGATGCTTCCACCGCAGGCGCCCTGCCCCGCGGACGGCCGTGTCACGGCCTGGCCAACCGTCCCCGACCTGGAACGGGTCGTCTGCCGTCAGGATCCGCCCGCCGGCGAAAGCATGCGCACCCACTACGGAGAGGCGCTGTCGGTGGTCTTCGTGGATCCGGCGGGGCCATGTGATCAATAGCGTTCGGGAGCAGGTCTTGCGCGATCCGCATCTACCGCCGGATGAGCGAGCCGCCATCGGCAAGCGGTTCACACGGCTCTGCCGGCGCCTGATCATCGGAGCCTTCGCCCTCATTCCTCCACTAGTAGGATTGATCTTCCTCAACGACAAGATGCAATCGGCAGTGCTGCTTTGGCTTGGTCGAGGCATCTGCCTTTGCATCGTGCTCCTTGTGGTCTTGAGTCTCGTCGCGGCTTTGATCGGGGCATGGGTCATGTACGACCCCGACGACCGACCCGAGCCGTGAAACACGTGTGATGTGGAGAGCCGATGAGCACTGGCGCCGGAAGGAGACCGAGTCAGCCTCAGGTGCCTGAGTGGGTGCGGCGGTGGCCGGGTGTCTGCATGGGCGTCGGGGCGCTGGCGGTGTCGGCGTCGGCGGTGCTGCTGCACCTGGCCCACGTTTCTCCAGGGACCGCCTCGTTCTACCGGTGCGTGCTGGCGCTGCCGCTCCTGGTCCCGTTGGCGCTGGCGGAACGCCGCCACGGCCGCCCGGGCCGGCGAACCGTGGCGCTGGCGTGGGCGGCGGGCGTGCTGCTGGCGGGCGACATGCTGCTGTGGACCCAGGCCATCCCCGAAGCCGGCGCGGGGATCTCGACGGTGGTCGTGAACATGCAGGTGCTGCTGGTGCCGCTGCTGGCGCTGGTGGTCGACCGTGAGTCGCCGGGACGCCGGTTCGCCCTGGCGCTGCCGCTCCTGCTGGCCGGCCTCGTCCTGACCGCCGGGCTCGTCGGCGGCGCGATGGGCACCGACCCGCTCACCGGCGCGCTGCACGCGGTCATGGCCGCGGCCTGCTACTCGGGGTTCCTCTTCCTGCTCCGGCGAACCGGCGAAGGCGGGCTGACCCGGCAGACCTACCTGCACGTGATCGTCGCGGCCGCCGTCGCGTCCCTGGCGATCGGCGCGGTCTGGCACGGCGTCGACCTCGCTCCCGGGTGGTCCCCCATCGGCTGGCTGTTGGCGGTCGCGGTCCTGGGCCAGGTCCTGGGCTGGCTTCTGGTCGCACTGGCCACGCCGTCGCTTCCCGCGCACGTCGGCGCGACGCTGCTGCTTCTCACCCCGGTGGGCGCGGTCGGACTCGGTGCCATCGTGCTGGCCGAACGTCCCACGCTCGTCCAGCTGGCCGGCTGCGCCCTCATCCTGGCCAGCGGCTACCTCGCCGCCACCCGGCCCTCCGGCGACCATCGCGAACCTGACCGGCTCAGCCCGGACGAGCGAAGCGGGGCGAACTCGCTCTGACCACGGCCCGAGACCCGGGCCTCACCACCGTCCAGGCACGGTGTCACCCGCTGAAGGCGCCGGCGGGCTCGGTGCCGCTACGGAGCGCGTCGCGGCACGGTACCCGGCCGCGGGACCGGCGCGTCGCGATGCCCGCCGCCCGGACCAGCCGGCGGCCGAGGGCCAGGACCCGGTCGACGCGGACCGGCTCGCCGGATCCGGTGATGCTGAGCGCCAGCAGCGCGCGGGCGGTCGGGTCGAAGACCGGCGCGGCGATCGCCTTGAACACGATCTCGTCGGAGCCCGCCAGGCCGTCGAAGAGCACGAGCATCTCGTCGGTCGCCCGCAGCACCTCCGTGAGATTCCGTTCCGCGCCGTCATCGGTCGGTTCCGCGCGGATTGGCGCCGCGCGTCCGCGACGGCTACTTCGTCGAGCCGACGGTCGTGGCCGACGTGGATCCGGCGAGCGAGGCCCCCACCCGGGAGTGTCGACTACAAGGCGGCGCACGAGTGCGCGGAGCGTGTGCACCCCGCCTATCCTCGCAACCTCGCCGGGCGCCCGGTGGACGACCTCGCGGACGTCTTCGCACGGGCGGCCCATGTGGCGAGGGAGACCGTCTACCAGCAGAGCTACGCGGCCGTGCCCATGGAGACGCGCGGCCTGGTCGCGGAGTGGTCGCCGTCCAGCGGCGAGATGACGATCTGGGCGTCGACGCAGACGCCGCACGAGACGCGGCTGTTCTGCAGCCGGCTGCTGGGGCTGGACGATCACCGCATCCCGGGTCGTGATGCGCGACACCGGCGGCGGTTTCGGGCAGAAGGCCGTGCCGCAGCGCGAGGAAATGTGCGTGATGCTCGCGGCGCGCAAGATGCCCGGCCCGCTGAAGTGGATCGAGGACCGGCAGGAGAACCTCATCGCGGCGGGGCAGGGACGCCACGAGCACGGCGACGCCCGCATCGCCTTCGACGAGGACGGCCGGTGTTCTCCAACATGACCGGACGCACCGCCTACCGCGGCCCTGGCAGTTCGAGTCGGTGGCGCGCGAGCCGCTGGAGACCTCCGAGCACGCGCTGGACGTCCTGGACTACGAGGCGTTCCGCGAGGAGCAGGCGCGGGCTCGCGCCGAGGGCCGCTACCTGGGCGTCGGCACGTGCAGCTACATCGAGCCGACCAGGAGCGGCGTCGGCGTCCACGCCACCGAGGGCGCGACGATCCGGATCGAGCCGTCCGGCAAGGTGAACGTGCACCGGAGGGTCGAGCGGCAACAGCATCGAGACCACCGTCGTCCAGCTCGCCGCGGACGCCCTCGGCGTGGACATCGCCGACGTCAACACCGTCCAGGGCGACACCGCCCTCACGCCGTTCGGCGGCGGCACCGGCGGCAGCCGGTCCGGCTCGATGACCGCCGGAGCCATCGCCGAGACCGCGCCCGTCCTGCGGGAGCGCATCACGGCGATCGCCGCGCACCGGCTGGAGGCCTCCGTCGGCGACATCGAGCTCTCCGCCGGGCGGGCCCGGGTGCGCGGCACGCCGGGCGCCGAGATCGCCTCGATCGCCTGCTTTCAGAGACCGAGGGCCTGCCGCCCGGGCGCCGCGCTCGCCCGCCTGGAGGGCAGGATCGCCCTGGAGGAGATCCTGAAACGCTTCCCCACCTGGGAGGTCGGTCCTACGTCGGGGAGGCGCTGGGTCGGAGACGCCAACCAGGACTAGCCGGAGTGCACGGAGGAGGTGGTCGGTGGGGTGAAGCCGCACGGCAGGCGCTTGTACCCGTTGATGAATCCGGAGACGAGCCGGTCGGGCTCGCCGGCGGTGATGTCCGGCAGGCGGTCGAACAGCTCGCGGAACATGACGGTGATCTCCCGCCGGGCGAGGTTGGCGCCCAGGCAGAAGTGCGGGCCGGGACCGCCGAACCCGACGTGCGGATTCGGCGACCGGGTGATGTCGAAGCGATCGGGATCGGTGAAGACCGTCTCGTCGCGGTTGGCGGACCAGTAGAACAGCGTGACCCGCTCGCCCTTGCGGTAGGTGTGGCCGTTCATCTCGTGGTCGCGCGTCAGGTTGCGGCGCATGAAGATGACGGGGCTGCTGAAGCGCACGATCTCCTCGACCGCCCCCGCGATGCGCCCGTCGAAGTCGGCCAGCAGCAGCTCCCGCTGCTCGGGGTGCCCGGTGAACAGCCTCAGCCCGTGCGCGATCGCGTTGCGGGTGGTCTCGTTCCCCGCCACGACGAGCAGCAGGAAGAACGCGCCGAACTCGCGCGGGCTCAGCCGCTCCCCGTCGACGTTGGCGTTCACCAGCGCCGACGTCAGGTCACCGGTGGGCGCCGCCCGGCGCTCCCGCCCGAGCCGGGCGGCCAGCCGGTGCAGCCGCCACCCCGCCGACGCCACCGTGCCCAGCATGCGGAGCGTCGGGAGCCGTCCCATCGTCGGCCCGCCACCGCCGTACTCCACGGTGGCGCCGACGTACTCGGGGTCGCTGTAGCCGACGATGATGTTGGTCAGCTCCACCACGCGCCGGTGATGCCGGGCGGGAATGCCCAGCATGTCGCAGATGACCTCGACCGGGAGCCGCACCGCGGCCTGGGAGACGAAGTCGCCGCCGCCGGCCCGGATCAGCTCGTCCACGATCCGGGCGGCGCGCCGCGCGATGTCGTCCTCGGCCTTGGCGAGCATCTTGGGGCTGAACGCCCGGGAGACGATCCGGCGGATCTTGGCGTGCCGCGGGTCGTCCATGTCGATCATCGAGTTGAAGTACTTGTCCATCCAGCGGGGCATGTCCGCCGGGCTGGTCGCGCTGGGCTCGCTGCTGAAGATCTCCGGGTGGCGGCTGGCCTCGGTCACGTCGGCATGGCGGACCAGCGCCCAGGAACCGGGGCTCTGCGGGAGGAACGGCAGCTTGGGCAGGGTCATGAACACCGGTTCCGGCCGGGCGCGCAGATCCGCGAAGGCCCGTGCCCGCTCGTCCAGCGGCCGGGCCCAGAACCGCAGATCGCTCGGGTCGATGTCCGCCAGTGCCGGCTGTGGGGGGTTCTCCGTCGCCACCGGACCTCACGCTCCCGTCTCGCCGCGACGCTTTCTGGTGAGTCGGTTCACCAGAAATATCCGGTGTTCAGCGTCCTCAGCTTCGCGGGCCGCGTCAAGGGGATGCGGCAGAATCGGAGCCGTGACGCCCGAGACATCCCCCGCGCGCCCCTACCGCGGCGTTCCCGCCGACCAGCGCCGGGCCCGCCGCCGGGCCGCGCTGCTCGCGGCGGGGCTGCGGCTGCTGGGCACGCAGGGACTGGCGGCCACCACCGTGCGGAAGGTCTGCGCCGAAGCCGGGCTCAACGACCGCTACTTCTACGAGAGCTTCCCCGACCGCGACGCCCTGCTGCTGGCGATCGTCGACGACCAGGTCGCCCAGGGCACCGCCGTGATCCTCTCCGCCGCCCGCGAGGCCCCCCGCGACCCGCAGGCCCGCACCCGGGCCGTGGTGACGGCGGTGTTCGACTTCCTGACCACCGATCCGCGCCGCGCTCACATCCTCACCCGCGCGTTCCCGTCCTCTCCCCTGCTCCAGCAGCGGCGCGTCGAGATCGTCCGGACCCTGGCCGCCATCTTCGCCGCCCAGGCCCACGAGACGCTGGACCGCGCCCCCGTCCCCGGCACCGACCTGGAACTGACCGGCCTGACCCTCACCGCCGGCCTCTGGGACCTGTTCACCGCCTGGTTCCGCGGCGAGCTGGACATCGACCGCGACCACCTCATCGACTACACCGTGGCCCTGGTCCTGGCGACCACCGACCTGGCCGCCCCGCTCCACCACCGCCTCCGCTGACCGGAGCGAGCCCGTCCAGCGCTCCGGCCGCGCCGCCGCGCCGGCGCCGGCGGGACGCCGTTCAGCCGGTCCCGGTGTCGTACGCCGCGCGGTTCGCGATCACGTCGTCCATGTGGGTCTCGGCCCAGGTCTTCAGGCCGCGCACCATGCGGTGCAGCGAGACGCCCAGGTCGGTCAGCTCGTAGGTGACCGTGACGGGCACGGTGGGCACCACGGTGCGGCTGACGAGTCCGTCGCGCTCCAGCGAGCGCAGCGTCTGGGTGAGCATCTTCTGGCTGACGCCCGCCAGCATGCGCGACAGCTCCGAGTAGCGCATCGCCCGGGGTTCGCCCGCGCACTCGCCGTCCACCTGGCGCGGACCGCCGCTGCCGAGGGCGGAGAGGATCAGCGCGACCCATTTGCCGGAGATCCGGTTGAGGAGGTCGCGGCTCGGACACGCCGCGAGGAACGCGTCGTACTCCACCTTGGACCGTGCCCGCTGCTGGGCCGCCGTCGTCGTCGCCACTGCCCGCTCCTTCACGCCCTCAGGGTTCGATACGCACTTTCAGGTGCCTACTTCCTTTCAGAACGTTACTCCCCGAGGCTGGCCGAGGAGCCGCAAGGCCCTTTACCAGCACACCACCAGAGACAGAGGTAGCGAATGTCCTCCCCTTCCCTCCCCGGCGGCACCTGGACCCTGGGCGACCTGACGGTCTCCCGGTTCGGCTACGGCGCCATGCAGCTCGCCGGCCCCGGGGTCATGGGCCCGCCGGCCGACCGCGACGCCGCGCTCGCCGTCCTCCGCGAGGTCAGGGACCTCGGGATCACGCACATCGACACCGCCGGCGCCTACGGGCCGCGCTTCACCAACCGGCTCATCCGCGAAGCGCTGCACCCCTACCCCGAGGCGCTGCACATCGCGACCAAGGTCGGCGCCGACCGCGACCGGCAGGGCGGCTGGCCCCCGGCCCGCGAACCCGAGGACCTGCGCCGCGCCGTCCACGAGAACCTCGAGGATCTCGGCCTCGAGGCGCTCGACCTGGTCGATCTCCGGCTCGGCGACGCTCAGGGGCCCCGGCCCGGCTCGCTCGCCGCGCCCCTCGGAACGCTCGTCGAACTCCAGCGGCAGGGCCTGATCCGGCACCTCGGCGTGAGCAACGCGACGGCCGAGCAGGTCGCGGAGGCACGCGCGATCGCACCGATCGTGTGCGTGCAGAACATGTACAACCTCGCCTACCGGCAGGACGACGAGCTGATCGACGAGCTCGCCGAAGAGGGCATCGCCTACGTGCCCTTCTTCCCGCTCGGCGGCTTCAGCCCGCTGCAGTCCTCGGCGCTCTCCGCCGTGGCCGGCCGGCTGGGCGCGTCGCCGATGTCCGTCGCCCTGGCCTGGCTGCTCCAGCGGTCGCCGAACATCCTGCTCATCCCCGGCACCTCGTCAGCGGCCCACCTGCACGAGAACGTCGCGGGCGCGACTCTGCGGCTCTCCCCAGACGATCTCGCAGAACTCGACAAGATCGGCCGCCGGTGACGGTGTTGAAGATCGCCGCACGGCGGTCATCCTGCTGGATTCTCCGGCGGGCCCTTGCGCCGGCGGTGGTCCCGCCGCGGCGGCCGTTCAGCGCGGGGTGAGTTTCAGGGTGGTGGCGCGGGCGGTGTCGGCGACCATGGGATCGACGTACTGGCGGGCGTAGCGGCCGTACTTGGTGCGGTAGACCGTGTCGAGGCGGGCGTTGAGGTCGGGGTCGCCGGCCGCGTCGGTGAAGGTGACGTCCTTGGTGACGCCACCGGAGCTGATGCGGCCGTGGCCGGTGGCGCGGGCGGTGCGGTACCAGGTGCCCTGGCCGCCGCGGTAGGAGCGGACGTAGAGCTCGTCGCCGTCGCCGACCACCCAGATCGTGGTGGGGCCGCGCCGCCCGCCGTCGTCCTGGTCCGGTGCGATCTGCAGTTCGTCGGCGTTCGCGATCGTCTCCAGTTCCTGACTGGTCCAGCCGCTCATCGTGTGCTCCCCCTGGTTTCGATGTTGCCCGTTGGTTCAGTGGTGCCCATTACCGTGGTTGCCCCGAAATCCGCGGTCCGATCAGGGACGCGGCAGGGTTTTGCCCGGGCACATGGCGTAGGCTGGTTGATCGAGGGCATTTCGCGCGCGGGCCGCCTTGCCGGCGCCGTCCTCGGGGATCACGACCCGGTCCTCACCGGACCGAGAATGGGGCCCTTCGAGATGGCCCGCCAGAGCACTCGACTCGCCCACCTTCCCGGCACGGCCGTGCCGCCCCTGATCCCGCCGCCGACGCCCCGGCTGCGCCTGCGGCCGGACGGCACCGGGCGCGGGATCATGGACGGCGGCTGGTGGCCCCGGTCGCGCGACGCGGCCGCCGAACTCCCCGAGCTGGTGATCGCCCTGGCCGACCGGCTGGGCATGGCCACCCGCCTGACCATCGACTTCGACGACTGGGACCACGTCCCGCTCCGCATCACCGCCCTCGGCCACGCGATCAGGGTGGGCTGGCTTCCCCATCTGGACCACATGGTCGCGGTCGCGTGCGGCCGTGACGAGCCGCTCCTCCTCTTGGTCATCCCGCCCGAGACGCCCCGGTCCTGCGCTGAGGAGGCCCTGGGCAGGACGGCCGAGGCCGGCGATCCGCTGCCACGGGAGATCCTCGCCTCCTGCGACGTCTCCGCCGCCCGTCCATGAGCCCGGCTCGGGCGAGGGGCGACGAGCGCATGACGATCAAGGACGAGTACCTCGGGCTGATGAGGGGCCTCGCCGGCGGCATGGCCGTGGCGGTGGTCGCCGTCTGCGCGGTCATCGCCGCGGTCTTCCTGATCGTCTCCTGAACGCCCCGCGCGCGCACCGCCTACAAAGGTTCGCTAACCCAGCGCCACGCGCCGTCCACATGCCGCGCGCTGATCAACTGCGTGCTCCCGGAGGCCGCCGCCTCGGCGATCATCCGGGCCAGCTCGCGGTGGAAGTCTGCGGGCGGGTGGCCGCCACCGGGCGCGCCCTCCAGGAGGGTCACGCTGACCTTCGCCTCGTCGCGCAGCTGCGCCGTCAGCCGCCCGGTCCTGTCCAGACGCAGGACCACGATCGCATCGGCACGGATCAGATCGCCGTCGGCGCCCGAGATCCACGCTGCGGGCAGAGTCCCGGTCATGGGCCTCACCTCCCCCGGTTCACCAGCCTCGGGCCCACCACTCCAACATAAGCGGCCCCACCCCGCCGACTTTCTCGCCCCGGGCGCCGGCCCGCGCCGACATCGCGATCACGTTCGCGTCACCCGCGAGCGGCGGCGTTCGAGCGGGACGATCCCGCCCGCTTTCCGGCACCGGCGTCGGCGACCCTATTGACCGATCGATCGATCGATAGATACGGTCGGCGGCAACGGTTCGATCGACCGATCGATCGACCGGAATCCGCAGCGCATCGAGGAGGCCGGATGAGCGGGAACGCCGAAGGGGCGGCGCGGGGGCGGCGCGGCCGCCGGACCGCGGACGGCGCGCCCGCCAGCGTCCGGCTCTCGCAGGCGGCGCTGGAGCTCTTCTCCCAGAAGGGGTTCCACGCGACCGGGATCCGCGAGATCGGCGCGCACGCCGGCGTGAGCACCTCGATGCTCTACCACTACCTGAGCTCCAAGGACGAGGCCCTGAGCGACCTCGTGCTGGAGGGGCTCAGCAGGCACGGCCAGGCGCTGGAGAACGCCTGCGCGATCGTCGACCGCCCGGAGGAGCAGCTCGCCGCCCTGATCGGCGTCCACATCATCATCCCCGTCAAGCATCCGCAGATGGGCCAGTTGCTGCAGCAGGAGCTGCACGCGCGCGACTGGTCCGACCATCCGGCGATCAGCCGCCAGCGCGCGCTCACGAACCGGCTGTGGACCGGCGTCCTGACCCGCGGCCGGGCGGAGGGCGTGTTCGCCTTCGGGTCGGCGTCGCTGGCGCGGATCGCGCTGATGCGCTCGACCACGCTGGTCACCCAGTGGTACAAGGCCGACGGCGCGCTCGGCCTCGACGCGGTGACCGCCCAGTTCGCCGACCTGGCGCTGGGCACCGTCCGCGCCCACCGGGACGGCCGGCCGCTGCGCTTCGACGACCTCGAAGCGCCGTCCGTCGCCCGGCTCGTCGAGGTGGTCGAGGACGCCCACCGCGACGTCTGGTGGTGACCGGCCGCCGAGGCCGCCTCCCGCCCGCCCCTCGCGGGCACCGCCCATCCCTCTGACCCACCCGTTCGACGCGGCGCGCCATGCGCGCGCGCCCGCCCTTCCCGCATGCCGTGACGGCGGTGACGTCCGCGGCATCGAGCACCCCACCCCACGCACTCCTTCGCGCCCTACGCGGCGTCGCGTCACCAAGGAGGTACCCGGATGTTCGCCAACACCGGGAGAAGCCGTCCATCCACCCTCACCACGCCGCCGTCCCGTCCACCGAGGTCCCGTGCGCGGATGCTCGGTGCGGCCGCCGCCTCGCTGCTGCTCCCCCTCACCGCGTGCGGGACGAGCGAGGCGGGCGGCGACGGCTCGACCATCAAGATCGGTTACATCGCACCGCTGTCCGGGACCGCCGCGCTCTACGCGGGGGGCTTCACCGGCGGCGTCGAGAGCGCCGTCAAGGTCCACGAGAAGTCCGGCGGCCGGAAGCTCGTCCTGAAGAAGGGCGACGACGCCAGCGATCCGGCCACCTCGACGCAGGTGTGCCAGCGCTTCGTCAACCAGGACCACGTCGACCTGATCGTGGCCGGGCAGCCCGCCGCCAACGCGCAGGCGTGCCGGGCCGTCGCCGCCGCACGGAAGATCCCGTACGTCTCGTTCGCCACCGGCGCGACCGAGTTCTGCTTCCCGAACATGTGGAACTACGGCCCCTCCCCCAAGCAGGCGGCGCTGCCGCTCATCGAGTACCTGCTCGCGCACGGTTCGAAGAGGTTCTACCTGGTGGGCACCGACTCGGCCTCGCCGAAGGCGACCTTCGCCATCGTGCGGTCGCAGGTCGAGGCGCACGGCGGCACGGTCGTCGGCACCGGTTACGAGCCGCTCGGCACCTCCGACTTCTCGCCGGACATCTCCAAGATCGTCTCGTCCGGCGCCGACACGGTGTTCAGCGCGGTCGTCGCGGGCGACAACATCACCTACCACAAGCAGTTCGCCGCGAACGCGGGCACGAAGAAGCTGGTCCAGGGCGACATGCAGATGGTCACCAAAACCGCCCGGGCGCTCGGTTCCGCGGCGGCGGGCGTCGTCTACGCCGGCCCCTACGACCCGTCCGCGCAGAACGCCGCCAACACCGCCTACGTCGCGGCGCTCAAGGCGGCGGCGCCGAAGGTGAACCCGGGTGACGCCATCCTCCCCTACCAGGGGATGGCGCTGGTCGGCAAGGCGCTCGACGGCCTGCCCAAGGGCGCGAAGCCGACGTCCGCGGCCATCGGGAAGGCCCTGTCGTCGGCGGCCACCGACACGCCGAGCGGCACGCTCACGGCCGGCGCGAACCGCTACGTGACGATGCCGATGCGCATCTGGAAGGTCGGCGCGGACGGCGCCGCCTCGTCGGTGCTGCAGACCGTCCCGTCCGCGGACCCGTCCGTCGGGTGCCGGCAGTGAGCGGGCGGGGGCCGGCATGACCGTACTCATCAGCATGATCAACACGAGCGCGACCACGCTGCTGGTCGTGATGGGGCTGGCGATCGTGCTAGGCCTGATGCACATCGTCAACCTCGCCCAGACGGGCTTCATGGCCGTCGGCGTCTACACCGGGCTGGAGGTCGGGCCCCGGCTCGGCTTCTGGACGGGGGCGCTCGCCGCCGCGGTGCTCGCCGGCCTGATCGGCGCCGCCGCCGAGACGCTGCTGCTGCGCCGCATCCGGGAGCGGATGCTGGAGACGATGCTCGCGACCTGGGGCCTGTCGCTGATCCTGACCCAGCTCATCACGCTGCGGTACGGCCCGGACAGCCGCGTCATGGCGACGCCGCTGCACGGTTCGTTCCACCTGTTCGGCACCACCTGGCAGAAGTACCGGGTGCTGCTGGTGGCGGCGGCGATCCTTCTGGTGGCGGCGATGTGGGCGCTGACCCGCTTCACCCGCGTCGGGCTCCGGGTGCGGATGTGCATGGCCGACCCGGACCTCGCCGAGGACAGCGGCATCAACACGCTGCTGGTCCGGCAGGCGACGTTCGTGCTCGGCTGCGCGCTCGCCGGGTTCGTCGGCGTCCTGCTCGGCCCGATCTCCGGGATCGACCCGAACTTCGCCGGCAGCCTGCTCATCCCCGCGTTCCTCGCGGTGATGATGTCCGGCCGGACGCTGCACGGCCTGGTCATCTCCGGC
Source organism: Actinomadura sp. RB99 (assembly GCF_014706005.1). Classification (NCBI taxonomy): domain Bacteria; kingdom Bacillati; phylum Actinomycetota; class Actinomycetes; order Streptosporangiales; family Thermomonosporaceae; genus Actinomadura; species Actinomadura sp. RB99. The sequence continues at coordinate 177,671 of NZ_JABMCA010000008.1, read as the reverse complement.
ATCACCCTGTCGGTCGTGCAGGTCGGGTTCGCCTACTGGTCGAAGCCCGCGTACGCGACCGTGGCCGTCATCGCCGTGGCCGTCATCGTGCTCGGCCTCCTGCCGGACGGCATCGACCTGCGGCGGTTCAGGAGGGCCCATGTCTAGGCCGGTCGTCATCGCGACGGCGGCGGCGGCCGTGGTCGTGCTGGTGGCGCCGTACCTCACCGGCACCTACTACCAGCAACTCCTCGCCCAGGCGTTCCTGTACGCGATCGTCGCGGTGAGCCTGGACTTCGTGTGGGGGTACGCCGGCGTCCCCGACCTCGGGCACGCCCTCTGGTTCGGCATCGGCGCGCTGTCGGTCGGCCATGCCACCACGGTGCTGTCCGACGTCGGGCTGGTCACCGAGGTGCACGGCTCGTTCGGACGCTACGCCCTCGGCACGCTGGTCGGGGTCGCCGCCGCGACCGCCCTGGCCGCGATCGTCGCGCGGCTGTGCCTGTCGTCGCGCCGCTCGAACGACTTCTACATCGTCGTGGTGACGCTCGCGCTCGCCACGGCCGCCGTCACCGTCTACGACCAGACGCCGGCGCTCGGCGGCGGCGAGAACGGGCTGTTCGGCTTCAACCTCCAGAACGTCACACCGCTCGGCTGGTACTACATCACCGCCGCGCTGCTGGCCGTGACGGTCGCGGTGGCGCTGGTGGTCGTGCGCAGCGACTTCGGGCTGCTGATGCGGGCCGTCCGCGACAACGCGCCGCGGGCCCGCTACCTCGGCTACAACGACGTCAACGTCAAGATCGGCGTGTTCACGGCGGGCGCCGCCGTCACCGCGCTCGCCGGGGCGGTGTTCGCGATGATGACCGGCGTCGCCAACGACGGCCAGTTCGGCTTCACGCTCGCCACCTCGATGCTGGTGTGGGTCGCCGTCGGCGGCCGCGCCACCATCGTCGGCCCGATGATCGGCGCGATCGTGATGAGCCTGGCCGGCGCCAAGCTGAACGAGCACTTCCCCGCCCAATGGACGATCATCGAGGGCGCGCTGCTGATCGCCGTCGTGGTGTTCGTCCCCGGCGGGCTCATCGGCCCGCTCGTCCGGCTCGCCGGGCGGCTGCTCTCCCGCCGGTACCCGCCGCGCGGCCGCGCCGTCACCGCCGCGCCCGCCCGGCCCGGCCCTCCCGCCGGGGAACCCGGCGGCGGGCGGCCGGTGATCCGCATCCGCGACCTGGTGTTCGGCTACGGGTCCCTGCGCGTGCTGGACGGCGTCACCCTCGACGTCGTCGCCGGGGAGCTGCTGTGCGTCGTCGGCCCCAACGGCGCCGGCAAGTCGACGCTGACCAGCGTCGTCACCGACCGGCGGCTGCGGGCGCAGGGCGAGGTCGAGTACCTCCTGCCGGGGCACCGGCTCGGCGAGCGCCCTGCGGCGCACCGGATCGCCCGCGCGGGCGTGGGACGCAAGTTCCAGATCCCGTCCGTCTTCGCCAGCCTCACCGTGGCCGAGGCGCTGCTGCTCGCCGACCGGCGCGGCGCGCCGCCCTCGCCGTGGCGGCGCAGCGCGACCGTCGAGGTCGCCCCGGCCGTGGTCGACATCGTGCGGATCGCCGGGCTGGACGGGCGGGCCGGCACCCTGTCGTCCGACCTCTCGCACGGCCTGCGGCAGGGCCTGGAGGTGGCGATGGCCGTCGCGGCGCGGCCCCGCGTGATCATCCTGGACGAGCCCACCGCCGGCCTGACCGCCCACGAGCGCCACGACATCGGCCGGGTGCTGGAGCACCTGCGCGACATCGGGATCGCGGTCGTGCTCATCGAACACGACCTCGACTTCGTCATCCGGGTCTCCGACCGCGTCGTGGTGCTGCACGGCGGCCGCGTCATCGAGGACGGCCCGCCCGAGACCGTCCGGGGCTCGGAGGTCGTGCGCAGCGCCTACCTCGGGACGGCGGTCCGATGAGCGCGGACACCGCGGAGACCCTCGACCTGCACGTCCGGGACCTCGACGCCGGGTACGGCGCCGCGACCGTCATCCACGGCGTGACGTTCGACGTCGCCCCCGGCGAGGCGCTCGCGGTCGTCGGCCGCAACGGCATGGGCAAGACGACGCTGCTCAAGGCGATCATGGGCCATGCCGGGCGGGCCGCCGGCGCGGTCCGCGTCGGCGGCGCCGACATCACCGGCCGCGCGCCGCACCGGATCGTGCGCCTCGGCGTCGGCTACGCCGCCCAGGAGGGGAACCTGTTCGCCGACCTGACCGTCGCGGAGAACCTTCAGGCGGCCACGATGCACGCCCGCCGCGGCCACAAGGCGGAACGGCGCGAGGAGGTGCTCGCGTACTTCCCGGTGCTGGAGAAGCGGCTCTGGCAGACCGCCGGCACGCTGTCCGGCGGGGAGCAGAAGATGCTCGTGCTCGCCCTGGCGCTGCTCCGCGAACCGCGGTTGCTGATCATCGACGAGATCAGCGACGGCCTGCAGCCCAGCGTCGTCGACACGGTCGGCGACGTCCTGCGGGCCGAACGGGAGCGGCGGGGCACGTCCCTGCTCATGGCGGAGCAGAACGTCGACCTCAGCCTGCGGGTCGCCGACCGCGTGGCCGTCCTCAAGCTCGGGCGGATCGTCTCGACGGTCGACAGCGCGGCCGAGGGCGTCCGGGACCGGCTGATGAAGGAGCTGGCGCCATGACCCGCCGTGCGGCCGCCGGCCCGCCGCCGGCCGGAGACACGCGCGCGACGGGGGACGCGCGGGCCGCCGAGGGCGCGGTGCGGGTGGACGGCGCCGACCTGCGCTGGACGCGGCTCGGCCGCGGCGCGCGGACGGTCATCGCGGCGCACCAGGGACCGGGCGGCCCGTCCCGTCCGCTGTGGCTGCGGATGCTGGCCGGCACCCCGGGCTGGAACGTGCTGTCCCTGGAACTGCGCGGGACCGACGGCACGTCGCGCCCGCACGAGGACCTGGGCGACGGCTGGTACCGGCGGTGGGCACTGGACGTCGCCCGCGTGGCCGAGGCCCTCGGCGAGACGGACTACGTCTACGCCGGAGCGTCGCACGGCGCGGTCGTCGGCTGGCACCTGGCGCTCGATCGCCCGCCGGGCCTCCGGGCGCTGATCTCGGTCGTCGGCGCGCCGCACGGACGTGACGGCGGGTCCCGGCCGCCGTCCGGGTGGGAGCAGCGCAGGGCCGCCGTCCGCGACCGGCGGCTGGCCGAGGAGGTCTTCGCGTCGATGCGTCCGCCCACGTCCGATCCGGTCCGGCTGCGGCGGCGCGAGAGAGCGCGCGAGTCCTATCTGAAGGGCCTGGAAACGCTCGCCCAGGGCGCCCTGCCGCGGGCCGGCGTCGCCCTCCCCCACCTGCGCACCGACGCCGAGGTCGCGGACGCGCTGCGCACCATCGACATCCCCGTCCTGGTCGCGGGCGGGATCCAGGACCGGCTCTGCCGGCCCGAGGACAACCTGCGGGCGGCCGCCGCCGTCCCCGGCGCCCGCCTCGTCCTGTTCCAGGACCACGGCCACACCACGCTTCTGGACGAGGAGCCGGAGCCGCTGATCGAGCAGATCCGGCTGTTCCTCGCCCCCACCGGACCACGGTCGACGCCGGACCACCGGCCCGACGATGAGGAGAGCTCCCCATGCCTTTGATGCAGATAGCGGACGCCGAGCTGTACTACGACGAGTACGGCGACGGAGACGAGGTCGTCCTGTCGTGCGCGATGGCGTTCGACCCGGGCGCGTACCCGGCCTGCCTGGCCGCGCCGCCCACCGGCTACCACGTGTACACGATCCAGGCCCGCGGCTACGGCCGGTCCAGCCACCCCGACGAGCCGCCCGCGCAGGGCTGGCTCGACCAGTGGGCCGACGACGTCCGCGCCTTCGCCGACCGGCTCGGAGTCGACCGGTTCATCTACACCGGGATCTCCCACGGCGGCGGGATCGGCTGGCACCTGGCGGCCCGCCGGCCCGAGCGGTTGAAGGCGCTGATCTCGGTGGTCGGCACCCCGCACGACCGCGACGGCGGCACCGCGTCGTCCGCCGGGCGCCGCCGGATGATCGAGAACCGCCGCTCCCCCGGGGTCGTCGCCGAGCAGCTCCGGATCATGTACGGGCCGACCGGCGACCCGGTACGCCGCGCGAAGCGGGAGGAGCAGATCGCGCGCCGGGTCGAGCAGTATCTCGCCCAGCCGGAGCGGGAGACCCTCATCAACCAGGGCAAGCCGTTCCCGGACGCGCGGACCGACGAGGACCTGGCGGAGGTGCTGCGCGGCATCCGCGTCCCCGTGCTGATCCTCGCGGCGATGCGTGACGGGGTCATCTCGCCCGAGTCGGCGTTGCGCGCCGCGCGCTCGGTGCCGTGCGCCAAGGCCGTGCTGTTCGAGGACGAGGGCCATTTCATCGGCACAGAGAGCCCGGAGCGGCTCGTCCGGGAGGTGCGCGTGTTCGTGGACGAGTTGAACGGCGTCGCCGAGCCCTTGACCGCCGCACCGTACGCAGCAGGGGCCGGGACCTCGACCGGGGCCGGCGCATGAGCGCGGAGATCACCGTCATGGCCGTCGGCGACGTCATCCTCGACGAGCCCGGCCCCGCCTCGTTCTTCGACCCGGCGCGCGAGACCCTGCTGGGCGCGGACGTCGCGGTCGCCCACATCGAGGTCCCGCACTCGGACTCCACCGAGCGGACCAGCACCGACGTGCCCGCCCCGCCCGCCGACCCCGCCGCCCTGGCGGCGCTGCCCGGCGCGGGGTTCGGCGTCGCGACCCTCGCGGGCAACCACATCTACGACGCCGGCGCGACCGGCATCGCCGACACGATCCGGCACCTGGAGGCCAACGGGCTGGCCACCACCGGAGCGGGCCCGAACCTGCCGGCGGCCCGCCGCCCGGCCGTCGTCGAACGCGGCGGGGTGCGGCTGGCCGTGCTCAGCTACAACTGCGTCGGCCCTCGCGAGTCGTGGGCGACGTCCACCAAGGCCGGGTGCGCCTACGTCCACGTCATGACCCACTACGAGCTCGACCACGCGAGCCCCGGCGGGCCGCCGCGCGTCTACACCTTCGCCGAGCCCGACGACCTGGACCGCCTCGCCGACGACGTGCGGGCCGCGCGCGCCGAGGCCGACGCCGTCCTGGTCGCCTTCCACAAGGGCGTGGGCCACACCCCGGCGGCGATCGCCATGTACGAGCGGCCGGTCGCGCATGCCGCGATCGACGCGGGCGCGGACGCGGTCGTCGGCCACCACGCGCACATCATGCGCGGCATCGAGGTGTACCGCGGCCGCCCGGTCTACCACGGCCTCGGCAACTTCGTCACCGTCACCCGCGCCCTCACCCCGACCGGCGGCGACAGCGCCGAGATCGAGGCCTGGGCGCGCCGCCGCGTCGAGCTCTACGGTTTCGCGCCCGACCCGGACATGCCGTACTACCCGTTCCATCCGGAGAGCCGGAACACCGCCATCGCCACCCTGCGCTTCGGCGCGTCCGGCATCACCGGCGCGGGCTACGTGCCCTGCCGGATCGACGACCGCGGACGTCCCGTGCCGCGCCGGCGCGGCGAAGGCGGCGAGGACGTCGCCGGCTACATCGCCGACATCGGACGCCGCGCCGGGCTCGACACCGCGACGCGGTGGCGCGGCGACACCGAGATCGAACTGACCGGCGTGGACGGGAGCGCACGATGACGGCACGACCGCTGGACGGCAGGACCGTCCTGGACCTGACGACCGCGCTCGCCGGCCCCTACGCCACCCTGCTGCTGGCCGGCCTCGGCGCGACCGTCATCAAGATCGAGAATCCGGCGGCCGGCGGGGACGCCTCGCGCGGGAACTCCCCCTACGCCCGCGCGGACGGACCGGCCGCCGAACGCGGCGACGCCCGGGACATGTCGGTGTCGATGCTGACCCGCGGCCGCAACAAGAAGAGCATCACCCTCGACCTCAAGAAGCCGCGGGGCCGCGAGGTCTTCGCCGACCTGGTCCGGCACGCCGACGTGGTGGTCGAGAACTACGCCGCCGGCACCGCCGACCGGCTCGGCGTCGGCTACCGGGCCGCGCGGGACGCCAACCCCCGGATCGTCTACACCTCGATCAGCGGGTTCGGCGCCCAGGGCGGCGGGTCCGGGACGGGCAAGGCGATGGACACCATCATCCAGGCGCTGAGCGGCGTGATGATGACGGCCGGTGAGCCGGGCGACCCGCCGGTGCGGTTCGGCCTGCCCGTCGGCGACCTGCTCGCCCCGCTGTACGCGGTCGTCGGCACCCTCGCCGCCGTCCTGCACGCCGACCGCACCGGCGAAGGCCAGCACGTCGACGTGTCGATGCTCGGCGCGCTCACCTCCCTGCTGGCGTGCGAGCCGTTCGACGCCTTCGAGGCGATGGGGCTGCCGGCCCGCACCGGGGCGACGGTGCCGCGGCTCGCGCCGTTCGGCGTGTTCCCGGCGGCCGACGGCTGGATCGCCCTGTGCGGCCCGACCGACGCGTTCGCCCGCGGGGTCTTCGCCGCGATGGACCGTGCCGACCTGGCCGGCGACGACCGCTTCGCCACCCGCGACCGGCGCGTCCGCAACGCCGCGGACCTGCACGACATGATCCGGTCCTGGACGTCCGGGCTGGCCCGGGCGGAGGTGGTCAAGCGGCTCGCCGACCACGGCGTGCCGGCCGCGGAGGTGCGCGAACCGGCCGAGGCCGTCCGGGACGCGTCCGTCCTCGCCCGCCGCGAGGTCGTCGAGCTCGTCCACCCCGACCACGGCCCGACCGGACTGCTCGGCCCCGGCATCCCGATCACGTTCTCCGTCTCCGGCGCCGGCCTCGACCGTCCGGCGCCCCACCTCGGCCAGCACAACGAGGAGGTGCTCGGCGGGCTGCTCGGCTACTCCGCCGGGCGCCTGGCCGCGCTCGCCGACGAGGGCGTGCTGTGAGCGCCGTGCCCGCCGCGCTCAAGGAACTGCGCGACGCCTACGACGACCGCGCCGCCGCGATCCGGCGGTGGCGGGCGACCGGCGCGCCCGTCGTCGGGTGCGTGGGCGCCGACGTCCCCGTAGAGCTCGTCACCGCCGCCGGCGCGCTGCCGGTGCGGCTCGCCGGCGACCCCGGCCGCGACCGCGCCCTCGCCGACCACTACCTCGGCACCGGCCTGGACCCCGCGTCCCGCTCGATCCTGGCCGGGCTGCTGCGGGGCGAGCCGGACCTCGACCTGCTGCTGGTCTCCAACGACTGCGCGGGCTCCCTGCGCCTGTTCTACACCGTCCGCGAACTGCAGCGGCTCGGCGTCGAGCCCGCTCTGCCGCGCACGCACCTCGTCGACATCCTGCACCTGCCGCACCGCACCACCACCCGCTACAACCGCGTCCGGCTCGCGGAGACCAAGGAACTGCTCGAACGCTGGTCGGGACGGCGCATCGGGGAGGACGACCTCTCCGAGGCCGTCCGGCAGCACGACGAGGCCCGGCGGCTGATGCGCGCGCTGCGGCGGCTGCGCACCGCCGACCGCCCCGCGCTGCGCGGCGAGGAGGCGCTGATCGCGATCGGCGCCGGCGCCGCGCTCCCGGCCGGCGACCACGCGGGGCTCCTCGACCGGCTGCTGCGCGCCGAGGCCGACCTCCCCCGCCACGACGGACGGCGGATCTACCTCACCGGCAGCGCCCACGACGGTCCCGCGGTGTACCGGGCGATCGAGGACGCCGGCCATGTGATCGTCGCCGACGACCACGACTGGGGCGACGCGCTCGCCGACCCCCTCGTCGGCGCGCCCACCCTCGACGCGCTCGCCGAGCGGTACCAGTACCGGGGACCGACCTCCGCGCGGTCGTCGATCCAGGTCCGCGCCCGCCAGACCGCCGCCATCGCCGAACGGTCGCGTCCCGACCTGCTCGTCTCCTACGTCCGCGCCATGGACGAGGCGCCCGCCTGGGACTTCCCGGCCCAGCGCCGGGCGGCGGGCGTGCCCGCGGTGATCCTCGAACACCGCCGCTACGGCGAACTCGGCGACGACGCCCTGCCCCTCATCACCGGCGCCCTCGGCGCCGCCCGCCCGAAGGGAGAGGCCCTCTGATGGCCCGGCGGAACAAGCTCCTGACCTCCTCCGAGGAGGCCACCCGCCACCAGCGGGAATGGTTCGCCGGACTCCGCGAGGCCGTCGCCGGCGGCGAGCCCTTCGCCCTGGTCAACGCCGACGCCCCGCAGGAGATCTTCCGGACGATGGGCATCCCGTACGTGGTGAACCAGTGGTGGGCGTCCGTCGTCGCCGCCAAGCAGCGCACGGGCGAGTACCTGCGGACCCTCCGCGAGCACGGCTACCCCGACTACTCCGAGCAGTACAGCGCCACGTCCCTGGCGTCCGCGTTCGCGGAGGTCCCCGACCCGCCGTGGGGCGGGCTGCCGCGCCCCACGATCGTCCTCGGGGAGACCACCGGCGACGCCTCCCGCAAGCTTTTCGACATCTGGGAGGAGCAGGACGGCGTCGCGTACTACCCGCTGGAGAGCGCCGCCGCCGACACCGTCCCGGTCAACTGGTGGGACCTCATGCCCGGGCAGTGGGAGGCCGCGCTCGGCGCCCCCCGCCTCGACCTGATGGTCTCCGAACTGGAGGGGCTGGTGCGCTTCCTGGAGACCACCACCGGCCGCGTCTTCCGCGAGTCACGGTTCCGCGAGGTGATGGCGCTGGTCAACGAGCAGGAGGAATGGAACCGGCGCACCCGCGACCTCATCGCCCGCACGCGCCCCGTCCCGCTGCGCGTGGACGACAGCATCTCCAGCGTCATGATCCCGCAATGGCACCGCGGCACCGTCTGGGCTCGCGACGCGGCCAAGCGCTTCCACGACGAGGTCGCCGAACGCGTCGCGGCCGGCGAGGCCGCCTGCCCCGGCGAGCGCCTCCGGCTGATGTGGATCGGCCGCGGCCTCTGGTACGACATGGACTTCTACCGCCACTTCGAGGAACGCCACGGCGCGGTGTTCGTCTGGTCGATGTACCTGGCGATCGCCGCCGACGGCTACATCCGCTACGGCGACGACCCGATGCGCGCCCTCGCCGCCCGTTTCGCCGCCTTCTCCGACCAGCTCTACCGGCCGCCGTGGTCGACGGAGTGGTACCTCAAGGAGGCCCGCCTGCACCAGGTCGACGGCGTCGTGCACCTGGTCGGCGAGGACGCCCGCAGCGGCTGGTTCATCACCGAGACGCTCGAACGCGCCGGCATCCCGGTGTTCGAGCTGCGCGCCGACAACGTCGACCAGCGCACCTACGACCTGATCGCCGTGCGCGACGAGATCGACCAGTGGCTCACGACCCGCGTCAGCGCCCGGGCGTCGACGTAGTCGCGCCGGGGCCGCGGCCGTGCCATTCGCGGTCGAGCATCGACATCTCGATGGACGACCACCAGGCGCCGTCCACCTCGACGACCTCCCGGGACAGCCCCTCCCGGACGAACCCCAGCCGCTCGTAGAGGGCGATGGCCGTGCCGTTGTGGGCGAAGACCCCCAGGCCGAGCCTGTGCACGCCCATGTCGTCGAACGCCACCCGCTGGACGGCTCCGACCAGCGCCGCCCCGATGCCGCGGCCGCGCTGGGCGGGGTCGACCAGGACGCGTCCGAGCCGGGCCGTCCGGCCCTGCGGGTCGACGGTCAGCGACGCGTGCGCGACCGCCTCGGCGGGGTGCTCCTCGTCGATGAACGTCCAGATCCGGAGCCCCGGACCGGCCTTGGCCGCGTACCGGGCGAGCTGCGCGCGGTCGAGCGGCCACGTGAACCCGGTGGGGCCCGACCACATCACCAGGGCGGCCGGGCCGTCGACCCACGAGACCAGCGCGGGGGCGTCGGCCTCGTCGAAGTCGCGCATTCCGATCATGGCTCCAGCTAAGCAGGGGGCCACGGCATCATCAATGCGAACTCTCGCCCGGCGGCCCGGCGGGCGCGGGGGCGGTGTGGATCGAGACGGGACGGGTGGCGGCGTCGTAGGCGGCCCTGGACCCGGTCGCGCCCATGCCGCTGTCGCCCGCCGGCTCGTACAGCCGCTCGGGGCCGCCGCCCTGCCACCGGTTCACCCAGACGACCCCGGCCGGGATCGCGCGGGCGGCGGCCATGTGCGCGGGGTCGTCGGTGTAGACGGTGGCGGCGAGGCCGAAGCGCGTCCTGGCCGCCCTGGCCAGGCCCTCCTCGAAGGACGCGACGACCGCGACCGGGGCGAGGGGCCCGAAGGTCTCCTCGGTCATCACGAGCATGGAGTCGTCCACGTCCGTGAGCACGGTCGCCGGGTAGAAGAAGCCCCTTTCCTCGGGCGTCTCGCCGCCGATGCGGACCTTCGCGCCGCGCTCGACGGCGTCGGCGACGTGCCGTTCGACGATGGCGCGCTGCCGCTGGTCCACGAGCGGGCCGAGGACCGTCGACTCGTCGCGGCCGTCGCCGAGGGTGTAGGTCCGGGCCGCGTCCACGAGCGCGTCGACGAACGCCTCGGCGACGTCCTGGTGCACGTAGATGCGCTCCATCGACGTGCAGATCTGGCCCGAGTTGGCGAACGCGCCGAACGCGACGGCCGCGGCGGTGGCGACCGGGTCCACGCCGGCGTCGACGACCACGGGGTCCTTCCCGCCGAGTTCGAGGATCGCGCGGGTCAGCCGCCCGGCGGTCTCCGCTCCGACCTGGCGGCCCGCCTCGACGGAGCCGGTGAAGTGGACGAGCCCGACCCGCTCGTCCGCGACCAGCGGCACGCCCGCCCGGGAGTCGCCGTGGACGAGGTTCACCGCGCCGGGCGGCAGGTCCGCCAGTTCGAGCAGCCGCACCGCCGACATCGGCGACCGCTCGGACGGCTTGAGCACGACGGTGTTCCCCGCGGCGAGCAGCGGGCCGATCGCGCCGAGCGTCATCGCCACCGGGAAGTTCCACGGGACGATGACCGCGGCGACGCCGACCGGGGTGCGCAGGATGGCGGTGGTCCCGCCGTCCGGCCCGGCGACCGTCTCCTCGAAGGGGTAGTCGAGGGCCTCGGTCACGGCGGCCTTGAACGCGAGCGCCGCGCCGCCGATGAAGGCCGTGCCGAGGGCGACGGGCTTGCCCATCTCGCGGCATTCGATCTCGGCGAGCTCGGCGGCGTGCCCGGCCACCGCGTCCGCCCACCGGGTCAGCCGGGCCACCCGCTCGGCGACGGGCAGCGCCGCCCAGGCCGGCCCCGCCTCGGCGGCGGCGTCCACGGCCAGGCGGACGTCCTCCGGCGAGCCGCTGGGGCAGCGGGCGACGGCCTCCCCGGTCGCCGGGTCGACCACCTCGTGGAAGGCGTCGCCGCGGGTGTCCGCCGGGCGTCCGCCGATAAGGTTCTGCAGAGTCTTCACTGGACGGTGCTCCTTGCCGGGTCCGTTGCGTCCGGGGGTCAGGCGAGGCGGTCGGCCATGAGCTCGCCGACCATGATCGATGCCAGGTTGGTGTTGGCCCGCGGGACGGACGGGAAGACCGAGGCGTCCACCACGCGCAGCCCCTCGAACCCGCGGACGCGGCAGGACGGGTCCACCACCGCGGAGTCGTCGCCCGCCGCCCCCATCCGGCAGGTGCTGGTGCCGTGCTGGGCGTCCACCGCGGTGGCCAGCAGGTGGTCGCCGAGCGCCGCGTCGTCGTCCAGGACCTCGAACAGGCGGGCGTTGGCGGCCTCGACCGACCCGGCGACGACGGCGGCGGCCTCGGGGCCGCGCGCCAGCTCGACCAGGGCGCGGACGCCGTCGCGCAGGCGCGCCAGGTCGCGCTCGTCCGACAGCATCCGCTCCCGCACCTCGGGCTGGACCCGGGGGTCGGCGGACGTCAGGGTCAGGGCGCCGCGCGAGTGGTTCTGGTTGAGCCACACGCCGAAGCCGCCCATCGGGAACCTGGTGTCGGCGCTCTCCATGGCCAGCACGTTCATGTTCAGCGACACGAACATCATGTCGTGGACGAGCCCGGGGGCGCCGCTGCTGTAGCGGACGCAGACGTTGGTGTGGCGGTCGTCGGCCGTCCTGACCGCGGCCTCGGCGGTCAGCGGCAGCGCGACGACGACCATCGGGTGGTCCTGCATCCCGCGCCCGACGGGGAGGTCCGCCCGCACCTCGATGCCGAGGCGGCGCAGGTCCGCGGCCGGGCCGATCCCCGACCGGAGCAGGATCGCGGGCGAATGGATCACCCCGGCGCTGAGCACGATCTCGCCGGCGTACTCGGTCGCCGCCGTGCCGGCGGTGAGGACGCGGACGCCGACGGCCCGGTCGCCGTCGAACAGGACCCGGTCGACCAGGGCGTCGCCGCGGACGGTGAGCCCGGGCAGCGACCGGGCCGGTTCGAGGTAGCCGTCGTTGACGGTGACGCGGCGCCCGTCCCGTGAGTTGATCGGGTACGGCGAGACGCCGGCCGCGCCGGGCGCGTTCACGTCCGGCGCCCAGGCGTGCCCGGCGGACCGCGCCGCCGCGGCCAGCGCGCCGTCCACGCCGCCCCACCGCTCCCGCGGCGTCCGGAAGATCGGGGTCGGGCCGCCGCGCCCGTGGTAGGGCTCGTCGCCGAACTCCTCGTCGTCCTCCAGCCGGGCGAAGTACGGCAGGACGTCCTCGGGCGACCAGCCGGCGCATCCGGCGGCGGCCCAGTCCGCGAAGTCCTCCATCGGCGGGCGGATCGCGATCTGCCCGTTGATCGACGAGCTGCCGCCCGCGCCGCGGCCGCGCCAGTAGGGCGCCTGCGGCTGCCGGTCCGTCCTGGCCGAGGTGACGCCGTCCCACACCAGGCCGGCGACGGCTTCCGGGTCCATCAGCGCGCGCGCCGGGTTCGGCGAGCGCCAGGCTTCGTGCATCTGCGCCGACCTGTAGTCGGGCCCGGCCTCCAGGAGCAGGACGCGCTTGCCGCGCTCGGCCGAGCGGGCGGCGAGGGCCGCGCCCGCGGACCCCGCCCCCACGACGATGACGTCCCAGCCCGTGTCCGTCACGGCGAACCTCCTGCGTTCGGCTCGGGAGCGCGGATCCGCCGATGTCCGGACCGCTGCTGGCCGGTAGACTGCCTCCTCGGGGAAAGTTCAGTCAAGAGTGAACTTTCATTTTCTTCTGATCGATGGGAGTCCCGGCCGTGTCGAGCCCCGCCCGCGACGATGGCCCCGCCGACGCGAACGCCCTGATCGACGACTTCGGCCTGCGCATCGGCCGCGCGATGGGATGGCCCCCGATGGCCGGGCGCACCGCGGCCGTCCTGATGCTCGGCGAGGCCCCCATGACCATGGCGGAACTGCAGGCGGCACTGGACGCCAGCAAGGGCTCGATGTCGGAGATGACGCGCCTGCTGGTCGAGAACGGCACCGTCCGGAGGTTCAAGCAGCCCGGCTCGCGCCATTACGTCTACGAATGGCGCGACGACGCCTGGGCGGGCTGCCTCCAGCACCAACTGGACGCGACGGCCGAGCTACTGGCACTCGCCGAGAGCGCCCACGCGCGCAGCACCGACCTGCCCGAACGCCAGCGCGAACGCCTCCGCCGGATGCACGAGTACTACACCTTCATGGTGAGCAGGCTCGAAGCGCTCCTCACGCAGTACAAGCGATCCCACTGACGCCTCCGCCGGAAGCCCGTGTCCCGCGAGCGTTCCCCGGCCCTCTCGCAGCCATCTCGCCAACAACTATTGGCGGGACGCCAATAACGGTCTAGTGTTCCGGGTGGCTCACCGGAAACCAGGATGTGTCCCTTGCCGCGGCGGCCGACCGGACCGCGCTTCGCACGCCCCCGCGGCGGGCCACCGGCTTCCCGCGTGCCGAAGGCGGGCCGCGACGATGCGTCACCGCGTGTCAGGAAGGTGTCTGGCCCCCGAGGAGGAGCGAAGGCATGGAGAAACCCAGCAGGCGCAGCGTGCTGATGGCCGGCGGAACGCTCGGCGCGCTCGGCGCGCTGACCGTCGCGACGCCCGCGCGAGCGAACTCACTGTGGACGTGGTCGCCCAAGGGCTCGGTGGTCGGCCGCGGCGAGGGCGCCGACCCGAAGTGGGTGTGGGACGAGGAGGCCGACCACCTGGTGGCCTCGCTGCTCGAACGCGGCGACGTGCCCAAGGTCAACGACCTGCTCAAGACCTGGACGAAGAACGGCCAGGCGCTGCCGAGCGGGCTGCCCGCGGATCTGCGCGACTTCCTGGAGCGTGCCCGGCAGCTGCCCTCGTGGACCGACCAGGGCAAGCTCGCGAAGGCGTTCGAGTTCAACCAGAAGCGCGGCCTCTACCTCGGCGTCACCTACGGGTTCGCCAGCGGGATGATGAGCACGGCCATCCCCCACGAGGCGCGCGCGGTCTATTACTCCAAGGGCGGCGCGGACATGCGCGACCGCATCACCAAGACCGCCAAGCTCGGCTACGACATCGGCACCGAGAAGGCCTTCCAGCCCGACGGCGAGATGATCGTGACCTGCGTCAAGACGCGGCTGGCCCACGCGGGCGTGCGCAACCTGCTGCCCAAGTCCGCGTACTGGACCAAGGTCGCCGACGAGAAGATCCCGATCAGCCAGGCGGACATGATGGTCACCTGGCACAGCCTGCCGACGACGGTCATGAAGCAGTTCGCCAAGTGGAAGGTGGCGGTCCCCGACGACGAGTCCGCGGCCTTCCTGCACTCCTGGCAGCTCGCCGCGCACATGCTCGGCATCAGGGACGAGTACATCCCGAAGTCGTGGGACGAGGCGAACTCCCAGGCCGCCCAGGTCCTCGACCCGATCCTCGCGCCCACCGACGAGGGCATCAAGCTCGCCGACATGCTGCTGAACCTCGCCGCGTTCATCGACGGCGGCATCCTCACCAAGCACATCCTCGGCGCGCTCACCCGCTACGTGCTCGGCGACGAGATCGCCGGCTGGCTGAAGATCCCGCGGGAGCCGGTGTGGGACCCGGTGTTCGAGAACCTCTGGCCGCCGTTCGTCGCCGTCCGCGAGGGCGTCCTCGACATCACCAAGGCGCCGAAGGAGCTGCGGGAGTTCTACTGGGTGTTCGACGAGATCATCCGGCAGGGCGTCCTGCTCGTGCTGTCCGGCGCGAACTACCCGATCAGCATCCAGATCCCGACGACCAACAACCCCGACTACTGACCGGACCCTCCGGCCACGTCCTCCGCGCGACGTGGCCGGAGGCCGGCCCCGCCGCGTTTCCGCACGCCGGTACAGTGCCGCCATGGCGACTGAGAGGCTGCGCCCTCTGGAGGACGAGGCCTGGCGGGGCTTCCTGATCACCCACGACCGGATCTGGCGTTCGATCCAGGAGGGGCTCGCACCCCTGAACGTCAGCATGTCCGAGTACAGCGTGCTCGCCCTGGTCGGCGAGGCCGGCCCGCAGGGCATGCGGATGTCCGAGCTGGCCGAGCGCCGGCTGATGTCCTCCGGCGGGTTCACCCGCCTCGCCGACCGCCTGGAGCGGCGCGGCCTCATCGAGCGGCGCCGCTCCGCCGCCGACGGCCGCGGTTTCGAGGTGACCCTGACGGACGAGGGCCGCGCCCTGCTCCGCGAGGCCTGGCGGCAGCAGTACGGCGACCTCCGCAGGCTCTTCTTCGACCGGCTCGACGAGGACGACCTCCGCCACCTCGCCCGCGTCTGGAAGCGGCTCGCCGCCGAACCGCGGTAGTCCCCGCTGACCGGCCCGGGCGTCCCGCGGACGCCCGGTGCGCCGAGGCCGTCCCTCCGTCCCGCGCGGCGGCGGCTCCGCGTCCCGGAATATTTGCCTGTGCAGATAACTTATCCGGGGCGTGGCGGGACGGGCCCGCCGGTGGAGAGGGGACGGCGATGACGTTCGAGATCGGGATCATGACCTTCGGCGAGGTCACGGAGGACCCCGCCACGGGGCGGGCGCCGTCGCCCCGGCGGCGCGTGCGCGAGACGATCGAGCAGGCGAAGGTCGCCGACGAGGCGGGCCTCGACGTGTTCGGCGTCGGGGAGCACCACCGCTCCGACTTCGTCGGGTCGGCGCCGGCGATCCTGCTGGCGGCCGCGGCGGAGGCGACCGAGCGCATCCGGCTGACGAGCGCGGTCACCGTGCTCGGTTCGGAGGACCCGGTCCGGGTCTGGGAGCAGTTCGCGACGATCGACCTGCTGTCGCACGGCCGGGCCGAGATCATCGCGGGCCGCGGCTCCTACACCGAGTCCTTCCCGCTGTTCGGCTACGACCTGCGGGACTACGGGGACCTCTTCCGCGAGAAGCTCGACCTGCTGCTCCGGATCCGGGAGCGGAACCCGCTCACCTGGCAGGGGCGCTTCCGCGCCCCGCTGGTCGACGCCGACATCGCGCCCCGCGCCGACGGCGGCACCCTTCCGATCTGGGTGGGCGTCGGCGGGTCGCCGGCGTCCGCGATCAGCACCGGCAGGCTCGGCCTGCCGATGGCGCTGGCCCTGCTGCTGGGCCCGCTGACCCACCACGAGCGGACGGTCGAGCTCTACCGCGCGGCCGCCGAGGAGGCGGGGCACGACGCCCGCGCGCTTCCGATCAGCATCAACGTCCACGGCTACGTGGGACGCACCAGCCGGCAGGCGAGGGACGCGATGTACCCGTACTTCGCGAAGGGCATGATGGAGAACAACCACCAGCGGGGCCGGGGACTCCTGCTCCCCCGGGCCGCGTTCGACGCGCAGGCGGCGCCCGGCGCCGGGCTGCTGGTCGGCAGCCCGCAGGAGGTCGTCGACAAGCTGCTCGCCTACCACGAGCTGTACGGCCTGAACCGGGCCGTCATCCAGATGGGCTTCGGCGGGATGCCGCAGAAGGAGCACCTCGAAGCGATCGAGCGGCTCGGCGCGGACGTGGCGCCCGTCGTGCGCCGCGAGGTCGCCGCCCGCGAGAGGAAGGCCGCCGGCCCCTCCGGCCGGCCGGAGCGCGGTGGGAAGGGTGAGGCCGCATGACCGCCCTGCTCGGCACGGACCCGGACGCGAACGCCGCAGGCGCCGCGGGCGCGGCGCTGCGAGTCGTGGTCGTCAACGGCAGCCCGAACGAACGGTCGAAGACCATGGGCCTCGTCGCCGCCGTCCTCGACACGCTGAAGGGGATGCTCCCCATCGAGACGTCCCAGGTCGACGTGTACCGCCTGGGGCCGGGCTTCACCGGGGCGATCGAGCGCGACGACGTCGCGCCGGAGGTGGAGGCCGCGCTCGGGCTCGCCGAACGGGCCGACCTCCTGATCGCGGCGGCGCCGGTGTACCGGGGCTCCTATCCCGGCATGTTCAAGCACTTCTTCGATCTCGTCGACCAGTACGCGCTCGCCAACAAGCCGGTCCTGCTGGCGGCGACCGGCGGAGGCGACCACCACGCGCTCGTCCTGGAGCACGCCATGCGGCCGCTCTTCGCCTTCTTCCAGGCGCTGACCGTACCGGTGGCGGTCTTCGCGTCCTCGGGGGACTTCGACGGCGTCACGCTGCTCAACCCCCGCGTGTACGGCCGGATAGAGACGGGCCTCGCCGACGTGGCGGACCTTCTCCGATCGCGGGTGACCGGCGGGCGAACGCCGCCGGACGCCTGATCCGCGACGAGAGCGGTGAGCGATGGGATCCGGGGCGTCGCTCACCGTCTCCGGCGCCGGCGCCACCGCGGCCCCGGCGCCGGGTCAACCCCGGTCGCGGCCGGTCATCCGGTCGAGCATCCGGTCGGCGACGCCGACCACCGGGCCGGTCGCCTTCAGAAGGCCCGGCTTGGGAGGGGTGTTGGAGTGGGGGCGCGTCGGCGCGAACCTCTTCGCCGACCGGAGCCTGCCGCCGAGCTCGTTCGCCTGCTCGGCGGTGATGACCCCGCGCAGGCGCGGCCACACCCGCTCCTCCTCGAACGCGATGTGCTCGCGGGCACCGGCGATGAAGTCCGACAGCAGCCCCTCGAAGCGGTCCTGCAGCGGATGCGCGGCGATGAGGTCGTCGAGTTCCTGTTTGGCGGCCTGCTCCTGCGCGATCGCGTGGTCGGCGAGCGCGTCCCCCTCCGGGACGTGGTCGCGGACGGTGGGCCAGAAGTACTCCTCCTCGACCGCCTCGTGCATGGACTCCGCGGTGATGAGCTTCTGCAGCAGGGTGCGGCGCCGGGCCAGCGCGGCCTCGTTCGCGCCGGTCGCCGCGGTGGGCCCGGCCTCCAGGTCGTCCAGCATCCGCTTGACCTCGGTGTGGTCGCGGCCCAGCACCTCGAACACGTCAGGCATCGGTCCTCCTCTGCCGGCGGACGGCTCGCGCGCGGTCAGCCGTTGTCGCGGGCGTTGCGGATCATGTCGCGGACGCGGTCGACGACCGCGGCCATGGGGCCGGCCAGCATGTTCTTGGTCGCCGACTCCACGCCGGGGTGCGGGCGGGTCGGCGCGGTGGCCTGGGCCGCGCGGACGGCGGCGGCGAAGCCCCTGAGCTGGGTGGGGCTGAACTGGTCGCGGATCCGGTCGAACTCGTAGCGCTCCTCGGCGCGGGCGTGGGTGAGCACGTCCATGCGGAGCCTGTCGAGGGACTTGAGGAACCGCGGGTCCTCGATGTCCATGCCGTCCAGCTCCGCCAGCAGCTCCTTGGCCTCGCGCTCCTCGGCCAGCCGGTCGTCGACGATGCCGCCGCCGCCCGGCAGCCGGCGCGCGACCGGGTGGATGATCTCCTCCTCGGCGGTCTCGTGGATCGCGAGCAGCCGCACCAGTTGCCGGAAGGACTCCTTGCGCTCCTGCCCGTCGGAGTGCAGCACCTCGTCGAACAGGTCGCGGATCCGGGCGTGCTGGGCGCGCAGCAGGTCGATGACGTCCTCGGTGGTCTGCGCGTCGGTCGGTGTGGTCTGCATGGACTCGTCCCTCATGTGGATGTGCGTCTGGACGTTGCACCGCAGGTCGGAGGCCCGCGGTGAGCGACGCGGCGTCCGTACCCGGGGTCGGCGGGGTTAAGCGCGGCGGGACCGGACCGCGCCGCCGGCCCGCCGGCAAAGATCGTGCAATCGGATCGCGGCGCGCGTGCAGAACGGCCCCGCCCGGGTAGGCGCAGCAAGCATCGTCCTGATCGGCTCTCACACGAAGGGTGGACCTCGGTGGCCTTCAACCCGCTCGAACACCGCGGTATCCCGCTGGAGGACCAGTTGCGCAACTGGGCGCAGCTGGACGTCGCCCCCATCGACCCCGACGAGTCCGATCCCTACACCAAGTGCCGCATCATCACGATGAACGGCATCGAGGTGGAGGCGATCATGTTCAGCCACCACTTCGCCCGCGTCTGCCCGAACCTGGACGTCAAGCAGCAGCTCGCCCGCGTCCGCTACATCGAGGCGCAGCAGCAGAAGGTCGTCAACTGGCTGCTGCCCGGCCAGGCGTCGATCCTGGAGACCACCATCAGCTACGAGCAGGTCGCGGTCGACCTGACCGGCTGGGTCGCCCGGATGGAGCCCGACCCCTACCTCAAGCAGGCGTACGAGTTCGGCCTGCTGGAGGACTTCGACCACCTGTACCGGTACGCCAACCTGTACGAGATCATCGAGCACCGCAAGGCCGAGAAGATCGTCGACCAACTGACCGAGGTCATGCCGGGGCGGCCGGGATACCTGCAGCACCGCGACCCGATGGACAACGTCCGCGAGCCCTACGACAGGGCCGCCGCCGCGCCGCTGTCCAAGCTGCACGCCCTGACGATCATGTCGGCCGAGCAGCAGACGATGAACTTCTACATGAACGTCGGCCCCATGTACATGGAGCCGATCGCCCGCCAGCTCTACCAGGAGATCGGGCTGGTGGAGGAGGAGCACGTCACCCACTACGAGTCGCTGGTCGACCCGGGCGAGTCCTGGTGGGAGCGGCTGGTCAACCACGAGTACAACGAGTGCTACCTGTACCACTCGTTCATGCAGACCGAGACCGACCCGCGCGTCAAGGGCATCTGGGAGCTGCACCTGAACATGGAGCTGGAGCACCTGCGGATCGCCTGCGACCTGATGCGCCGCCACGACGGCCGCGACCCCGAGAGCGTCCTGGCGCCCGCGCTGCCCGAACCGGTCACCTTCGAACCCAACAAGCAGCTCGTCCGGCACCTGCTCGGGACGCAGATCGACTGCACCACCCTCGGCACCGGCTACGTCCAGGAGACGCACGAGCGGTTCGAGCGGATGCAGGACAAGATCAACGCCGAGCGCCCGCCGCAGGAGCGCGTCATCGACGAGCACCGCGACAAGTTCGGCGACGAGTACCGCGTCGTCACCGACGGCCCGCACCCCGTCGAGCGCCTGCGCGACACGCCCCGGTCGTAACAGACGCCTCACCCGCTCCCGCAGCCCCCCATGTTTGGCGACCCGGTAGGGGGTAGCCGGGAGGGATGAGGCTCATGAGGCCGCCGGGGGTCTACGCTCCCCAAGGCGATACCTTCCTACTGGTCGAGGTTCTACGGAAGGCTCCGCTGTTGAAGGGGGCCCGCGTCCTCGACGTGTGCACCGGGACCGGTGCGCTCGCGCTCGCCGCCGCCCGGGCAGGGGCGGGCCGGGTGACGGCGGTGGACGTGTCCACACGGGCCGTGCTGGCCGCCCGGGCCAACGCCCGGTTGAACCGGCTGCCGATCAGGGTGCTGCAGGGCGACCTGTTCGGACCGGTGGCGGGCCAGGCGTTCGACATGATCGTGACGAATCCCCCGTACGTGCCGAGCGGGGCCGCCGCGCCGGGACGCGCGGCCCGCTGGTGGAACGGGGGCCCGGACGGCCGGGCGCTGCTCGACCGGATCTGCGAGCGGGCGCCCCGCCAGCTCCGCCGCGGCGGCACGCTGCTGATAGTCCAGTCGGCCGTCTCCGGTGTCCAGGCGACGCTGGACGCGCTGCGGGCCCAGGGGATGACGGCGTCGGTCGCCGCACGGCGCACCCAGCCGTACGGCCCGGTGCTGCGGGCCCGGGCCGCCGAACTGGAGGCCGCGGGGCTCGCCCGGCCCGGCGGCCGCTCCGAGGAACTGGTGGTGGTCCGTGCCGACCGGAACTGACCGCCCCGCCCCCCGCCGGGTCCGGCTGGACCCGGACGGGCCCGTGCTGGTGGAGGGCCCCCTCGAGATCGAGCTGCCGGACGGCACGACCGTGTCGTCCGACCGGTTCATGGTCGCGCTGTGCGCGTGCCGGCGGAGCCGCCGCTACCCGTTCTGCGACACCAGCCACCGCCGCAAGCCCCGCCGCAAGCCCACCGCGTCGAGCTAGCCCGTCCCGGCTCCGTCCGGCCGTTCTGGCCGGACGGAGCCGTTGAGCAGCGAAGGGAGCCGGTCTAGAAGGATCCGGCCGGGAGCGCTTGCAGGAGCGAGGTGCGGCCCGCACGCCACGACGCCAGCAGATGCTCGCCGAACCGGCCCTCCAGGAACTCGGTGGCGCGGACGCCGAACACCACGTCTCCGGCGAGGCCGGGCTCCTCGGCCAGCAGATCGCCGAGGACGTCGTGCCGGAGCACCTGCTCGTGCACGGCGTCGGCCTCGATGTGCTCGGTGTGGAAGCGCACGCAGCGCGGGCCCGCGCCGAGACGCTCCAGCGCGGCGGCCATCCGGCGCGCGGCGGGCGCCGTGGTGATCTCGGCGGCGGCGAAGTGCCCGGCCATCGCGCCGCGCAGCGAGCGGTGCAGGCCGAACAGCGACATCATGTTGACGATCGCGAGCATCCGCGCCGGGACCAGGTCCAGGTAGCGGCCGTAGGACGGGTCGAGGCCGAGGTCCTCCATGAGGTCGGCGAACAGCCGGGAGTGCATGTCCTCGCCGCGGCCGCCGCCGAACTCGTCGAACTCCACCGCGACCAGCGCGGCCTTGGCCCGGCCCCGCAGCCGGGGGATCAGCCAGGCGTGGGGGTCGGCCTCCTTGAGGTGGTAGGCGGAGCGGTGCACGGCGTGTTCGCGCACCTGCCACCACTCCCCCTCGTCCCGCAGGTGGTGGGAGACGCCGTACGCGCCGGCCGGTTCGGCGAGCACCTCGGCGAGGACGCCCTCCACGTCGTCGCCGGTGCCGGTCTCCGCGCGGAGGGCCTCCAGGAAGCGGCGCTCCAGCTCGCCGCGGAGGGCGAGCAGCGCGGGCGCCCATTCCCAGCCGTCGTCGACCCCGTCGAAACCGCGGTAGTGCAGCTCGTAGCAGACGTACAGGGCCAGGTGCAGGTCCTCGCCGAACGGATCGGGGGCGTCCCGCCGGATCGCTGCGCGGGCGGCGTCCAGCATCGGTGCCGGGTCCGCGGGCTCCGGGCGGGAGAGCGCGGCCAGCACCGCCTCCGACAGCGCGCCGCGCGCCGCGGGCAGCGGCGGCCGCGCGCCGGTCTCGGATGGGCTCGTCGCAACGGTCGTCATGACCCTCCTCGTAATGTCCCGGCCGATCACCGGGCCGTCTCGGACGATGGGCCTGCGGTACCCGCTCCTATCCCGTCCATTCGGCCGTCGACGTCCGCTTCGTCACCGTTTGCGGAGGTGGGGTGCGGGGACGTCCGGCGGGCGAGCGCCTCGACCACCGCGCGCATGCCGCCGGCCGCCGCCCGGCGCTGGTGCACCGCGCCCGTCCCCGCGCGCAGGACGCGGCCGAGCAGCGCACGCGTCCGGTCGAGGTCGCCGGTCTCCTCCAGGGCGGGCGCCACGTGGTCGAGGAGCGCGGCGGCCAGCCGTGCGGCCGGGACACGCCGCTCCTCGACCGGATGGACGCCGTCGCCCGCCAGCCCGTAGCGGGCCGCCGCCCAGACGGCGGCGGCCCCGACCTGCTCGCGCGGCGCGCGGGACGCGGTCCGTCCCGCCGCCAGCTCCGCCAGCGCGGTCCGCACCAGCCCGCGGGTGAGGGCGGCCTGCAGCACGGCCTCCTCGGCGGTCGGCACGGCGTCGGCCGCGCGGACCTCGACCGTCGGCAGACGCGGGGAGGGCCGCGCCAGCCAGAACGACATGGCGGGGTCCACGACCACCCCGCATTCGGCGAGCCGGGCCGTCTCCCGGTCGTGGTCCTCGGCGGACGGGAACCAGGGCGGCAGCCCGGCCCCCGGGAACCGGGCCTGCTGGAGCATCCGCCAGCTCGCGTAGCCGGTGTCGGCGCCCGCGGCGTGCGGCGAGTTCGCCGACACCGCCAGCAGGGTCGGGAGCCAGGGGCGCAGGTGGTTGACGACGGCGACCGCGGTGTCCCGGTCGGGGACGCCGACGTGCACGTGGCAGCCGGACACCTCGTAGTCGCGCACGACGCCCGCGTACAGGTCGCGGATCCGGGAGAACCGCTCCCCCTCGGAGGTCGCCGGCACGGGGCAGGGCAGGGGCGCCGTCCCCGAGGAGACCAGCAGCGCGCCCTCCTGCCGCGCGGACGCGGCGAGCTCGCCGCGGGCCGCCGCGAGCCGCCGCCCGAGCGTCGGCAGATCCGTGCACACGGCGGACGCCGCCTCCACCTGCGTGCCGAGGAGTTCGAGGTAGAACTGCGCGCCGGAGGGCGTGGGAAGGTTCCGTGTGCGCGCGAGAACGGCCTCGGCGCCCGGCGTCGTCTCCCCGGTCGCCGGATCGGCGAGCAGGAACTCCTCCTCCACGCCGACCGTCAGGCCCGGCTCCTGCTCACTGATCGCGGTCGGTCGCATGGCGGGGGCCCTCCCGGTTCCGGCCTGAGCGGCGTCCCCCGCTCCGGTGCGCGTCAGTGGTCGAGGCCGTACAGGACCGCGGCGGTGACCGCGCCGTAGGCGGCGTGCGGCACCAGGTCGCTGATCCAGGACGACACCGGCCAGGCGCGCGGATCGGTGATGCCCAGCGCGGTCATCGGGCCGTTGCTGCCGAACATGGCTCCGGCGGTGGCCAGCGCTGCGGTGACGGCCCGGCCCGGCCGCCACCCGGCGGCGGTGATCATCCCGAGCAGCGCCCCGGTGCCGACACCCGCCGCCAGTCCGGTCAGCGGGCCCAGGCCGGAGACGCGGTTGTCCTGCTCGTCGCCCTCGCCGGGCACCGGGATGCCGGTCTTGTCCGAGAGCGCGCGCACCGTCTCCTCGGGCGTGTCGCTTCCCGGGCGCCCGCGCAGGGCCATGTCCAGATAGGTGACGCCGTTCAGCGCGGTCGTGCCCGCCGCGCCTGCGGCGGCGCCCCGCAGCGCTCCTCGCACCAAGCAGGCCATCCCGCGCCCCCTCCTGATCGTCCGCATCGGCCTCTTGTGCTGCGCTCCCCGCCGGCGCACCCGGCAAACATCGGCCCCGCGCCCCGCGCCGTCCCGGCCCCGGCACCGTCCCGGCCTCGCGGCGGGACGGCCCAGTGGCGGCGCCAGGTGGCGGGCGTCATCGCCCGCTTCCTGGAGGCCGGCCTGTCCCCCGAGCTGGCCGGTTACCAGCGCCCCCCGTGGGGGCGCCTGGACGACCCCGAGAGCGCGGAGCTGCGCCGGCAGCGCAAGCACTCCTACGCCTCCCTGCCGGCCGAGAAGTTCCCCAGCGTCGTCGTTCTCCGCGTTCCGCTGCCGCCGGGGCGCGTCATGTGCTGATCATGGCGGATGGTCAGCCGATTCCAGCACGCCCCCGCGAAGGCGGCGCCCTTCCGAGCCGCGGCGCTGGGCGCCGCACTGCTCGCCCTCGCCGCCTGCGGCTCCGAGAACCCCCCGCGCCCATGCCCGCTGGTCTTCTCGCCGACGGGCATCGGCGTGGACATCGCCGCTCCGGACGCCTCACGCGTCGCGTCCGCGTCGATGCGCGTGTGCTGGAACGGGACCTGCGTCACGAAGCGGCTCGTGCTGCAACCCTCCTCGACGAGCGTCCCGCTGGGATGCCACGGCACCGGTCCCGACGCCGTCTGCGGCGCGTCCGCCTCGCCCGACGGCGGCCGCCACGGATTCGCCGACATCGCGGATCTGCCGAAATCACCCGTCCACGTAACGCTCACCCTGCGCGACCGCCACCACCGCGCACTCGTCGACCAGGAACTCGTCGTCACTCCGAAGGCCACCCTTCACAGCGGCCCGCAGTGCGGCACGGAAGGCGTCCAAGCCGCACTGACCGTGAAGAACGGCAAAGCCACCGCCCGCTGACGAGCTCGGGTCAGCGGCGGGTGGCGCTGGTGACGAAGAGGGGGAGGGCGAAGAACAGGCGGCCGCGGCGGCCGCGCTCGCGCTGCTCGGCGACCCAGGTCTCGGCCTGCGCGTCGCTGATCGCCCCGGCCGAGCGCGCCCCTTCGGCGAGGTCGGCCAGGGCGGGCACCATCGCCGCGTCGGTGAAGACCTTCGTGTGGACCTCGACGGCGGCGTCGGTGAAGCCCGCGTCGAGGAGGAGGTTGCGGCTGCGGCGGACGACGCGGGGCGTGCGGACCCGGTCGGCGCGAGCGTGCACGATGGTGCGGGTGAGCGCCTCGTCGTCGGCGTCGATGACGAAGGTGTCCCAGTCCTGCCCGATCAGCACGAGGCGCCCGCCGGGGGCGAGGACCCGCCGCGCCTCGCCGATCGCGCGGGCGGGGTCGTCCAGGACGTGGTACACCTTCTCGGCGCGGTAGCCGTGCAGCTCGCCGTCGGCGAAGGGCAGCTCGTAGGCGCTGGCCACGCGGAACTCCGCGGCGGGCCAGCGCTCGCCGGCCACGGCGACCATCCTCTCGTCGAGGTCGACGCCGACGGCCCGCGCGCCCCGCTCGGCCATCTCGGCGACCGCGCGGCCGGAACCGCATCCCACGTCGACCACCGCCGCGTCCGGCGCGACGCCGAGCAACTCGTAGGAACGCGCGCGCAGTTCGCTCGCGCCCGGGATGGAGTCACCGATGTCGAGCAGGGCGATGAGCGCGTCGGTCTCGGCGCTGGTGCGGCCTGTCGTCTGCTTCTGGTCCATGCGCGGGATCCTGCGGCTTCAAGTGCACTTGAAGTCAAGCGCAGTCGGGGAGTCAGGCCCCTCGGCGTCGCCGGTGGCCTGCTGGGTGAGGGCTTCGAGTTCCGCGGCCCGGTCAGGTGAGGAAGAACAGGCGGTTGAGGGGGAGTTCGTGCGCGGGTTCGATGTGGGCGGGCTCGCCGTTCACCGAGACCTTGTAGGTCTCCGGGTCGACCGTGATGTCGGCGACCGTCGAGTTGCGGACCATGTGGCGCTTGTCGACCGTCCGGCACTGGCGGATCGGCCGGACGAGCCGCCGCAGGCCGAGCCTCTCGGGAACGCCCGCCTCGATGCCGGCCTGGGACATGAAGGTCACGCAGGTACCGGACAGCGCGGCGGAGTGGGTGCCGAAGGTGGGCCGGTAGTAGACGGGCTGCGGCGTCGGCAGGGACGCGTTCGGGTCGCCCATCTGGAACCAGTTGACCATGCCGCCCTTGACCACCATGAAGGGCTTGGCGCCGAAGGAGTGGGGCTGCCACAGCACCACGTCGGCGAGCTTGCCGTCCTCCAGCGAGCCGATCTCGTCGGCCATGCCGCTGGCGCGGGCGGGGTTGATGGTGAGCTTGGCCAGGTAGCGCAGGACCCGGAAGTTGTCGTTGCGGGACGAGTCCTCCGGGAGGGCGCCCCGTTTGTCCTTGTTGTGGTGGGCGATCTGGAAGGCGCGGGTGACCGATTCGCCGACCCGGCCCATCGCCTGCGAGTCCGACCCGATGATGCTGATGATGCCGAGGTCGTGCAGCACCGTCTCGGCGGAGATCGTCTCGCCGCGCACCCGGCTGTCGGCGAACGCCACGTCCTCGGGCACGTCGTAGCTGAGGTGGTGGCAGACCATCGTCATGTCGAGGAGCTCGTCGACGGAGTTGGTGGTGTAGGGCAGCGTCGGGTTGGTCGAGGCGGGCAGGATGTTCGGTTCGCCGGTCACCCGCAGGATGTCGGGGGCGTGCCCGCCGCCCGCGCCCTCGGAGTGGTAGGTGTGGATCGAGCGGCCGTTGATCGTGTTGATGGTGTCCTCGACGAAGCCCGCCTCGTTGAGGGTGTCGGTGTGGATCGCGATCTGGACGTCGTAGGCGTCGGCGACGGACAGGGACGTGTCGATGACGGCGGGGGTGGTCCCCCAGTCCTCATGGACCTTCAGCCCGGCCGCGCCGGCGCGGATCTGCTCCTCCAGCGGCGCGGGCAGGCTGCTGTTGCCCTTGCCGTAGACCCCGACGTTGACGGGGATGTCCTCGTAGGCCTGGAGGATGCGCGACAGGTTCCAGGCGCCGGGGGTGCAGGTGGTGCCGCGGGTGCCGTCCGCGGGGCCGGTGCCGCCGCCGACCAGGGTGGTGATCCCGTTGCTCAGCGCGTGGGCCGCCTGCTCGGGCGCGATGAAGTGCACGTGGGTGTCGATCGCGCCGGGCGTGGCCACGAGGTTCTCCCCGGAGATCACCTCGGTGTCGGCGCTGATGATGAGGCGCCGGTCCACGCCGTTCTGGGTGTGCGGGTTGCCGGACTTGCCGATCCCGACGATCCGGCCGTCCTTGATGCCGATGTCGCCCTTGACGATGCCGATCACCGGGTCCATCACCACCGCGTTGGTGATCACCAGGTCCAGCGCCACCGTGCCGGTGGACGCGGGGTCGCTCGACATGCCGTCGCGGACGGTCTTCCCGCCGCCGTACTGGGTCTCGTCGCCGTAATGCCCCTCGTTGTGGTCTTTCTCGACCTCGACGACGAGGTTGGTGTCGCCGAGGTGGAATCGGTCCCCCACCGTCGGGCCGTACATCGACGCGTACTTCTGCCGACTCATGGAGGTCATTCGAGACTCACCTTTCCTGGATGATTCGCTTTCCCGCGCCTTTTGCTCTTGCGCGCGCCGCGGCACGGCACGATCGCGGCGGACGGCCGGGGATCCGCGGGGCTATTCCGCTCCGATGGGGTCGTGGCAGGAGATCAGCTTGGTGCCGTCGTCGAAGACGGCCTCGACCTGCAGTAGCGGCAGCATCTCCCGGACTCCGGGCATCACCTTGTCGGGACCCAGCACCTGCTTGCCCAGCTCCATGCAGTCGGCGACTGACCTGCCGTCGCGGGCGGCTTCGACGACCTCGTGGGTGATCAGCGCCACCGCCTCGCTGTAGTTCAGCTTCACCCCGCGGTCGCGCCGCTTGATGGCCATCTGCGCGACGGTGAAGATGACCAGGCGGTCCATCTCGCGTGGCGTGAGATTCATCCGCGATCCTTTCGACGAAACGGGCAGGAAGACCGGAGCGGCGGCGCCGACGACGCAGGGGCATAAGTCTCGGCCGATACGTCCCGCGAGCCGATGCGAAAGGGAGACCCGATATCCTGATCTCCGTTATCCCGCACCGGAAAGCCAAGAGCGCTCCATGACTCCTCAATGATCAAGGCTCTCCGGTGCGGCCCGCCGTTCCGCGGCCCCGTCATCGCCGCCGGGGGCGGCGGCGGGCGCATGGGCGGCGCGCCACGGTCAGCGGCCCGTGGGGTGTTCCGGAGCGGGGACGTCGAGCAGCAGTCCGCGCACCGCCCCCCATGTGCGGGCGAAGGCCGCTTCGACCTCCGGAGACCGGTCACCGAGCATCCGGGCCCACGCCCCGCAGCCGCCCGGCAGCACGCTCGCGCCACCGCGCAGCCCCGTGCCGGCGATCGCGGCGTGCATGGCGTCGGCGACCTCGCTCGCCCGTGCCATCTCGGTGACGACGTACAGGGTGGCCATCACCCCGAAATCGGCCATCACAGCGGGACCGGTCACCACGCGCTCGCCGGGCACGAGCCTGAGGGGATCGGCGAACAGCAGCCGACCTCGGCCGTCCCGGACCTCCAGGTCCGTGCAGTAGGCGGAGTAGGCGTGCCGTTCCCCGCGCGCGAGCCGTCCCGCCATCAGCTTCTCGCCCAGGACGACGGTCGCGCGGGTGCCGACGGTGACGTTCATCTGCTGGTAGAACCGCGAACCGCCGAACGGGATCGTGGTCGCGGGCAGGTACTCGACGTAGCTGTCGGG
The DNA here is from genome assembly GCF_014706005.1 of Actinomadura sp. RB99. Taxonomy (NCBI): domain Bacteria; kingdom Bacillati; phylum Actinomycetota; class Actinomycetes; order Streptosporangiales; family Thermomonosporaceae; genus Actinomadura; species Actinomadura sp. RB99. Next base: position 149,023 of record NZ_JABMCA010000008.1, on the reverse strand, counting down.
CCCGGCGTCCAGCTCGACGACCTGGGTGGCGTAGTCGTGTTCCATCCGGTACAGACGCGTGGCGGTCTGAGTGGTGAAATGCGCCGACGTCCCCGGCCCGCACTCCAGCCCGATGCGGTACCGGTCGCCCTGCAGAACCCCGCCCCCGGACGAAAGGAACATGACGTACGGCATGTCGGGCAGCGCGGCGTCCAGGAACAGCGGACGCGTGATGTGCAGCGGCGCCTTCTGGAACCGGCGGGTCAGCTCGGTCCGCCCGCCCGCGAGCGCGAACCCGAGCTCCAGCACGCCGACCTTGCCCGCCGCGCCGACCGGCAGGGTGTCGGGCGTCGCGGCGTACCTGGCCACCTCCGGCGGCACCCGCTCCGGAGCGCAGTGCGCCGGGGTCGTCCGGTCGGGCCGGACCGGGCCGGCCGGCCCCGCCGCCGGTCCCCCGGGGATCATCCCGCCGGTGAGCACATCGCCTCCCGGCGTCCGAGGACGAAGTCCGCGACCTCGGGGACGCCGGTCCCGGTGAGGCAGTCGGTCAGGATGACCGGGCCGTCGCCGCGCACCGCGCGCGCGTCGCGCTCCATGACCGACAGGTCCGTGCGCACGTACCGCGCGATGTCGATCTTGTTGATGACCAGGAGGTCGGAGTCGGTGGTCCCCGGGCCGCGCTTGCGCGGCATCTTCTCCCCTTCGGCGGTGTCCAGGACGAACACGTAGACGTCGGCCAGGGCCGGGCTGAAGGTGAGGGTCAGGTTGTCCCCGCCGCTCTCGAACAGCAGCACGTCGATGTCGGGGAAGCGGTCGAGCAGCTCGGCCGCCGCGGCCAGGTTCATCGTCGGGTCGTCGCGGACGGCGGTGTGCGGGCAGGACCCGGTCTCCACGCCGACGACCCGCTCGGCGTCCAGCGTCCCGGCGAGCGTCCGGCGGACGTGCTCGGCGTCCTCCTGCGTGTAGATGTCGTTGGTGATCACGCCGGGGCGGTGGCCCCGGGCGACCAGGAGCGGCACCAGCGCCTCGATGAGGGCGGTCTTCCCCGACCCCACCGGCCCGCCGACGCCGACCTTGTACACCTCTTCCAGTTCCATGTCGTCCCTCCGGACGTCGATCGGGTCAGGTGACGAACAGGCGCGCTTCGGCCCGTTCGTGCTCGGCGGCCGCGGCGTCCGCGGCCGGGACCGAGGCGTGCAGGTCCCGCGGGTCCCGGACGGCCAGCGCCGCGTCCGCCGCCGCGACCAGCTCCGGCCGGACCTCGCGCAGCAGCGCCTGCGCCCGCCGGAAGTCGATCCGGCCCAGCCGCACCGCCGCCGCCGTGCAGCCCGCCGCGAACGCGTACAGGTCACCGGCCACGGCGTCGCGGACCGGAACGCCGAGCCCCGCGAGCACGGTGCCCACGACGACCGCGTGGTTGCCCGGCGCCGTCCCTTCGACGACCAAGCGCGCGAGCCGGGCCGCCGTGGCCGAGTCGAACGCGGGTGCGGCCGTGTCCAGCACCTGCCGTCCGGTGCGGACGGAGGCCGTCCGCTGCTCCCGGTTGAGCTTGATCGCGTAGAGCCGGCGATCGGTCTCCACCAGCGCGTCCCAGTCATCGGCGGTCACCGCCCGGTGCGCGAGCACCAGCGCCGCCGCGTCGGCGGTCCCGGCCGCCCGCACCAGGTCGCGCACCAGGTCGTACAGGTCGTCCGCGCCGACGGCGCAGAGCTGGAAATGGCCTTCCACGCCGTGCGACAGGGTGTACAGGCCGCTGGGGAATCCCGAGTCGGTCAGCTGCAACTGCGCCAGCAGCGGCTCCAGCGCCTCAGTGCTCGCCGGTCGACGCACCGTGCGCCCCGGTGTCGGCGTATCCCCGCGCGTGCAGCCGGACGCGCGCCTCCCTGCGCGCGGCCGAGGAGCGGACGCTCCCGTCCAGCAGGCCGCCGAACCCGACGATGCGCAGCCCGCCGCCGTACTCGACGAGCCGCACCTCCTTGGTGTCACCGGCCTCGAACCGCACCGCCGTACCCGCCGGAATGTCGAGCCGCATTCCGAAGCTCTTGTCGCGATCGAAGCTCATCGCCCGGTTGACCTCGAAGAAATGGAAATGCGAGCCGATCTGGACGGCCCGGTCGCCGGTGTTGTGCACGGTCAGCGTCTCCCGGCGCTGACCGGCGTTGAGCTCGATCTCCCCGTCCCCGAACATGTAACCGCCCTTAGCCATGCGCGGTCCCCTCCCCCGGTGTCGTCCTCGTGAATTCAGGAAATGCGCCGTGACGGTGCGGCCCGCCTTCCTCACCGTGCCCGTGCCCATGGCCGTGGCCGTGGTGGGCGGCCGCGGCGAGGCCGTCGTCGCGGTCCCGGCGCCACCGGCGCTCCGCCTCGGCCGCGCGGTCGCGGACCAGCGCCGCGATCGCCGCCGCGCCCAGCAGCGGCCCGGCGACGCGGTCCGCCGCGGGACAGCGCGGGGGCGGGACGAGCGAAGCCGGCACCAGCACGACCTCACCGGCGCCCAGCCGGCGGCAGCGCTCGACACCCTCGGCCACGTCCGGATCACCGTCCGTCAAGGCGACCTCTACCCAGCGGACGGGCAGATACCGCCCGACCAGCCGCGCGACCTTGAACAGCTCCGCGTCGGCCTCCGGGTCCGCCGCCCGCGCCACCAGCAGCACCGCACCGCGAGACCCTTCCTCGCGGATCGCTTTCAGGACCGCCGCCCGGATCCACCCGATCAGGTGCGTGGTCGTGCCGAGCGGCGGGGCGAGCAGCAGGTCGCCCGGCTGGTCGCGCCCCGCCCAGGCCAGTGTCTGCGCGGCCGCCCGCCCGAGGCCGGGGTCGCGGCCGAGCGTCATCGGCACCACCACGGCGCGCGGGCGGTCCCCCAGCGCGGACCTGAGTCCCCGTCCGGGGTCGTAGATCCCGTGGGCGCCGGGCGGGGAGCCGCCGCCGGGCGGGCCATGTGCGGGAAGGCTCTCGTGCCCGCCGACCGCCAGCACGGCGCGGCCTCCCGACCCGGTCATGTGGTCCGCCGGAGTGTGGACAGGGTCGGGACGGCGCCCAGGAACACCCAGGTGACCAGCACGAAAGGCCAGGTCAGGGCGTGGCCGCCGATGATGCTGAACGTGTTGGTGATGGCGGGGGTCGTCACCGCGGCGGTCGCCGCCCCGACCGCCGCGTAAACGAGAGAGACCGGGCCCAGCACGACGAACGTCCCGGCCAGCGCTATCCCCGCCAGCACCGAGTTGTAGCCGTACAGGCCCGCGCCGAGGTCCGCCGCCTGCGCCCCGAGCCACCAGCCCATCAGGAGCCCGATCAGGCTCGCCGCGCACGCCACCGCCGCGACCGTCCGGCTCGACACCGCCAGCCCCACCAGGAAGATCAGCCCCACGTACCACTTGTCCTGGAAGAACACCTGCCCGAACCCGTTGAAGAAGCCGTGCCAGACGTCCGTCCACGACACCGCCGTGCCCGGATGGGCGACCGACGGCGCGACATTGCCCGGATGGCTGGCCCACACCCGGTGAAAGGACGGCGCCGCGATCAGCATCAGCAGCGTCACCACGCAGAACGGCGCGGTCAGCGCGGGCAGGCCGTACGGCTTCAGCAGGACGTTCAATGCCGAATTGACCATGCTCGCCCCGATCGCGGCGCCGATCACCACGAGGAGCGTCACCCAGCTCGCCCCGAGGTAGAGCACCAGGCCGACTCCGACCAGCGTCCCGGAGAACCCCTCGAGACCCGCCGAGACCCGCTTCCAAGGAACCCCGAACGACCACGCGGTGAGCGTGGCTGTGAGGCAGCCGAGCAGCCCGAAGGCACCGAACTGCCAGCCACCGACGAAAAGGGCGACGAGAAAGATGAGCCCGGTCCAGTGGCCGGGCTGGAGGTCGACCTGGGCCACCCCCCGCAGGATCGCCAGGACTCCCTCCTTGGCCCGGTCCGCCGGCGGGCGTGACGGCCCACCAGGCGCATCCGCCGGCGCCGGCGGTGAGTCCATGGACGCCTCTCCTATCGCGGGTGACGGACCGCATGGCGATCGACGGCGCCCCATGCGGAGGGCGGCATCCAGCAGGGTTCCCCGAAGGCCAATGCCACAAAAACCGGCGATCGCCAACCTTTGGTCAAACCGCAAAATCGTGAATTCCCCCATTCGGCCGCGTAACGCACGCAGGACCGAAAGAATCCGCCGCGATCGGCGGTAAGCCTGAATACGCCGAATGACTGAAATGCACGTACGCGACGGTGCAAGGCCCCGCCGCAAGACCCGCGCCCAGGCGGCCACGGCCGCGCCCTTCGCGGAAACGCGGCGGGCCTTCGCGCCAGTGGATCATCAGCGCCTCGCACTGCTTCTTCGAGCAGGGGCGGCCGATCGCCGACAGACGGATCTCGTTCCGAGCCGGCGGCCTCGACATGCGAAAGGGCGCCACGGTCCGTCCGTTGCGCGGCCGGCGTGCGGGAAGTGCGCGCGCCGACATGATGCTCATCAAGGTGTCGCCGATGAAGGTCCGGACGGCGCGTTTGGCCACGGCCCGCGTCCGCCCCGGCCGGATCGTGCGGCAGTACGGGTGGGGCGCCACCTGCACCACGGATGAGAACGCCTGCCAGTCCCCCATCCTCAAGCAGTCGGTGCTCCGGGTCGTGCGGCCGGACGATCGCCGGTGCGAGGGCTACACGGCACCGGGCGGCTCGGACTTCTGCATGGTGAAGGTGTCCGGGATTCCCGCCGGCGGCGACTCCGGCGGCCCGATCATGAGCGTCGCGCCGCGCGGCGGCGAGACCCTTCTCGGTGTCTTCGACGGCTCCGACCGACAGAGGATCGCCGAGGCCGGGGAGGTCTCGCAGCAACGCGCCTGGATCCGCTCGGTCATCCGGCGCTAGCGCGGCGCACGGGTCCCCGAGACCCTTGAGGCGCATCCAGATGTTCTTATCATCCGGATGTTCGGAGTATCCTGAGCGCCGTCGAGGAACGCGAGGAGGGCCGATGGTCCGGCTGACCCGGGCGCAGCAGCAGGCTCGGACGCGAGCCGCGGTGCTCGCGGCGGCGGTGGAGGAGTTCACCGAGCACGGCTTCGCCGATGCCAAGGTCGACCGCATCGCCGCCCGCGCCGAACTGACGCGCGGCGCCGTGTACTCGAACTTCCCGAGCAAGCGGTCCTTGTACCTGGCGGTGCTGCTCGACTCCGTACAGCGGGACGAGCCCGCCGCCGCCGGCGCGTTCGAGGCCGCCGGCGCGGCGGACGGGGCGGAGGCCTTCGCCCGCGTCTGGCTTGAGCGGCTGCCGCTGGCCGGAGACGCGCCGGACGCCAGCAAGCTGAAGTCGCGTTCGCTGACCGGGGTGTTCGCCGATGAGCCGGGCCGCACGGCGATGGCCCAGCTCGCGAGCTTGGAAGCCCTGCTGCTGGCACTCGCCTTGGAATCGTGCGCGGGGCCGGGGACGGGACGGCGCGTGCGGGCGGCGGAGCTGATCATGACCCTGCTGCACGGGGCGGGCCATCTCGCGGAAACGGCGCCCGGTTTCGGCGACCCGTTCGAGGTGGCCCGCGCCTGCCGGAGTCTCGCCGATCTCGAAGCGGACGACGCCTGGGACCCGCCCCATCTGCCGTACGTCGCCGCGCCGCGCCTGTGCGACGACACATGGACGCCGCCCGGGGAGCTGACGGATGCGATCACGGACCGTCCCGCCGGCTTCGGTGAGGACGGGATCGTCGTGGTCCTCGGGACGGGCCGTCTCCGTGCGGCGGAGGAGGGGGTTCGCGCGCCCCATCGGGGTGAGGCGGTCACCGTGGCGCTGGTGACGGACGACCCCGCCGAGATCGGGGCGCTCGTCCGGCTGCGGATCGCCGACCTCGCCGTGTGCCTGCGTCGGGCGTTCGGCCCGGCGGCCGGTCCGCCGATGCGCCTCGTCCTCGATGAGCGGGCGTTGCTCGCGGCCGCCGTCGGCGCCGGCACGGCCGAGGACACCGAGGTCGCGGTGCGCGTACGGGACGGGAAGGTCGTCGCTCGGGCCGAGGGCAGGGGCGCCGCTTACGCCGCGGCGACCGCCTCCGCCCCGGCCGAGCGGCCGAGCGGGGCGAACGGGCGATGACCGGGTCGATCGTGCTGCACGCGCTCCGGTGCATCGGCCACGCCGCGCTGCCCCGCGTGGCCGACGCGGCCGGGCTCCCCGAAGCGGACGCGGAGTCCCACCTGATCGACCTCGCCGTGGCCGGCTGGGTGACGCGGTCGCCCGGGGAGTGCGGCGCCTGGGGCCTCACCGAGGCCGGCCGCGCCGAGGACGCCCGGCGGACCGTCCGCGAGCTCGACGCCGCCGGTACCCGGGACGCGCTGACGGCGGCCTACCGGAGGTTCATGGTGCTGAACCCGGAGCTGCTGGAACTCTGCTCCGCATGGCAGCTGCGCACCGTCGACGGCGCGATGGCGCCGAACGACCACTCCGACCCGGTGTACGACGCCCGCGTCCTGAAGCGCTTCGCCGACCTGGACGGACGCGCCGGAGCCGTCGCCGCTGACCTGTCCGCGGCGCTGCCCCGGTTCGGGCGGTACCGGGTGCGGCTCACCGCCGCGCTCGACCGGGCCCGGTCCGGTGCTCTGGAGCATCTGACGGACAGCACCACCTCGTACCACACCGTGTGGTTCCAGCTCCACGAGGACCTGCTCGCCACCCTCGGCCTCCCGCGCCGGTGAACCGCGTTCCGATGCGCTGGATCCATCCCCTCGCCCCCGGTGCGCGTGAGTCGGCGGACGTTCTCGGCGGCAAGGGCCACGGGCTCGTCGTCCTGCGACGCCTCGGCCTGCCCGTGCCGGCGGGGTTCGTCATCGGCACCCGCGCCTGCCGAGCCTTCCTCCGGGACGGGCGCCTTCCGGAGGGTTTCGACGCCGACCTGTCCGCCGCCGTCCGCCGGCTGGAGGCCGCGACCGGAAGGCGCTTCGGCGCGGGCCCGCGCCCGCTCGCGGTGTCGGTCCGGTCGGGCGCCGCCGTGTCGATGCCCGGCATGATGAGCACCGTCCTCGACCTCGGTCTCACCACCGAGGCGACCGCCGCGCTGGCCGCCGAGACCGGCGACCCGGCCTTCGCGGACGAGACGCGCCGCCGGTTCCTCATGAGCTTCGCGACCGCGACGAACGGGACCCCGGACCTCGCGGACGCGGCGGCCGCGTCGGCGCCGTCCGCCGCCATGACCGTCCCCGACGACGCCATGAGCCTGCTGCGGGCGGCGGTGAGGGCCGTCTTCTCGTCCTGGAACAACCCGCGCGCGGTCACGTACCGCGAACTGCACGGCGTCCCCCACGACCTCGGCACGGCCGTGATCGTGCAGGCCATGGTGTTCGGCAACCGGGACGGGCGCAGCGGTACCGGCGTCGCCTTCAGCCGCGACCCGAACACGGGCGGCAGGACGCCGTTCGGCGACGTCCTGTTCGGCGGGCAGGGCGAGGACGTCGTCTCCGGGCGCTCCAGCACCCGGCCGTTGTCCGAGCTCGCCGACCGGGAGCCGGCGGTATGGGAGCGCCTCGTGGCGGCCCTGCACCGCGTCGAACGGCACTACCGCGACGCCTGCCACGTCGAGTTCACCTTCGAGACCGGCGACCTGTGGTTCCTGCAGGTACGGCCCGGCGGCCTCGCGGGCCGCGCCGCGGTCCGGGTCGCCGTCGAGCTCGCCGACGAACGGCTCATCGACCGGCGCACGGCCCTGCGGCGGATCTCACCGCGGCATCTCCGCGGCGCCCGCACCCCGCGGATACGGACCGGCCTCGGGATCGACCTCCTCACGCGCGGCCGAGGAGCATGCCCCGGCGTCGCGACGGGACGCGTCGCGGTCACCGCCGACCGGGCCGTCCGGATGGCCGCCGAGGGGCCGGTGATCCTGGTGCGTCCCGTCACCTCACCGCTCGACATGCACGGCCTGGCCGCCGCTTCCGGGGTGGTCACGAGCCGCGGCGGGCCGGCGAGCCACGCCGCCGTCGTCGCGCGGGCCATGGGCAAGGCCGCGGTCGTCGACGCGGCCGGCCTCACCGTCGATGCCGAGGCGGGGTGCGCGCGGGTCGGCGAACGCGTCGTCCCCGAAGGGACGCTGATCACCATCGACGGCACCGGCGGGGAGGTCGCGGCCGGTGACCCGGGCGTCGGCGCCGCGCTCGTCGACGAGCACCTGCACCGGCTGCTCGACTGGGCCGACGAGGTCTCCGGCGATCGATCGGCGCGCCCGGACGAGGAACGCCTCGGTGTGGCGCACGCACGGCTGTGAAACGACCTGTCGGATGGTTCGGCCGCGTTCGCGACGGCGACGGGCCTGGAAGAGGCGGGTGGAGGGGAGCGTGGGGAGCGGCGGTAGGCAGTCCGTGTGCCTGACGGTGCGGTCGGGTTCTGGGGACGCGCCGGGTCCGGCGTCAGTGGCTCGGGCCGGGCCTCATCAGCGCGAGCTGCGGGGGCGGGGCGAGGGGGACCGTAGGCTCGTCCCAGTCGTCGTCGACGGTTCCGTCGCCGGCCTCCACGGCCGCCTCGGTGTGCTCGCCGAGCTCGGCCGTGAACCGCTCAAGGGCGAAGGCGCGGATCATGGAGAGGAGCACGTACCGGGTCTCCCCCGCGCCGTCGGCCTCGACGAGCAGGAGCCGGGCGTCGACGAGGGTGGACAGCATCCGCTCCAGCTCGAAGGAGTCGATCTGGAAGCGCCGGGCCATCTCCTCGACGCCGAAGCGGGCGGGCGCGTGCCGGCCGAGCAGGAGGAGGACCGTCCGCGCGGAGTCGTCGAGCTCGAGGTAGCTCTGCTCCAGCCGCGTCCACATGTCGAACGTGCCCGAGCACAGCTCCTCGATGCGCCGGCGGCCGTACTCCAGGCTCGCCACCCAGCGGTCGAGCGAGGGCGACGCCGGACGGGCGAGCCGGGCGCCGACCGCGCGCACGGCCAGCGGCAGGTTCTCGCAGTAGTCGACGATGGACCGGGCGGCCTGGCGCTCGGGACCGCTCCACCGGCGGCCGACGATCATCCCGAGCAGTTCGATCGCGTCGTCCTCCGCGAGCGGATTGATCTCGAACGTGCGCAGCCCGGAAATCCCGTAGAGCGGTGACCTGTTCGTCATGATCACCGCGCAGTGCGGGCTTCCCGGCAGCAGCGGCCGCACCTGTTCCTCGCTCATCGCGTCGTCGAGGACGATGAGCACCCGGCGGTCCGCGCACCAGCTGCAGAACAATTGACTGCGGCTTTCCAGCGCGGCCGGTATCTGGCTGTGCGCGAAACCGATCGCGTGCAGATGGTCGGCGAGCACATCGGACGGATCGACCGCCGCCCCGTTGCGGCGGAGCGCGGCGAAGAACTGACCGTCCGGAAAGCGCTGCCGCACCCGGTGGGCGAGCCGGACCGCCAATGCGGACTTGCCCACCCCGGCCATTCCGGTGATCGAGACCATCGGCGGAGCCTGCTTTCTGCCGTTCTGCAGGAAGGTCTGCTCCAGCCGGCCGAGCACGAAATCGCGGCCGATGAAATCGGGAATGTCGGCGGGGATCTGGGCGGGCACGGCGACCACCGTGGGCGCGGTGAGCACGTCCTCGGCGGCCCGCACCGCGGGCAGGTCCAGCGACGGGTCCGCGGCGAGCAGCGCGCGGTGCAGCCGCTGGACCGGCGGCGACGGCTCGATGCCGAGCTCGTCCACCAGGGAGCGGCGCAGCCGGCCGAAGACCGCCAGCGCCTCGTGCCGGCGGCCGGACCGGTGCAGCGCCAGCATCAGCTTGGAGTGCAGGCCCTCGTGCAGGGGCTGGTTGATGATCAGGGACTTCAGCTCGCGGATCGCGTCCAGGCTGCGTCCGAGCTGCAGGTACGCGTCGATGCGCAGCTCGGTGACCTGGATCTTGGTCTCCTCGAGGTGCGCGGCGTACGACTCCAGGAACGGTCCCTTCTGGACGTCCGCGAGCGCCTGGGACCGCCACAGCGACAGGGCGCTCTCCAGCGAGTTGGCGGCCCGCGTGTAGTCGCCCTCCGCGAACGCCTTCTGGCCGGCCTGAAAGCAGCGCTCGAAGACCGGGACGTCGATGCACTCGGGGGCCACCTGGAGCTGGTAGCCCGACGGCTCGGTGAGCAGCGCGATGCCCTGCTCGTGCCCGGACTCGCCGATGCCGAGCAGCTTGCGGAGCTGGTAGATGTAGGTCTGCATGGTGGCCACGACCGTGACCGGCGGGTCCCCCAGCCATATCTCGTCGATGAACTGGCTGGTGGGAACGACCTGGTCGTGCAGTATGAGCAACATCGCCATGATGGTGCGCAGCTTGGGCGGGAGCATGATCCGCTCCTCACCGCCCGTAGAGACGTCAAGACCGCCCAACAGTCGAAACTGCATGGAATCATCATCCCCAGTTGCACTCGCCGCCCCGGTGTCCGCCACCTACGGAGACCGTCCGGCACCACAAAGAAACATCCGACCAACACAGGCGGAAACTAATTCAACTTTCTAGTAAATGCGCCGGCCGCCGTCTTTGGACCCCCTTCATCGCATGCCGGTCGATACGTTTACAACGCATACAACCTAGCAGTGTTCGGGTGATTTAAATCTATGTCCACGCCGGGCTTGATTCAAGGGATCCGTTGGCCGTATCCGGCCACCGCGACCGCCGGTCCGGCGGAAACGGCGAGGCCATCGGATATAACGTCCGCTGACGAGGCGATGAACCCCCGATACCGGCGGCCGGTACAAGTGACCGCGAATGCGAATGATCATTCTCGCGGCAAATGAATGACGGAATGCAGAGTGCACATCACGGAGGGTTGCACCGGGCGCCCAAATTACCCGGCCGCAGGGCGCCCTTATTTTCCGGCGGCGCGGGTGACGCGGTGCTCACCTTCGCGCCTCTTGACACGCCGCGCGACCGGGAGCGGGTCACGGGCCGGCCGGCGTCCTCGCCGGGGCGGGCCCGGCCGGCAGGAGCCCGGCGATCTCGGCCGGGGCGTCCAGGTGGAAGAAGTGGCCGGCGTCGATGACGGTGAGCGCGAACCCGACCGAGGTGAGGTCGCGCCAGGCGGCCATCGCCTCGGGCGGGGCGATCGGGTCGCGCGCGCCCGCGACGGCGGCGATGGGCACCGGGAGCTCCCGCGGCATCTCCTCCGCCGGCGGCAGCCGGTACCCGGACAGCCAGCCGACGTCGGCGCGCAGCACGCGCACCAGCCGGTCCCGCAGGCGCGGATGCCGCCGCACGGCCTCCGGCGTGCCGCCCAGCGCGATGATCTCCTCCAGCAGTTCCTCGTCCCGCAGGCTCCGCCAGCGGCCGATCCACGCGCTCTCGACGTGCGGCGGGTGGCTCGCGCCGACCACGAGCCGCTCGGGCAGCGGCTCGCCCAGCCGCATCAGCTCGCGGACCGCCTCCTGGGCGAGCACGCCGCCCATGCTGTGGCCGTAGATCGCGTAGGGCAGGCCCCCGGCGCGGGCGGCCAGCGCCCGCGCCAGGTCGGCGGGGTCGAAGTCCGGCGCCTCGGCGGCCCGCGTCTCCCGTCCCGGGAGCTGGACGGGCTGCACGTGGACGGACGCGGGCAGCATCGCGCTCCAGGGCTTGTAGCCGACACCGCCGCCGCCCGCGTGCGGCACGCAGAACAGGACGAGGTCGGCCTCCGCCGGTGCGGGCCCGCCGAGGAACCAGACGTCGTTCGTCGTCGCCATCGCCGGTCACCCCCGCAGATGCCGGTCGACGAAATCGGTGTGGGTCCCGCCCGCGCGGAACACCGGATGCTCCAGGACCCGCCGGTGGAACGGCACGGTGGTGCGCAGCCCCGGGCCCTCCACCTTCAGCTCGTCCAGCGCCGTGCGCATCCGCCGCAGGCACGCGGGCCGGTCCCGGTCCCAGACGATCAGCTTGGCGATCATCGAGTCGTAGTAGGGCGGGATCGTGGCGCCGGGCACGCAGTGCGAGTCGATCCGCACCCCGGGGCCGCCGGGTGCGCGGAACTCGGCGAGCCTCCCGGGGGTCGGCGCGAAGCCGCGGTCGGGATCCTCGGCGTTGACCCGCACCTCGATCGCGTGCCCGGTCAGCCGCACGTCGGCCTGGTCGAAGGCCAGCGGCTCCCCGGCGGCGATCCTGATCTGCTCGGTGACCAGGTCCACGCCGCTGATCATCTCGGTGACGGGGTGCTCGACCTGGATGCGCGCGTTCATCTCCATGAACCAGTACCGGCCGTCGTCGTCGAGGAGGAACTCCACGGTCCCCGCGCCCCGGTAGCCGAGGGCCTTGGCGCCCCGCAGCGCCGCCTCCCCCATCTCGGCCCGCAGGTCGTCGTCCAGGGCCGGCGACGGCCCCTCCTCGACGAGCTTCTGGTGGCGCCGCTGCACCGAGCAGTCGCGCTCGCCCAGGTGGACGATCCGGCCATGCGCGTCGCCGAGCACCTGGAACTCGATGTGCCGGGCGACCGGCAGGTAGCGCTCCAGGTAGACGCGGCTGTCCCCGAAGACCGCCTGCGCCCCGCTCCGCGTCCTGGCGTACGTCTCGCGCAGCTCGGCGCGCGACGCCGCCATCGAGATGCCCCGGCCGCCGCCGCCCGCGACCGCCTTGAGCACCACCGGGTAGCCGACGCGGTCCGCCACCTCCAGCGCGGCGTCGAGGGAGGCCACCGGCTCGGTCGTGCCGGGCAGCGGCAGCCCCGCCTCCCCCATGAGCCGGCGCGCGATCGCCTTGTCCCCCGCCGACTCCATGACCTCCGGCGGCGGGCCGATGAAGGTGATGCCGTTCTGCGCGCAGATCTCGGCGAAGTACGGGTCCTCGGAGAGGAACCCGTAGCCGGGGTGGACGGCGTCCGCGCCCGTCCTGAGCGCGGCGCCGATCACGTTGGGGATGTCGAGGTAGCTCCGGCGCGGCGCCGGCGGGCCCACGCACACGGCCTCGTCGGCGAGCGCCACGTGCAGCGAGTCCGCGTCGGCGGTCGAGTAGGCGGCGACGGTGGACAGGCCGAGCCCGCGGCAGGCCCGGATGATCCGGACCGCGATCTCGCCGCGGTTGGCGATGAGCACCCTGCTGAACACGGCGTCCTCCTCAGCCCTCCGGCACCAGGTCGAACAGGGGCTGGTCGTACTCGACCATGTCGCCGTCGGCGACGTGGACCTTGGCGATCCGGCCCCGGACGGCCGCGGTGACCGCGTTGAACAGCTTCATCGCCTCGATCAGCGCGACCTGCTGGCCCTCCTCGACGACGTCGCCGACCTCGACGAACGGCGGCTCGTCCGGGGACGGCCGCCCGTAGAAGGTGCCGACCAGCGGGGCGCGGACGGCCTCGCCGGCCGTGCCGTCCGCCGCCTCGGCCTCGGCGGGCGCGCCTGCCGGGACCGCCGGGGCCGCCGCGGCGGGGACCGCGGCGGCGGGCGTCCCGCCCTCGGGCGTGTGGAAGCTGAGGTCGACCGAGAGCTCGCCCGCCCGGACGGTCACCCGCTGGACGCGTCCGGGGAGCCCGTCGACGATCTCCCTCACGGTGCTGCTCAGCGTGCGGATCCGGTCGATGTCCCCGGCGCCCGCGCCGGTGTCAACGCCGTCCATGGTCCCGGTCCTCAATGGTCGTGATCCCGGCCGGGTCCCCGAACCGGGCGTACCGCCGGTAGCGCGCCTCGACGAGCGCGCCGGGGCCTTCCCGCGCGGACAGCGCGTCCAACTCGTCGAGCCCCTCCAGCAGCGCGGCCTTGATCCGGTCGGCGGTCGCCAGGTGCTCGGCGTGCGCGCCCTCGCCCGGCTCGCGGATCACGCCTTCCACCACGCCGAGGCGCAGCAGGTCGGGCGGGGTGAGGCGGAGCTGCTCGGCCGCGCGGGGCGCCGCTTCCGCGCTGCCGAAGAGGATCGTCGAGCATCCCTCCGGGCTGATGACCGAGAAGTACGCGCTGTCGAGGATCAGCACCCGGTTGGCGACGGCCAGCGCCAGGGCGCCGCCGCTGCCGCCCTCCCCGGTGACGACGGAGACGACGGGCACCGGAAGGTCCGACATGCGCTCCAGGCAGCGGGCGATCGAGAACGCCTGCCCGTTGCTCTCCGCCTCGATCCCGGGGTAGGCGCCCGGGGTGTCGACGAACGTGACGAGCGGGAACCCGAACCTGGCCGCGTACTGCATGAGCCGGTACGCCTTCTGGTAGCCCCACGGGTGCGGCATCCCGAAGTTGCGCCGGACCATCTCCGCGACGTCGTGGCCCTTCTGGTGCCCGATGACCACGACCGTGCGGCCGTCGAGGTCGGCAAGCCCGCCGACCACGGCCGGGTCGTCGCCGCGGGCGCGGTCGCCGTGCAGCTCGACGAAGTCGCCGAACATGTAGGCGCAGTAGTCCAGCGTGGTCGGCCGCTCGACGGAACGCGCCCGCGCCACCACGTCGGCGGCGGGCCGCTCCGCCAGCTCGGCGGGGTCGGTGACCGTGGCGGCGGGCGGACGCCCGTCGTCCTGCGGCGCCCGCCTCCGCGGCCGGGGGGCGTGCAGGCGCAGCACGCGGCCGAGCATCGCGCGCAGTCCCTCGCGCGGCACGACCATGTCGATCTGGCCGTTGTCGAGCAGGTACTCCGCCGTCTGGAACCCCTGCGGCAGCTCCTGGCGGATCGTCTGCCGGATCACCTGCGGCCCGGCGAACCCGATCCGCGCGCCCGGCTCGGCGATGATCACGTCGCCGAGCATCGAGAACGACGCGGTGGCGCCGCCGAAGGTGGGGTTGAGGTTGAGGTTGACGACCAGGATCCCGGCCGCGTGCAGCCGGTTCAGCTCCTGGCTGGTCTTCGCCATCTGCATGAGCGAGATGGCGCCCTCCTGCATGCGGGCCCCGCCCGACGCGGAGATGATCACGAGCGGGACGCGGTCGTGCAGCGCGGTCCGGGCCGCCCGCGCGACGAGCTCGCCGACCGCGGCGCCGATGCTGCCGCCCAGGAAGGCGAAGTCCAGCGCCGCGACGACGACCGGCCGGCCCTCGACCCTCGCGTGCCCGCAGACGGCGGCGGCCGGGTTGCCGGTCCGGCTGCGGTTCTCGGCCAGCCGCTGGGGATACGGCTTGGTGTCGGTGAAGCCGAGCAGGTCCGTGGAGCGGACCGTCTCACCGAAACGGCGCAGGCTGCCGGGGTCCAGGAGCAGCTCGAGCCGCTCCCAGACGGTCAGCCTCCCGTGGTGCCCGCAGTCGGGGCACACCTTCAGGTTGCGGTCGAACTTGCGGCCGTAGACCAGCGCGCCGCAGCCGTCGCAGCGCAGCCACGCGTCCTCGGCCGCCGGTTCCGTCCGGGCCGGGCCGGGCCGCGGCCGCCCGCCGTTGGTGACCGTCATCGCCCGCCTCCCGCGACCGGCGCGCCGGCCGCGCCGCCGTGCGCGAACGCGACCGAGCAGAACACCGAGTCGATCTCGGCGAGCGCGCGGCAGCGCCTGAAGTGGTCCTGCACGCTCGGGTGGGTCTGCATCGCCTCGAACTCCTCGCGGCTGCGCCACTGCGCGTAGTTGACGACCCGGGTGCCGTCCTCGCTCAGGTGCACGTTGGCCGACACGAAGCCGGGGAATCGCCTGATGACGCCGGTGACGTCGACGATCTCGTCGTACATGCGGCGCTGGTCCTCCGGCCGCACGGTGAACATGTTGACCAGGGTGTAGTAGCCGTCCGCGACCGAGATCCGTCCCATCAGAGGGCCTCCGTTCCGTGGCGGGTCATTGCGGGACCCCGCGCACCACCAGCGCGGAGTTGAAGCCGCCGAGCCCGCGGGCGATGACGAGGACGGTGCGGACCGGCAGGTCGCGGGACCGCTCCAGGACCACGTCGAGCCCGTACTCGGCGGGGATGTCGCCGATGTTGGCCGCGGCCGGCACCACGCCGTCGCGGATCATCAGCAGGGCGGCGACGACGTCCAGCGGGCCGCCGCCGGAGTACAGCCGCCCGGTCATCGTCTTGGGCACGGCGACGGGCACGCCGCGCGGCCCGAACACCTCGCAGAGCGCCGCCGCCTCGGCGCGGTCCATCGCCGGCACGCCCATCGCGTCGGGCACGACCACGTCGACCTGGTCGGCGCGCACGCCGGCGTCGTCGAGCGCCCCGGCGATGGCCTTGGTGAGCACGGGCGGCCGGTCGGACCCCGGCGGCGGGTCGAAGGAGGCGGCGTACCCGGCGATCTCGCCGTAGACGTGCGGCGCGCCCCGCTCGCGGGCCGCGTCCTCGGTCTCCATGACGAGGATCGCGCCGCCCTCGCCGGGGACGTATCCGGAGGCGTCCCGGTCGAACGGCAGGTAGGCGCGGTCCGGGTCGGGCACCTCGCTCAGCAGGCCGTTGGGCAGCTGGGCCGTGACGCCCCAGGGGCACAGGGGCGCCTCCACCCCTCCGGTGACGGCGAGGCGGAGCGTCCCGTCGCGCAGCTTGCGGCGCGCGGCGGCGAGCGCGTCCAGGCCCCCGGCCTGCTCGGTCACGACGACGGAGCCGTGGCCGCGCGCGCCGTGCCGGATCGAGAGCTGGCCGGTGTTCACCGCGTAGAACCAGGCGAACGACTGGTACGCGCTGACCCGGTGCGGTCCCTGGCTCCACAGCTTCTGCAGCTCGCGCTGCCCGAACTCGAACCCGCCGCAGCCGTTCGCCGTGACCACGCCGACGTCGTAGCGGCCCGCCGCGGACGGGTCCGCGGCGGCGTCCTCCAGCGCCCAGGACGCCCCGGCGAGGGCGAACCGGGTGGTGCGGTCGGTCTGCGGGATCAGCCGGCCGGGCACGACGCCGGCCGGCTCGAACCCCGCGATCTCCCCGGCCACCTTGAGCGGGTACGGCGACAGGTCGAGCCGCTCGGGCACGGCGACGCCGCCGTGCCCGGCCAGGGTCGCCCGCCAGTAGTCGGCGACGCCGAGGCCGTTCGGCGCGAGCACCCCGGCCCCGGTCACCACGATCCGGCCGCTCATGCCGCCTCCGGCCTGCGCAGCACCGCCGCGCTCTGGAAGCCGCCGAACCCGCTGCCGACCGTGAGCGCCGCGCCGACCGGGTACTCGCGGGCGACGAGCGGGATGTAGTCCAGGTCGCAGTCGGGGTCGGGCTCGCGGAGGTTGGCGGTCGGCGGGACCACGCCGTGCTCGATCGCCAGCGCGCAGGCCGCGATCTCGATCGAGCCGACCGAGCCGAGCGAGTGCCCGATCATCGACTTGATCGAGCTGATCGGGGTGCGGTAGGCGGCGGCGCCGAGGGCGTCCTTGAACGCCGCCGTCTCGTGCAGGTCGTTCTGCCGGGTGCCCGATCCGTGGGCGCTGATGTAGTCGAAGCCGTCGGCGTTGATCCGCGACTGGTCCATCGCGGACCGGATCGCCTCGGCCATCTCCTTTCCGTCGGCCTTCAGGCCGGTCATGTGGTAGGCGTTGCAGCGGGTGGCGAACCCCGACAGCTCGGCGTAGACGTGCGCGCCGCGCCGGCGGGCGTGCTCGTACTCCTCCAGCACGAAGATCGCCGCCCCCTCGCCCAGCGCGAAGCCGTTGCGGGTGCGGTCGAACGGCCGGCAGGAGCCCTCGGGGTCGTGGTTGTCGGGCGAGGTCGCCCGCAGCGCGTCGAAGCACGCGTAGGTGATCGGGGACAGCGGCGCGTCGGTCGCGCCGGTGATCATGATGTCGGCGGCGCCCTCGCGGACCAGCTCCAGCGCGTGGCCGACGGCGTCCAGGCCCGACGTGCACCCGGTCGAGACGACGGTGACCGGCCCCTCGGCGCCCGCCGCCCAGGCGACCTCGCGGGCCAGCGACGTCGGGACGAAGAAGTCGTAGAGGTTGTCGGCGGCCAGGGTGTGGTCGGTGAGCCAGTCGCGGCCGTTGGAGCTGGTCTTGGCGTACTGGCTCTCCAGCCCCATCGTGCAGCCGACGGCCGTGCCGACGCTCACCCCGATCCGGCCGGGGTCGGCGCCGTCCAGCGGCAGCCCGCCGTCGGTGAGGGCCTCGGCCAGCGACACCAGCGCGAACTGGACCATCCTGTCCAGGCCCGCGGCCTGGTCGGGGCGCAGCCCCGCGGCCACGGGGTCGAAGTCCACCTCCCCGGCGATCTGGGACCGGTACCCCTCGGGGTCGAAGAGGGTCACGCGCCGGGTCGCCGGCCGCCCCGAGGTGATCTGCTCCCAGAACGGCTTGGTCCCGACCCCGCCGGGCGCGACGACCCCGATGCCGGTGATGACGGCTCTGCGCATCGTGGTCACCTCGTCCGCAGGGACGGCGGGGGCGCGTCCGGGTAGGGAACGGGTTCGACCTCCACGTGGCCCTGCTCGGGCGTCGGGGCGAGCGGCGCCATCTGGAACACCAGCAGCGCCGGCGACGCCGAGACGTTCTCGATGCGGTGCGACCGCGTCTTCGGGACCATCGCGGCCTCGTGGGTGCCGAGGAGCAGCTCGTCCTCGTCGATCCGGAGCAGCACGCGGCCCTCGGCGACGAAGATGAACTCCTCGGAGTACGGGTGGTAGTGCGCGGCGACGAAGTCGCCGCGGTCGAGCGACATGGTGCCGAGGAAGCCCGCGGTCGCCCCGACCGACGTGGGGCTGAGCAGCGGGCGGATGCCGCCGCCGAGCCGCCGGCTGGGGCTGACGTCCTCCATCGACACCTTGGTCAGACCGGACATGGAAGGCCTTTCCGTCATGCTTGCCAGCGGTAGAACTGCTCGGCTCGGGTGTCTTTCAGGGTCCGGAACTCCGGCAGGTACGGCTCGAGATGGGCGGCCAGGCGGTCGCGCGTGTCGACGAACGCCGGATCGGTGCGGGCCGCGAAGATCCGCTCGGTGAGGTCGCCGGGCAGGTCGTCGCGCGCCTCCACCAGGTGGACGTAGAGGCCGTGGAAGCGGTAGAGCGTCCGGTTCACGACGCCGATCCGCTCTGGCAGCCCGGTGCGGTCGTGCTCGGTCCAGATCTTGGCGACGGCCGGCGCGTCCTCGGGCCGCATCCGGTCGATGAACAGCACTCGCTGCATCTCAGTGCTCCCTCTCTTCGGCGATGGAGTCGGCGATGGTGCGGCGGTCGACCTTGCCGTTGTCGTTCAGCGGCAGCGTCTCCCAGTGCGTGAGCGAGCGCGGCATCATGTGCGGCGGCAGCCGCCGCGCGAGCGCCGCCTTCAGCTCCTCGTGGCCGAGGCGTTCGCCGGTGTGGACGGCGTGCAGCGCCATCGCGCCGTCGCCCTGCGAGACCGCCACGACGATGGCGTCCTGGACGCCGGGCTGGTCGCGCAGCACCGACTCGATCTCGCCGAGCTCGACCCGGTAGCCCTGCACCTTGACCTGGTGGTCGGTGCGGCCGAGATGGACCAGGCCGCCGGCCTCGCGCCGGACGAGGTCGCCCGTCCGGTACCAGAGCTCGGGCCCCGGCGGGCCGGGACCGTCCCACGCGGTGGCGCGTCCGGCCTCGAAGGCGACGAAGCGCCCGGCGTTGTCGGCGGGGTCCAGGTAGCCGGCGAAGCGCTGCGGGCCGCGCACGCACAGCTCGCCGGCGGGCGCCGGGACCCCGTCCTCGCCGATCACCAGGACGTCGTGGCCGGGATAGGGGTCGCCGATGGGCACGGTGCCGTTGAGCGGCGTGAGGCCCTCGGTGTAGCGGTGCTGCGTGCAGCTCAGCGTCAGCTCGGTCGGCCCGTACAGGTTCTCCAGGACGCCGTTCGGGGCGGCGTCCCGCCAGGCCCGCGCCTGCGACACGGTGAGCTGCTCACCGCAGAACAGGCTCCATCGCAGGTCCGGCATCGAGGCCGGGGTGAGGCGACCGAGCCGGCGCGCCACCGAGATGAGCGACGGCACCGAGAACCAGTGGGTGATCCCCCGCCCGGTGACGAAGCGGGCCGGGTTCATCAGCTCGCCGCGGCGCGGGACGACGACGGCCGCGCCGGACGCCCAGGAGGCGAACAGGTCGAAGACGGAGAGGTCGAAGGTGAGGTCGAAGGTCTGCGACACCCGGGAGCCGGGGCCGAGCCCGTAGCGCGGGACGACGTGGTCCAGGTAGGCCGACAGGTTGTCGTGGCCGACCGGCACCCCTTTGGGGACCCCGGTCGATCCCGAGGTGAACAGGATGTAGGCGGTGTCCCCGGCCGGTCCGGGCGGGGCCGGCCGCTCGCCCGCGAGCTCGTCCGGGAACGACGGGCCCAGCCCGATGACGGGCACGGCGGCCGCGAACCCGGGGTCCTGCGAGACCACCGCCTCGACCCGTCCGGCCGCGATGACGCGCTCGTTGCGCTCCGCCGGGAAGGACGGGTTGAGCGGGACGGTCACCGCGCCGAGCCGCTGGATCGCCAGGTAGCCCGCGTACGCGGCGAGCGTGCGCGAGGCGTGCAGGCCGACGGCGCGGGGCGCGCCGCCGCACCGCGCGGCGATCCGGCCGGCGACGCGGGCCGCCAGCTCGTCGAGCTCGCGGTAGGTGAGGCGGTCGCCGGCCAGTTCGAGGGCGACGGCGTCCGGGTGCCGGGCGGCCGAGTCGGCGAACCGGGAGTGCAGGGTCCGTTGTGGCATGGCTGTCTCCTCGAGACGGCCCGCTGGCGCGCCGTGCGGGCGCGCGGGCGGGCCGTCCGGTTCACTTGCGGCCGATCTCGGCCCCGCCGAGCGCGATCCGCTCGATCTTCTCCTTGATCACCGCCTGCTGGATCGCGGTGTTGTCGTTGAGGCGCTTGGTGATCTCCTCGTCGGTGAACGGCGCCGTGGGCTTGGCCTCGAACTCCTGCCGCCACCGCATGAGGGTCCCCTCGCCCTCGGTGCGGAAGTCCCAGTAGATGCGCATGTACTCGAAGGGCCCGGTCTCGACCCGGTGCGCCCGCGACGACTTCGTCGCGTCGTCCCAGGTGCGCTCGCTGACCCAGCTCCACACCGTCCCGTCGGGGTCGGGGACCATGGTGAGGCGGAACCGCACCGTGGTGCCCTCCTCGTGCAGCACCTCGATCGAGGCGTACTCGGTGAACAGGCTCGGCCAGCGGCGGACGTCGTTCATGGTCCGCCAGACCAGCTCGATCGGCGCGTCGATGTGGATGGAGTTGTCGATCGAGTTGGCCATCAGTTCTCACTCCCCGGAGCGGCGTTGATGTGGGCGTGGATCTCGGCGATGGTCATCGCCTGCGACTCGTCGGGCAGGCTGATCCCGTAGTCGTCCTGCAGGACCTTCTCCAGCTCGATGACGCCGATCGAGTCGATGCCGAGCTCGGCGAGGGACAGGGCGTCGTCGATCTGGTCGGGCTCCAGGCCGATGTGCGTGGTGAGGATGTCGTGCAGCCGTTCGCGCGGCACCGCGGGCGCGGGCATGGGGTACCTCCTGGGTTCGGTGATCACACCGGACGGCACTCGAGGAGCGTCCAGTGGTAGACGGGCTCGGAGATCAGCTCGAAGCCGGCCCCGGCGAACAGCGCGTTCCAGTCGTCGAGGGTGCGCTCCCGGCCGCCGTGCAGGACGAGCATGTCCAGGTCGAGGAACTTGCCGTGGTCCCAGGCGTTGCCCGGCTCCAGCACCGAGTCCACGACCAGCAGCCGGGCGTCCCGGTCGCCGATCGCCGACCGGACGCGGCGCAGGACCAGCCCGGCGTCCTCGTCGTTCAGGTCGTGCAGGACGGCCTTGATGAAGTAGCAGTCGCAGTCGCCGGGGACGTCCGCGGTCCGCAGGTCGCCGGCGACCACCTCGGCGCGGTCGCCCACCTGGTGCTCGGCGAGCAGCTTGGCGGCCTTCTCCGCCATCCAGGGCAGCTCGATCAGGTGGCCGGTGGTCTCGGGGAACGCCTTCAGCACATGGGCGAGGAAGAAGCCGTCGCCGCCGCCGAGGTCGGCGATCCGGCGGAACCGCGCCAGGTCCCACTGGGCGAGCTCCTGCTCGACGAACTGCCGGCTCCAGTGCGACATGAAGCCGTCGTAGTAGGCGTCGATCTCGGGGTTCCGCTGCAGGTACTCGACGAACGGGACGCCGAACGCCTTCTCGAAGGCCGGCTCGCCCGTCCGGACGCTGTGCCGCAGCTCGGCGTAGGCGCGCTGCGTGAGGTCCATGCGGTTGTACTTGGCGAGGGCGAGGACCGCGCGGGGGTTGCCGGAGCGCAGCCCGTCGGCGAGCGGGGTCAGCTCGAAGGTGCCCTTCGTCTCCGTCTCGGCGAACAGGCCGACCGACGCGGCGGTCCGCAGGATCCGGTAGAGCGAGGGGGCGTGGGTGCCGGTCTGCTCGGCCAGGGTCTCGACGGGCAGCGGGCCGTCCGCGAGCCGGTCGGCGATCTCGAACTCGATGAGCAGCTCGACCAGCTGCGACAGCCGGCCCGAGCAGGCCAGCAGGATCAGGTGCTGGGCGTGGAGGTCGTCCGGGACGGGGTTGGCCGGAGTGGCCGGTGTAGCGGGCATCACGCGCTCCTTCGCTTCACGTCGCCGTCGATGGCCTGGTTGATCAGGGCGAGGAGCTTGCGCAGGGTCCGGGCCGATCCGACCGCCTCGTCGGACAGGTCGACGCCGAAGCGGTGCTTGATCTCGCTGACGACCTCGAGCAGGGCCACCGAGTCGTAGCCGAGGTATTCGAAGAGCACGTCGATGACATCGCCGTCGAGCACGCCCTGCTCGGCCTCGCCGGCCTGGGCGCGGGTGATGTCGATCAACTCTTCCAGGGTCATCTGGCTCATCTGCAAGTCCTACTGTCCGCTGGATGTGCACTGCCCGATGCCAATTACCGGGCGACATCGATTCCCCATACTCGGCACGCGCATTTCTTTTCACAAGGCCGCCGGACGGCAATGTCCGGATCAGGACAGAGGAAAGCGATTCTAGCGTTTCACCAGGGTTTTATCAGACCCTGGAACGATCAGCGCCGGCCCGCCAATAACTGCGCCACATGCCGCCTGACGTGGCCTTTCACAGATCCCTCAGTGAGAATCTAGAGCGATTGGTCAGCATCTGCCGCAGAGTGATTTACCACATGAGGCTGGTCGCTCATCAATGCGGCCCACGACCGAATGAGGACGCACCGTGCCCGATGTCGAGGTTCCCGTACTGATCATTGGAGGCGGGCTGACCGGCCTTGCCGCCGCCCTTTTCCTCCGGCAGAACGGCGTCGACTGCCTGCTGGTGGAACGCAACACGACGACCTCCCAGCTGCTGCGCTCCACCCACGTCAGCCCGCGGACGATGGAGCTGTTCCGCACCGTGGGCGTCCAGCAGGCCGTCTGGGACACCGCCGAGAAGGTCGTGCGCGGCGAGTACTGGTCGCGCACCGACCTGCCGCCGCACCACCTGCCGCGCGCCATCCTGCGCGCCGACTCCCTGGCCCACGTCGTGAACGGGGACGTCATCGTCATGGAGCAGGGCGTCAACCGGTTCGACGACGTCGGCCCCGTCGAGCCCGTCTGGTGCGGGCAGGACCGGGTGGAGCCGATCATGCTCCGCGAGGCCGTCGCGCGCGGCGCGCGGGCCGAGTTCAACACCGAGATGCTCTGGTTCGAGCAGGACGCCGACGGCGTCACCGCGGCGGTCCGCGACCGCGCCACCGGCGCCGAGCGGACCGTGCGCGCCCGGTACATGATCGCCGCGGACGGCGCCGGCGGCCGGATCCGGACCGCGCTCGGCATCGGGCGGTCGGGCGAGGGCACCGTCGGCCACGTGCTGAACGTGCTGTTCAAGGCCGACCTGGACGCGATCCTCGGCGGCCGGCGGTTCCTCATCCTCTACCTGACCAACCGCACCGCGCCCGGCATGCTGTTCAAGCTGGACGACGAGCGGTGGATCTTCGGCCTGTTCTGCGGGCCGGAGGACATCGAGGAGGGCAGGATCCCCCACGCCGAGTGCGCGGAGCTGATCCGCACCGCGACCGGCGTGCCCGACCTGTCCATCGACGTGCACATGACCATGGGCTGGTGGATGGCGCACGAGGTCGTCGACCGGTACCGCTCCGGGCGGGTCTTCCTCGCGGGCGACGCCTGCCACGTGATGCCGCCGACCGGCGGGTTCGGCGCCAACGCGGGCGTCCAGGACGCCAACAACATCGCGTGGAAGCTGGCCGCGGTCATCAACGGCTGGGCCGGCGAGGCGCTCCTGGACACCTACGAGGCCGAGCGCCGGCCCGTCGGGAAGGAGACGGCCGACCAGGCGTGGATGCGCCACATCCAGTGGAGCGCCCCGAAGGAGGCCGCCAAGTACGACCAGCGCGACCAGACCACCATCACCATGGGCTACCGCTACGCGTCGGACGCCGTCGCCGGGGAGGCGTTCACCGAGGCGCTCCCGGAGGAGCTGAACATCGACGGCCGCCCCGGCATGCGCGTGCCGCACGTCTGGCTGGAGCGCGACGGCGAGCGGGTGTCCTCGGTCGACCTGGCCGGCGACGCCTACGCGCTGCTGGCCGGACCCGAGGGTGCGGCCTGGACGCGCGCCGCCCGGCGGGAGGCCGAGCGTTCGGGCATGCCGCTGCGGGCGTACACCGTCGGCCCCGCCATGGACCTCGACGACCCCGGCGGCGCGTTCCCGGAGGCGGCGGGGATCGGCCCCTCGGGCGCGGTGCTCGTCCGGCCCGACGGGTTCGTCGCCTGGCGCGCCGAGGAGGCGGCCGAGGACGCCGGGACAACCTTGGCGAAGGTCCTGGACGCCGTCACCGGCCGCGCCGCCGCCGTGACCTCCTGATCCCCCGACCGCCCGTTCCCGAGCCCGCCAGCCACCGATGCGGAGGACCGGCCATGGTGCGCATCTCGACCGACGACGACTACTACACGACCATCACCGTCTTCACCACGACGCCGGAGAACCAGCGCCGGCTCTTCGAGGTGATCAAGGAGGGCGAGGAGCGGCTCCGCGGCTTCCCCGGCCTGGTGTCGGCCGGCCTCCACCTCAGCCACGACGGCACGCGCCTCATCGGCTACGCGCAGTGGGAGAAGAAGGAGGCCTTCGACGCGATGCGCGCCCTGCCCGACCGGCAGGAGCACTTCCGCGAGGTCCACGGCCTGGTCAGCGACGTGCAGCTCATCGCCTGCCGGGTCGCCTACACCCACGATGAGATCGCCCCCACCACGAGGTAACGGCCCGCACCGCGGGCACGACTGAAAGGACGCCATCCCGATGGCACGCATTCCGGCCGACAAGGCGCACTTCACGATGGTCAACATCTTCGACACCGACCCCGAGCACCAGGAGAGGCTGTTCGAGGTGATGTCCAAGGGCGCCGACGTCATGGGCGCGCACAAGGGCAACGTCGGGGTCGCCATGCACCTGAGCCACGACGGCAAGCGCCTGATCACCATCACCGAGTGGGAGAGCAAGGAGGCCTTCGAGGACATGCGCGCCCGCTCCGACCTCCAGTCCTACTTCAAGGAGGTCAGCGGGATCATCACCTCGGTGGACCCGAACCCCTGCCGGCTCGCCTACCTCCACGACCAGGCCTGAGGCGGAGAGGACGCGACGATGCGAGCAGTGGCGATGACCTCGTTCGGCGGCCCCGAGGTGCTGTCGGTGGTCGAGATCCCCACGCCGGAGCCGGAGGCGGGCCAGGTCCGCGTCCGGGTCGCGGCGGCCACGGTCAACAACTTCGACCTGGTGGCGCGCGCCGGCCGGCTCGGCGGGATGCTCCCCGCGGGGCCGCGGTACGTCCTCGGCTGGGACGTGGCGGGCGAGATCGACGCGGTCGCTCCCGACGTCACCGGCTTCGCCCCCGGCGACGCCGTCATCGGGATGTCGGACTGGCTCGACACCAAGGCCGGCACCTACGCCGAGTACGTCGTGCTGAACGCCGCGTCGGTGACGCGGGCGCCGGCGGGGGCCACCCCGCTGCAGGCCGCGACCATCCCGGTCAACGGCCTCACGGCGCTGCGGATCCTGGAGCTGCTCGACCCCGCGCCCGGCGCGACGATCGCCGTCACCGGCGCGGGCGGCGCCGTCGGCGGCTACACCGCCGAGCTGGCGGCGGGCCGGGGCCACCGGGTCCTGGCGGTCGCGTCGGCGCAGGACGAGGCGTTCCTCACCGGGCTCGGCGCGACGTTCGTGCCGCGCTCCGACGACCCGGTGGCGGCGCTGCGGGCGCACGCGCCGGACGGTGTGGACGCGCTGGTCGACGCCGCGACCATCGGTCCCGAGATGATCGCCGCGGTCCGCGACGGCGGCGCGTACGCCGGGCTGACCCCGCCGAAGACGCCCGAGCCCGAGCGGGGCATCAGCGTGCACCGCGTCCACGTGACCGCCGACGGCGCGCGGCTCGCCGAGCTGGTGTCGCTGGCCGAGCAGGGCCGGTTCACCCTCCGGGTGGCGCAGGACTTCCCGTTCGAGCAGGCGCCCCAGGCGCACGCGATGCTCGCCAAGGGCGGCGTGCGCGGGCGCGTCCTGCTCACCCCCTGACGGTCCCGAATCGCGCCCCGCCGAGGAGCGCCCGCGGTGTCGGCCCACACCCGCGGGCGCTCCGTCCACGTGCCCGGCGAACAGTACGTCCGACCCCCGAAAGGAGCCGACATGCAGATCGGCATCGGCCTGCCCGCCAACATCCCCGGCGCCGGCCCCGAGCAGATCCTGGAATGGGCGCGCCGCGCCGAGGACCGCGGGTACTCCTGCCTGTCCGCCATCGACCGGATCGTCTTCGACAACTACGAGCCGCTGGTGGCGCTGGCCGCGGCGGCCGCGGTCACCCGCCGCATCCGGCTCGCCACCAGTGTGATCATCGCGCCCTGCCGGCTGAACGCGGCGCTGCTGGCCAAGCAGGCGGCCTCGGTCAACAAGCTGTCCGGCGGGCGGCTGGTGCTGGGCATGGCCCCGGGCGGCCGTGACGACGACTACGTCGCCTCGAACGCCTCCTACGCCGAGCGCGGGAAGGAGTTCGACCGCATGCTGGCGGAGATGACCGCGGTCTGGGCGGGCGGGGGCGGGATCGGCCCGTCCTGCCGGGCCCCCGAGATCATCATCGGCGGGTTCGCCCCCCGGTCGTTCCGCCGCGTCGCGCGCTTCGGCGACGGCTGGATCGCCGGGGCGGACGGCGCGGACTCGTTCGCCGGCGGCGCCGAGCAGGCGCGGCGGGCCTGGAAGGCGGCGGGCCGCGACGGCGCCCCGTTCCTGCAGGCGCTGGCGTACTTCTCGGTCGGCGAGGACGCCGACCGGCACGCGCGCGAGTACCTCCGCAGCTACTACTCGTTCTCCGAGTGGGTGGCGGACCGCGTCGCCGACGCGACGCTCAAGGACGCCGAGACCATCCGCCGCACCGTGAAGGAGTACGCGGAGGTCGGCACCGACGAGCTGATCCTGCTGCCGGTCGATCCGGACCCGTCCCAGGTGGACCTCTTGGCCGACATCATCATGTGACGCGGCGTGTGAGGCCCGGCGCACGGCGAGAGGGGCGGTCCGATTCCTCGGACCGCCCCTCTCGCCGTGCTCGGCCGGTCAGGTGGCGGCCGGCACCGGGCCGCCCGGCTCCGGGTCGAAGATGGGCTGCAGCGAGTTGAGCCCGGAGATCAGGGTCACGAAGTCCTTGCGCGGGAAGAACAGCTTCCCCGGGTCGATGAGCGCCTGCGCGTACTGGTGGTACGCCTCCTGGTCGAGCCCGGCGTCGTAGAAGAAGCGGACGAACGACACGATGTTCTCCAGGAAGTCGCGGTAGGAGGCCTCGTACCGCTCGAACACGTCCGTCTCGCGCGAGGGGTCCTTCAGGACGACGTCGATGCCCTTGGCCGCCGCGGCTGCGGCCAGCATCGCCAGCGTCACGCCGGTCGAGAACAGCGGGTCCACGAACGCCGCGGCGTCGCCGACCAGCACCCAGCCGGGGCCGCTCAGCCGGCCGCAGGCGTACGACCAGTCGCGGGCGTTGCGGTGCCCGCTGGTCTGGACGGCGTTCGCGAGCATCTCCTTCAGGTGGGTGGACTCGGCGATCTTGGTCTGGAACAGCTCCGGCAGCCCCTGCCCGGCGGCGGTCGCCTCGGCCGCCGAGGTCACGTAGCCGACGCTGTGGGTGCCGTCGTAGATCGGGATGTACCAGAACCATCCGCCGGGGACGTGCTCGATGAAGATGTTGCCGCTCTCGTCGCCGGTCAGCGGCTCGCCGCCCTGGAAGTAGGCCCAGACCGCCACGTTGCGCAGGTCCTCGGTCCACTCGACGGTGGTCAGGTGCCGGCCGAGCAGCCGCGCCTGGCCGGACGCGTCGACCACCATCGTCGCCCGCGCCTCGGTCTCCTCGCCGCCGCGCAGCCTGTAGCGGACGCCGACGACCCGGCCGTCCTCGACGATCGGGCCCTTGACCGCGGCCTCCTCGCGGACGTGCGCGCCGAGTTCCCGGGCCCGCCCGAGCACCAGCGCGTCGAAGTCGGCGCGGCGGACGTTGTAGGCGTGCGGGAATTCCGGCTTGCCCTCGGTGAATTTGAAGCCCCATCGGCCGTCCCGCCCCCACACGAGGCTCCCGCCGAACTTCTTGACGAATCCGAGCGCGTCGAGCCGCTCCCGGAGGCCGAGTTCGTCGAGAACGCCGACGCATCCGGTGATGAGCGACTCCCCGATGTGGTAACGCGGGAACTGCTCGCGCTCCAGCACGAGCACCCGGTGCCCGCGCAGGGCCAGCAGGCCGGCGGTCGACGCGCCCGCGGGGCCGCCGCCGATCACGATGACGTCGTACTCGGACTTCACGCTTCCCTGATCTGACATCGCCCTTCTTCCCTCATCCTGTGGACCGTGCCCGAAGGGCAGGCCGAACGGCTGTCCCGTTCACTTTCGCGAGCCGGCCTGAAGGAGCACTCAGGAAATGGTGGGGGTACGCGCGCGGCGCGTCTTCAGCCCCTCTTCAGCCAATCTCTACCGGTCTTATGAACACTCGAGAAAACCAACGACGGGAGGGAGGCAGCCAATGAGAAAGGTCCTGGACGACACGCTCGGCCGCCATTTTGACGGCATCCTGGTCCGGCCGGGCGACCCCGGGTTCGACGCGGCGCGCTCGGTGTGGAACGTCGACATCGACCGGCGGCCCGCCCTCATCGCGCGGCCGGCCGCGCCGGAGGCGGTGGCCGTGGCGATCGCGCACGCCCGGCACCGCGGGCTGCCGGTCGCGATCCGCGGCGGCGGGCACGGCCTGGCGGGCCACGGCACCGCCGACGGCGCCCTGGTCCTCGACCTGTCCGGGCTGGACGGGCTCGAGGTCGACGCGCGGTCCCGGACGGTGACCGCGGGCGGCGGGCTGCGCTGGGGACCGCTCGACGCGGCCGCGCAGGAGCACGGGCTGGCGGTGACCGGCGCCGACGCGCCCCAGGTCGGCGTCGCCGGCACGGCGCTCGGCGGCGGCTTCGGCTGGCTGCACCGGCTGTACGGGCTGACCTGCGACAACCTGATCGAGGCCGAGGTGGTCACGGCGGACGGCGCGACGCACCGGGTCGACGGGAGCAGCGAGCCGGAGCTGTTCTGGGCGCTGCGCGGCGGCGGGGGGAACTTCGGTGCGGTGACGCGGACGCGGTTCGCGCTGCATCCCCTGCGCGAGCTCACCGGCGGGGTGCTCGTCCATCCGATCGAGCGCGGGGCGCGGGTGCTGCGCCGCTACCAGGAGGTCGCCGACGCGGCGCCCGGGCGGCTCGCGGTCCGGCTGACGCTGATGGCCGCGCCGCCCGCGCCCTTCGTCCCCGAGCCGGTGCGCGGCCGTCCCATCGTGATGGTCGGCGTCGCCGCGTTCGCCCCGCCGGACGAGGCGGAGCGGATGCTGCGGCCGCTGCGCGAGTTCGGGCCGCCGGTCGCCGACGCCGTCCGGCCGATGTCCTACCTCCAGCTGCAGCAGCCGCCGAACCGCTTCCCCGAAAGGCAGCGCGCCCACGGCGCGAGCCACTTCCTGGGCCGGCTCGACGACGCCGCCATCGACGGGCTGCTGGCCGCCGCCGCGGACGCCCCCGGACGCCTCGCCATGCTGCAGATCCAGCAGCTCGGCGGCGCCATCGCCGAGACGCCGCCCGAGGCCACCCCGTTCGGCTTCCGCGACGCGTCCCACCTCGTTGCGGTCAACGCCCTGGCCGAGCGCGAAGACGCGGCCGCCGGCCTCGCCGCCTGGAGCGCGAAGGCGTCGGCGGCGATCCGCCCGCACGCGACCGGCGGCCCCTACGTCAACTTCGTCTCCGCGGACGAGCCCCCGTCGTACGTGCCGGGCGCGTTCGCCCCGGACGCCTACGCGCGGCTCACCGCGGTCAAGAAGGCGTACGACCCGGACAACCTGTTCCGCTTCAACGCCAACATCGCCCCCTCGGCGACCCCGTCCGCGCCGCGACCCCAGGAGTAGAACATGGACCAGGACGCACCCGCCCGCGACGCCTTCCGCCTCGACGACAGGGTCGCGGTGGTCACCGGCGCCGGGCGCG
This sequence comes from Actinomadura sp. RB99, assembly GCF_014706005.1. Taxonomy (NCBI): domain Bacteria; kingdom Bacillati; phylum Actinomycetota; class Actinomycetes; order Streptosporangiales; family Thermomonosporaceae; genus Actinomadura; species Actinomadura sp. RB99. The sequence continues at coordinate 118,899 of NZ_JABMCA010000008.1, read as the reverse complement.
GCATCGGCGCCGCGACCGCGGTCGAGCTGGCCCGCGCGGGCGCCGACGTGGTGATCGCGGCGCGCTCGGCCGACCAGCTGGCGAAGGTCGCCGCCGAGATCGAGGCCGCGGGCCGCCGGGCCCTCGCCGTCCCCGGCGACCTGTCCGACCTCGGCCTCGCCGCCGGCCTGCCGGGCCGCGCGGTCGAGGCCTTCGGCCGGCTCGACGTCGTCGTCAACAACGTCGGCAGCGCCACCATCAGGCCCTTCACCGCGCTCACGCCCGACGACCTCGTGGACGCCTTCCGCTTCAACGTGGGCATCGCGCACGCCGTCACCGGCTCCGCCGTCCCGCACCTGCTGGACGCGCCGGGGAACGGCGGCGCCGTCGTCAACATCACCTCGACGGTGGGACGCGTGGGCGGCCGGGGCTGGCTGGCGTACGGCACCGCCAAGGGCGCCCTGGCGCAGTACACCCGGCTCGCCGCGCGGGACCTCGCGCCGCGCATCCGGGTGAACGCCGTGACGCCGGGCGCGGTGGCGACCGCGGTGCTGGAGCCGGTGCTCGCCGACGACGCGATGCGCGACCGGCTGGAGCAGGCGACCCCGATGCGGCGGGTGGGCGTGCCCGGCGACATCGCCGCGGCCGTCCGCTACCTCGCCTCCCCCGCCGCCTCGTACGTGACCGGCAAGGTCTTCGAGATCGACGGCGGGATCGACGCCCCCAACGTCGACTTCGGCATGCCCGACGTCTGAGCCACGCCCGATCCCCGAACGCGAAAGGCCCGACATGAACGCGACGCCGCTGAGCGACCAGGCCAAGGCCATGCTCCGTGAGCCCTACTTCGCCTGGGCGACCGTCATCCGGCCCGACGGCTCGCCCCACTGCACGATCGTCTGCGTGGACGTGGACGGCGACGAGGTCGTCTTCACGACCGCGGTCGGCCGGGTCAAGGAGCGCATCCTGCGCACCGACGGCCGGGTGGCCGTCAGCGTGCTGGACCCCGCGGTCCCGTTCCACTCCCTCACCGTGTCCGGCACGGGGCGCATCGAGGAGAAGGGCGCCGAGGAGATGACCGACCGGATCGCCCGCAAGTACTGGGGCGCGCCCGACTACGCGCACCGGAGCAGCGACGAGCGGCGCGTCACGGTGCGCGTCACTCCGGAGCACGTCATCTACTCCGACGCCGGAGGCGGTGGCCGGCCGTGACCGACGACGCGCCCGTGAACGACCCGCGCACGAGGCTCCCCTCGCTGACCGGGATGCGGATCCTGGCGGCGCTCTCGGTGTTCTTCTGCCATGCCACCTTCCAGGCGTTCTACGGCGACCGGGGACCGGCGCCGTCCCTGGAGGGGCCCGCCACGGCGGCGGGCTGGCTCGGCGTGGCCTTCTTCTTCGTGCTGAGCGGCTTCGTCCTGACCTGGTCGTCGCGTCCCGGCGACGCGGCGCGCGACTTCTGGCGCCGCCGCTTCGTCAAGATCTACCCCAACCACCTGGTCACGTGGACCGCCGTGCTGCTGCTGGCGTTCCTGCCGGGCCAGGCCGCGGCCGACCGCGCCACCTGGGGCAAGACGCTGCCGAGCCTGCTGCTCGTGCACGCCTGGGTGCCCGACGCCGAGGTGATGAACGCGCTGCACGTCCCCAGCTGGTCGCTGAGCTGCGAGCTGCTGTTCTACCTGTGCTTCCCGCTGGTGATCCGCGCGGTGCGGGCGATCAGGCCGGACCGGCTCTGGGCCTGCGCGGCGGGCCTGGTGGCGCTGGTCGTCCTGGTTCCGGCTCTCGCGCAGTGGCTCCTTCCCGACACCCCGAAGATGCCGTGGTTCCCGATGTCGGTCTGGGACTACTGGGCGGTGTACTCGCTGCCTCCCGTCCGCCTTCTGGAGTTCACGCTGGGCGTGGTCATGGCCCGCATCGTGATCTCGGGCCGCTGGGTCGGCCTGGGGCTCGGCCCGGCGTTCTGCCTGCTGGCCGCCGGTGTCGTCCTCCAGGTGAAGCTGGTGCCCTCCCCCTGGGCGATGGTCGCCCCGACGGTGGTGCCGCTCGCCCTGGTCATCGCGGCCGCGGCCGACCGCGACTCGCGCGGGCGCCCCTCCCTTCTGGCCGCCCCGGTCATGACCTGGCTGGGCGAGATCTCGTTCGCCCTGTACCTGGTGCACCTCCCCGTGCTCACCTACGGCCGTCTCGTCCTGGGCGGCGGCTGGAGCGCGCCCGCCGCGTCCGGCGTCGAGGCGGGCCTGCTCGGCGTCGCGCTGGCGCTGGCCGCCGCGCTCCACACGTGGGTGGAGCGGCCCGCGATGCGCCGCTGGAGCCGGCGGCGCCCGGGACGGGCGGCGCCCGCCCCCCGCCCCGTGACGGAGCCGGGCTGACTCCGGGGCCGCCCGCACCGGCCCGGCCGCCGGTCGCGACGCCGCGAACGCCGGTCATGCGGTCGCGAACCGGGCGGCGACGAAGCCGACGAGGTCGTTCGCCTCGGGCTCCCCCACGGTGATCCGGGCCCCGCGGCCGGCGTAGCCGTTGACCCTGACGCCGTGCTCGGCGCACATCTGGACGAACCGGTCGGTCCGCCTGCCGAGCGGGAGCCACAGGAAGTTCGCCCCGCTCGTGGGCACGTCCCAGCCCTGCCCGCGCAGCAGCCGGAGCAGCCGGTCGCGCTCCTTCACCAGGGCGGCGATGCGCCGGCGCAGCTCGAACTGGTTGCGCAGCGCGGAGAGCGCGGCCTTCTGCGCGACCGCGCTCACGCCGAACGGCAGCGCCGTCCGGCGGACCGCGCCGATCACCCGCGGTTGCGCGATCATGAAGCCGACCCGCAGCCCGGCCAGGCCGTACGCCTTGGAGAACGTGCGGATCACCGCGACGTTCGGGTGCTCGCGGTACAGCCGCACCCCGTCCGGCGCGGCCGGCTCGCCGACGAACTCCCGGTACTCCTCGTCGATCACCACCAGCACGTCCGGCGGGACCCGCCTGAGGAAGGTCTGCAGCGCGTGCCGGTGCACGGTCGTCCCGGTGAGGTCGCTCGGGTTGCCGACGAACACCACCCGGGTCCGTTCGGTGACCGCCCCGGCCAGCGCCCCGAGGTCCTGGTGCGCGCCGTCCAGCGGCACGCCCTCCAGCCGCGCCCCGGCGACCTGGATCAGGCCGGGGTAGCGCTCGGTCGACGGCCAGGAGCAGACGACCTCGTCGCCGTGCCGCACGGCGGCGAGCAGCACCTGCTGGATGATCGCGGTGGCGCCGGCCCCGACCGCGATGTGCGGCGCGGGAACGGAGAGTTGGTCGGAGAGCGCCTCGACGAGCTCGGAGCAGCCGTCGTCGGGGTATCGGTTGACGTCGGACATCGCTCTCCTCGCCATCGCGAGCACGCTGTCCGGGGGTGGGAAGGGGGCCTCGTTGAGGTCGGCGCGGTAGCCCCGGCCGTCGTTCTGCACCGCCGCGTGCACGGCGAGTTCCAGCAGGTCGTCCCTGAGCCGCGGACGCGTCTCCGCCATAAGTACCTCCAGGGTCGCAAGGGGGTCTCCGAGCATCTGGGCGCGTCGCCGGTGATCCGCCCGGCCCGGGCCGGCGGGCGGCCCACGGGGCCGGCCGCCCGCCGCACCGGAGCGGCCTCGCGCCGGAACGGCCTCGCGCCGTCCGCGGCCGCCCGGGCCCGGGTGGTCACCGGGACGGTGCCGCTAGCCCCTGTGCTCGGGCGTGCGGATCAGGAGCACGGCGAGGACCGCTCCGACGAAGGCCACGGCGGCCACCACGAAGAAGAGCAGGTTCAGGCCGTTGACGATCCCGTGCTCGGCCGCGTCGATGACCGGCTTGCGCAGCGCGGCGGGCAGGTGGGCGGCCACCGCCTTGATCTGGCCGGCGGACGCGGCCCCGGCGATGTCGTGGATCGGCAGGTGCCTGCCCGCCAGGTCGTCGGACATCGTGTCGGTGACCTGGCGGCCGAGGATCGCGCCGTACACGGCGATCCCCATCGCCATGGCGGTCTGGCTGACGGTGTTGTTGACGCCCGCGGCCATGCCGAGGCGCGGCCCGTCGGCCACCTCCATGGACAGCGACCCGATCGCCGGGAGCGCCATGCCGAGGCCGAAGCCCGCGATGACCATGCCGGGGGCCAGATGCGTCCACGAGGAGTCGAGCGTCAGGCCGTGCATGACGACGAGGCCGGTGCCGACGAGCACCAGCCCGAGGGTCGGCAGCACCCAGGCCGGGAGCCGGTCCATGAACGCGCCCGCCGCGGGCCCCGAGAGCAGGATCGGGATGTTGACCGCGAGGAAGCACAGGCCGGTCTTGAAGGCCGAGTAGCCGAGCTGGTTCTGGAAGTAGAGCGAGAGGTACAGCAGCAGGGCGAAGAAGCTGCCGTGCGTGGCGACCGTGGCGAGCTGCGTGCCGCTGAACGAGCGGCTGCGGAACAGCGACAGGTCCAGCATCGGCTCCCGGTGCACCCACTCGATGATCAGGAAGACCGCCATGAAGACGGCGGCGCCGGCGAACATCGCGATGACGCGGTCGCTGGACCATCCCCAGTCCTCGCCGCGCAGCAGCGCGACCATGAGGAGCATCAGCGACGCGGTGAGCGTGAGCAGGCCGCCGGCGTCGAGGCTCTTGCCCTTGCGCAGCTCCTCGTGGCGGGGCAGCTTCACCCAGGCGATGACCAGGGTGACGGCCGCGAACGGGATGTTGATGTAGAAGACCCAGCGCCAGTCGATGCCGGCCACGAGCGCGCCGCCGAGGAGCGGGCCGAGCGCGACGGCGACGCCCGCCGCGGCGCCGCGGACGCCGAAGGCGAGGCCGCGCATCTGCCCGTGGTAGATCTGCGCGACGAGCGCGAGCGTCGTGGCGAACATGACGGCGCCCGCCAGCCCCTGCACCGCCCGGGACCAGATGAGCATGCCGGGGGTGGTGGACACGGCGCAGGCCAGCGACGCCAGGCCGAACGCGGCGACGCCGATCAGGAACATCCGGCGGCGGCCGACGCGGTCGCCGAGGGATCCGGCGGTCAGCTGGAACACCGCCATGGCGAGGGTGAAGGAGTTCACGACCCACTGCAGGTCGGTGAGGTTCGCCTTCAGGTCGCGCTGGATGTCCGGGAGCGCCACGGTGACGATCGTGGCGCTCATCATGAGCATGGAGACGGCGGTGACGATCGCGACGAGCGGCCACCACCCGGCTTCTTCCCTGTGATCCCCCGTACGGCCGCCGAAGACGTCCGAGACGGGCCTCTGCGCAGTCATCGGATCCGTGACCCTTCCTGACTCGACGAGTTCCCTATCATTGCTAGGTGCAGCCTAGCATCGGTAGGGGGTCCTATCAATGCTAGAGTGAATTCATCCGACCGACGCGAACTCCGGGGGTCCGATGCCAGACCGCCCCAACCGCGCCAAGCTGCGGTTGCGCCCCAACCCCGAGGGGCTGTGGAACGAGGAGAAGGGCCCCGATCCGCGCCTCAGCCGGAGCGAGATCGTCGAGGCCGCCCTCGAACTGCTGGAGAAGGACGGCTTCGAGGCGTTCAGCATGCGCGGCCTCGCGACCGCGCTGAACATCAAGTCGCCCTCGCTCTACTGGCACTTCCGGAGCAAGGACGAGCTGTTCAACCTGGTCGTGGACGCCGTGCTCGGCGAGTGCCGGCTGCCCGCCGCCGACGAGGGCGACTGGGCCGAGCGGCTGACGAGCGTGGCCCGCGAGATCCGCCGCGTGCTGCTGGCCCACCCGGCGGCGACCCGGCTGCTGACCGGCCGGGTGCCGCTCGGGCCGAACTGGCTGCGGCTGGCCGAGTACGTGATCGGCACGCTGCGCCGGGCGGGCTTCGACGACAGGCTCACCAACATCTGCTACCTGGTGCTGCTGTACTACGCGGTCGGCTTCGTGACCCAGGAGATCTCGTTCGGCACCGGTGCGGAGGCCCGCGAACGGCTCGACCAGATGCAGGAGTTCGTGCAGCACCTGCCGCCGGAGCAGTACCCCAACCTCATCGCCGTCACCGCCGGCTTCAACGAGCGCGGCCTCGAGGACCGCTTCGAGATCGGGCTGAGCGGCGTCATCGGCGGGTTCCGCGCCGAGCTGGCGAAGGCCGCCGGACCGGCCTGACCGGCCCGCCGCGCCAGGGCGCTCACCATGGCACGGGGCCCTCGTCTCCGAAGAAGGAGCCCGTCGGCCCGTCGTCGGGCAGCGTCGCGGCGGTGACCGCGGCCCGCGCGCCCTCCGCCGGCGTGCGCACGCCCCGGCCCGCCCCCATGGCCGCGATCAGGTCGGACGCCATGTCGGTGTCGCAGAAACCCGGATTGACGGAGTTCACCTTGATCGGCGTCTCCGCGAGCTCCTTGGCGTAGGCCACGGTCACCGCGTTGAGCGCGGCCTTGGAGGAGTTGTAGGCCAGCAGGTTGACCCGCGAGACCGGTGACGCCCGGTCGCTCATGACCGCGAGCGACCCCAGGCGGCTGGAGACGTTGACGATGCGCCCCGCCTCCGAGCGGCGCAGCAGCGGCAGCATCGCGTCGGTCACCGCGATCACCCCCACCACGTTCGTCTCGTAGGTCCGGCGCACCATGTCGAGCGGAACCCGGCCGGGGCGCAGGTTCCAGTCCAGAATGGCGATCCCGGCGTTGTTGACCAGTGCGTCGAGACGGCCGTGCTCGCGCTCTATTCGCTCCGCGGCGCGCTTCAGCCCGGCGGCGTCGGTGACGTCGACGACCACATGCCCGGCGTCCACCCCCTCCGCCCGCAGCGCGGCGGCCGCCTTCCGGCCGCGCTCCTCATTTCGCGCGCCCACGAGCACCTTCTGGCCGCCGAGCCCGCCGAGCTGCCGCGCGACCTCGAAACCGATTCCCTTGTTGGCCCCGGTGATGAGAGATATTCGCATGCCACCACACTGGCCCCGATCCAGGGCGAAGGAAAGAGCCGTCCAGCGGCTCCCGATCATTTCCTTAGAGCTTCTCGACTGCCGTGACCGACCATACAGAAGGAGTGAAATCGGAAGGTACTCGCACCCGTTCGGAATCCGAAAGGACCATGGAATGGACTCGCCGAATCAGGAAACCGCGGACCTGGAATTCGTGATGGGGGTGGCCGGCGGCTTCTGGCGGTCGCGGGCGCTGTTCAGCGGGGTGGAGCTGGGCCTGTTCACCATGCTGGCCACCGGGCCCGCCACCCTCGAGGAGATCACCGGGAAGCTCGGCCTGCACGCGCGGGCGGCGGCGGACTTCCTGGACGCCCTGACGGCCCTGGGCCTGCTGGAGCGCCGGGACGGCCGGTACGCCAACGCGCCGGCCGCCGCCCGCCTCCTCGACCAGAACGGCGAGGGCTACGTCGGCGGCTTCCTCACCTTCATGGGGCGCGCGCTCTACCCGGCGTGGGGCCGCCTCACCGACCTGCTGAAGTCCGGGTCGCTGCAGGAGGGCTTCGACTCGTTCGGCGAGTTCTACCGCGACCTGGACCGCGTCCGGGGCTTCATGAACGCGATGGACAGCGCCTCCGCGGTCGTCACCGCCTACCTGGTCGAACGGGTCGACTGGAGCGGGCACCGGGACGTGGTCGACCTCGGCGGCGCGCGCGGCAACCTCGCCGGCTCGCTCGCCCGCGCGCACCGGCACCTGAGGACCGCCTGCTTCGACATGCCGCCGCTGCGGCCCCTGTTCGACGAGCACATGGCGGCCCTCGGAACCGCCGACCGCACCACCTTCCACGGCGGCGACTTCCTCACCGACGCGCTTCCCGAGGCCGACGCCTACATCTTCGGGCACGTGCTGCACGACTGGGACGAGGAGAGCCGCGTCACGCTCGTGACCCGCGCGTTCGAGGCCCTGCGCCCCGGCGGCGAGCTGCTCGTCTACGACGAGCTCATCGACGACGACCGGACGGGTCCCGCGCACTCGCTGCTGATGAGCCTCAACATGAAGCTCGTCCGGTCGGGCGCCGCCGAGTACACCTTCGCGGACGCGAAGCGCTGGCTCGGCGACGCGGGGTACACCGGCGTCACGGTCGAGCGCATCACCGCCACCGAGCGCCTCATCCGCGCCCGCAAGCCGGCCGCCGCCTGACCGGCGTCCCCCTCCGGCCGGAGGTCCCGGGTCCCCGCCGGCCCGGGACCTCCGGCCGTTCCCGTCCGGTGCCGGAGTTCGCGAAGCCGGGGAACGCGGGATCGCCGAACACGGAACGTCCCTCCCGGCCGGGCCGGGAGGGACGTTCGGGGTCGGCGGCGGGCCGTCCGGCCGCCGTTCAGTCGAGCTCGACGGGCAGGAAGCGGTAGTGGTCGCCGTCCTTGCGGACCAGGCCGGCGGACGGGGCGTCGAAGTGGCTGCCGAACAGGACCGAGTCGGTCCCGGCGAGGTCGGCGAACAGCGCGCGCCGGGTCCTGGTCGCCTGCTCCGCGTCCACGTCGACGGTCGCGCACATCGCCGTGCGGGCGAACTGCACCGGGTGGTGGAGGCAGTCGGCGGAGATCACGGCCTTGCGGTCGCCGCCGTCCAGCCGGACCATGACCTGGCCCGGCGTGTGGCCGGGCGCCGGCACGATCGTCACGCCCGGCGCCACCTCGACGCCGGCGGCTGGCACGTCGACGGGGTCCAGCAGCCCGGCCTCGCGGACGGGGTCGATGGAGTCGGCGAACATCTCGCGCTGGTCCGGCTCCAGCTCGACGCCGCCCCAGTAGTCGTACTCGGCCTGGGCCGACACGTAGCGGGCGTTGGTGAAGGTGGGCACCCAGCGGTCCCCGTCGAGCCGGGTGTTCCAGCCGACGTGGTCCTGGTGCAGGTGCGTGTTGATCACGACGTCGACGTTGCCGGGCGTGAAGCCCGCCTCCGCCAGCCGGTCGAGGAACGGGGTGGACAGGTGGTCCCACGCGGGGAAGGGGCGGGCCTTGCCGTTGCCCACGCCGGCGTCCACGAGCACGCGGGTGTCACCGATCTGGACGGCGAAGGCGTGGACGGAGCCGAGCAGCTGCCCGTCGTCGTCCACGTAGAAAGGGCTCAGCCACGCCGATTCCGCGACCACGTCCGGGGTCGCCTGAGGCAACAGCCACCGGCCGAACCCGCGCAGCGGGACTTCGGCTATCCGGTGGACGGTCACCTTTCCGATCTGCCAGGTCTCTGCCGCCGGGCTCTTCTGGGGTGTCGTCATGGCGCCACGTTAAAGCGGGCGGGAGAAGCGGCATTCGAGGATCACTAGAGATCCGCTGAAATCCGACCTCGGCGAGTCCACTAGCGGCCAGGAGAAAAACGCCGCTCATCCGATGCGAATTCCCCAAAAAACCCGATATCGAGGTCCGCGCAATGGAGTCCTCATGGTGAACGGCGGCGCCTCCCTCGCGGAGGTCAGATGGGGCGCCGCACCGAGGTCGTCTCGCTCGTCAGCGGCGATCCGTCGGACGCGACGGGCAGGAGGTCGGGCACGGGGGCGCCGTCGCCGTCGACCAGGACCGAGTGCTCCTCCCCCGCGTCGAAGGCGTGGCGCTCGCCCCACTGCCGCAGTGTGACGATCACGGGGAAGAGGTCCTTGCCGGCGTCGGTGAGCGCGTACAGCCGGCGCCTGCCCGACGGGGAGTCGACCTGGGCGAGCAGGCCGCGGGCGGTGAGCTTGCGGAGCCGCTCGGTGAGGATGTTGCGGGCGATGCCGGTGCGCTGCTGGAAGTCGGTGAACGAGCGGGCGCCGTCCATCGCGTCCCGGATGATGAGCAGGCTCCACCGGTCGCCGACCAGGTCGACCGTGCGGGCGACCGGGCAGTTCGGGTCCGTCCACGGAGGGCTCTGCCCGTCGGTGCCGTCGCGTGCCATCGCTCCCCCATGAGTTGCGGATTGAAACCATTGTGGCCTAGCCTTCGATCAGTTGCAAAATGAAACCAAACGGAGGTGCCCGGTGAACGGGAGGACGAGGCTGCTGCTCGCGGCCGTGTGCGGGGTCGCGGTGGCGAGCGTCTACGCCGGGCAGCCGGTGCTGGGACCGATGGGACGCGACCTCGGCGTCCCGGTCGACGCGCTCGGCTGGTTCGTGGCCGCCGGGCAGCTCGGCTACCTGGCGGGACTGGTGCTGCTGGTGCCGCTGGGCGACGTCCTCGACCGCAGGCGCCTGATCGCGGCGCACCTCGCCCTGGTGGCGGCGGGGACGGCGGTCACCGCGGCGGCCCCGGCCGCCTGGGCGGCGTTCAGCGGGCTGGCCGCGGCGGGAGCGTTCGCGGTGGTGGTGCAGACCACCGTCGCGTACGCGGCGTCGGTCTCCCCGCCGGCCGAGCGCGGGCGCAACCTCGGCATCGTGACCTCGGGCGTGGTGGTCGGCATCCTCGGCGCGCGCGTCGTCGCGGGACTCCTCGCCGACCTGTCCGGCTGGCGCGGCATCTACCTGGCCCTCGCGGTCCTCGCCGCCGTCCTCGCGGTGCTCGCCCTCACCCTGCTGCCCCCCGACGACCGCCGCGACGCCGCCCGGTACGGGCAGGCCCTGCGCTCCTTCGGCGGACTGTTCACCCGGCCGGTGTTCCTCAGCCGCGGGCTGATCGCATTCTTCCTGTTCGCCTCGTTCGGCACCCTGTGGAGCGGCATGGCCCTGCCGCTGGCCGGCGCGCCGTGGCACCTCGGCGAGACGCAGATCGGGCTGTTCGGCGTCGCCGGGCTGGCCGGGGCCCTCGGCGCCGCCCGGTCCGGACGGTGGGGCGACGCCGGGCACGCGCGCCGGGTCACCGGCATCGCGCTCGCGCTCCTGCTCGTCTCCTGGGCGGCGATCGGGCAGCTCCCGTGGTCGCTGCCGCTGCTGATCGCCGGCGTGGTCCTGCTCGACTTCGCCGTCCAGGCCGTGCACGTGAGCAACCAGCACACCCTGACCGCCGCCTACCCCGAGCGCACCAGCGCCACCATCGGCGCCTACATGCTCTTCTACTCGCTCGGCTCCGCCCTGGGAGCGGCCGCGACCACGGCCGCGTTCGACGCGGCGGGCTGGACCGGCCCCACCGTCCTCGGCGCGGCGTTCGCGCTCTGCGCACTCGCCACGTGGGCCTTCAGCGGACGGACGACGGCCGGCGCCGCCTCCCGCCCTGACACCCGGTCGCGCGAACGGCGCCTCTCAACGCCGGTCCCGGACGCCGAGCGCCCGTCCGCGCGCTGATCGGCCGCCGGACCGTCCGGTCAGCGGAAGCCCCGATCCTGCGCCTCGGCGGCGCCGAGGCGCAGGATCGGTTCGAGCAGCCCCGGGAAGCGGTCGTCCAGGTCGCCGTCGCGCGGCCGGACGCGCCGGTGCCGGCCGTCGACGGCCATGCTGATCAGCCCGGCCTCGCGCAGGATCCGCCAGTGGTTGGACAGCGTCGACAGCGGCACGTCCATGCCGTCGGCGAGCGCCGAGCAGGTCGACTCCGGATGCGCCCAGGCGCGCCGCACCAGTTCCAGGCGCACCGGATCGCCCAGCGCGTGCAGCACCGGCGCGAGCGCGAGCGCCTCGCGGGCGGGCTGGGGAAGCGGTCGCATGCCCCGACGATACCTCGATCGTTCGATGTTCCGGGATCGTCGATGGACAACACTTCGACACTTCGGCATTATCGAAGTATCGAAGTGTTGTCCCCGCGTCCGCGAGAGGAACCCCCGTTGACCACATCCGAAGGCGTGCCCGAGGCCGGACCGGCCGGGACCGCGGCCGTCCGGCCGAACCGTGCCGCACTGCTCACCGTGACCTGCCTGGGGCAGTTCATGGTGCTGCTGGACAGCACGATCGTCGGCGCGGCGCTGCCCGACATGCAGCGGCGGCTGCACACGCACCTGAGCGGCCTGCAATGGATCGTCGACGCCTACGTGCTGCTGGTCGCCATGCTGCTGCTGTCCGGCGGCGTCTTCGCCGACCGCTTCGGGCGCAGGCGCGTGTTCCTGGCCGGCGTCGCGGTGTTCACCGCCGCGTCCGTGCTGTGCTCGGCCGCCCCCTCGATCGGGTGGCTGATCGCCGGGCGGGTCGCCCAGGGCGTCGGCGCCGCGGCGCTGAGCCCCGCCTCGCTGGCCCTGATCGCCGCCGCCCATCCCGCCCCGCAGGACCGGGTCAGGGCGATCGGGCTGTGGGCGGGCCTCAGCGGGATCGGCCTGGCGGCCGGGCCGCCGGCCGGCGGCATCCTGGCGGACGCCTTCGGCTGGCCCGCCATTTTCCTCGTCAACGGGCCCATCGGCGCTTTCCTGCTGGTCGCGGGGGCGCGTGCCTTGCGCGAGTCGCGCAATCCCGGAGCCCCCTCGATCGACGTCCCCGGGACGGTCCTCTCCATCCTGGGCGTGGGGGCGCTCACCTACGCACTGATCGAGGGCGGCTCGCGCGGCTGGACGTCGCCCGTGATCCTGAGCGGCTTCGCCGCCGCGGCGGTCGTCCTCGCCGCGTTCGTCGCCGTCGAAGCGCGCGCCTCGACGCCGATGCTGCCGCTGCGCCTGTTCCGGGAGCGGCTGTTCAGCGTGTCCAACACCGCCATGATCGTGGTGGGGTTCGCGCTGATGGGGTCGTCGTTCTTCTTCTCGCAGTTCTTCGTGTACGTCCAGGGCAGTTCGATCCTGCGCGCGGGCCTGCAGACCCTGCCCGCCTCCCTCGCCATGGTGGTCGTCAGCCCGTTCGCGGGACGCCTCGCCGCCAGGTACGGGTTCCGGATCGTGGTCACCGTCGGCCTGGCACTGGCCGGGCTCGGGCTGCTGACGCTGGGGCTCGTGCACGCCGGCACCGGATACGCGAACGTGTGGTGGCGGCTCGCGGTCGTCGGCATCGGGTTCGCGCTGACCATGTCGCCGCTGACGGGCGCCGCCATCCAGGCCGTCGGCCCGCAGGAGGGCGGCCTCGCCTCGGGCATCAGCAGCACCACCCGCCAGATCGGCGCGGTCCTCGGCGTCGCGGTCCTCGGGGCCGTGGTCCGCACCCGCCAGTCCGGCGGCGCGTCCTTCGAGGCCGGGCTCGGCGGCGCCTTCCTCACGGCCGGCGCCGTCACCCTCGCCTGTGCCGTGTTCACCGGCCTCTGGCTGGTCAGGTCCAGGCCGGCGGACGTCCCGAGCCCCGGACCGAGCGCCGACCGCGGCTCAGGAGCGCACTTTCCCGATCACCCACTGGAGCGCGAGCAGCGCTAGCGCCGCCATGAACGCGGCCCGCCCGTTCCCGGTGGCAATGCCGGCGCCGAGCACCACGGCCGCGAGGGTGGGCAGGATCTTGAAGCCGAACACCGGTGCCTCCATCTGGACGTCGTGCGGCGGACCCACCGCCACCCACGGTTTCCATTCTTCTCGACGTCGCCCGCCGCCGTTAATCGCCACCGCGGTGACAACCGCGATCACCACTCCGCCCGTTTCGCGACGAGTTCCGCGCGGAGCGTGCCGCCCCGGTAGGGGCGGCACCGGGGACGTCAGTACCGGTTCGTCGAGGCGTCCACGGCGAGGTCCGCGTCGATCGCGTCGGCGGACAGGTCCTTGAGTCCCATGTGGTCCTTGACGATCCGTCCGAGCGTGGGCAGGGAGCCGCGGTCGGGCCACGTGCCGGGGTCCCACAGGGACGAGCGCAGGAACGCCTTCGCGCAGTGCATGTACAGCTCCTCGACGTCGACGAGGAGCGCCAGCCGCGGCCGCTTGCCCTGGACCACCAGGTCGTCGAAGAACGGCGCGTCCGACACGAGCGTCGCGCGCCCGTTCACCCGCAGCGTCTCGTTCATCCCCGGCACGAGGAACAGCAGCCCGACGCGGGGGTTGTGCAGCACGTTGCGGAAGCTGTCGGCCCGGTGGTTGCCGGGACGGTCGGCGAGCGCCAGCCGGTGGGAGTCCAGGACCAGCACCGAGCCCGCGGGGTCGCCGCGCGGCGAGACGTCGCAGGCGCCCTCCGCGTCCGAGGTGGCCAGCAGCACGAGCGGCGAGTGCGCGATGACCGTGCGCGCGTGCTCGTCGATCCTGCCGATGTCCTTGTCCCAGAGGGGCCGCGGCGGTTCCGGGACGATCTCCCGCAGCTCCGCCTCGGTCGTCACCGTCCGGATCTCAGAAGGATGCATCGGTCGAATATAAGGTAAGCCTCACCAAAGACGCGCGCCTGTCCGTCTTCGGTTTCGCGAACCGCACCATCGAGGATCCCGTCTCCGGGCGCCCCCGGACCGGTCAGATGCGGGGCCGGGAGGCGGCGTCCAGACGGTAGTGCGCTCGCTCGGCGTCGGGGATGGGGAACGAGCTGTGCACCCACATCTGGTCCACGGTGCACGCGGTCATCCGCCAGAGGCCGTCCTTTTTGCGGAATCGGTCGACGCGCAGGCCCTCGCCCGCGATGATGGGCCGCTGCGGCCCGTCGCCGTCCTCGCCCACGAGCACGCCGAGCAGGTAGGACAGCGCGGTCGCGGTGCCGTCCTCCTCGGCGTGGACGGTCGGGTTGAGGCTGGCGTGGCGCAGCCCGTCGTTGATCGGCAGCTTCTCCCGCAGCAGCGCGATCGCCGCCTCCCGGCCCTCCCGGTAGCCCCAGACGTGGTCGAGGACGAAGTCCTCGGTGAGCATCTCGCGCAGCGCGTCGAACTCGCGCGAGTCGAAGCACCACTCGAAGCGGGCGACCAGGTTCAGGCAGGCGAGCTGGTCGTCGGCGCCCAGTCCGGTCTGGACCTTCTCCAGCGGAGCGAAGTAGCCGCTCGGGAGGATGGTGGAAATCAAGGGGACTCCTTCTTCGGGCGTTTCACCGTGCAGGACGATGCTGGCAATTCGCCCGGGGTCCGGGACAGTGCCGCCGTCACCGGTCGCGTGTGAAAAATGCACATATCATCGGCCCATGACCATGATCGTCGGCGGCGGACCGTGATCCGTGTGCTGATCGCGGAGGACATGCATCTTCTGCGGGAGGCGCTGGCCGAGCTGCTCGGCCTGGAGGACGACATCGAGGTCGTTGCCCAGGTGGACTCCGGGGCCCGGATCGTGCCGGCGGCGGAGCGGCACCGTCCCGACGTGGCGGTCGTCGACATCGACCTGCCCGAGATGGACGGGCTGGCGGCGGCGGCGCTGCTGCCCGGGCGGGTGCCCGGCTGCCGGGTGCTGATCCTCACCGCGCTGAGCCGTCCCGGGCATCTGCGGCGGGCGCTGGAGGCGGGCGTCGCGGGGTTCGTGCGCAAGGACGTCCGGCCGGACGAGCTGGCGGCGGCGGTCCGCACGGTCGCCGCGGGCGGCACGGTGATCGATCCGGCGCTCGCGTCCGCGGCGCTGCTGGCTCCGGAGAGCCCGCTCACGCAGCGGGAGGCGGAGGTGCTGCGCCTGTCGGCCACCGGCGCCCAGCCGATGGAGATCGCCGAG
Organism: Actinomadura sp. RB99; assembly: GCF_014706005.1. Taxonomy (NCBI): domain Bacteria; kingdom Bacillati; phylum Actinomycetota; class Actinomycetes; order Streptosporangiales; family Thermomonosporaceae; genus Actinomadura; species Actinomadura sp. RB99. The sequence goes on along the minus strand of NZ_JABMCA010000008.1, from coordinate 103,705 downwards.
CGGCTGTTCCTGTCCTACGGGACGGTGCGGAACTACCTGACCTCAGCGGTCGGCAAGCTCGGCGCCCGCAACCGGATCGACGCCGTCCGCATCGCCACCGAGGCCGGCTGGATCTGACCGGAACTCGGCCACCACCTCGAAACCGCCTCCCCGGCGCGGCCCCGCCGACAGCCGTCCGCCGGCGCGGGCCGCCAGGCTCTCCAGGCCCGTTCCGCCGGGGGCCGGCGCCCGGAGCCCGCCGGCGCCGTCGTCGACGACCCGCAGCCGCACGGCGCCGTCCGCGCGGGTGACCGTGATGGTGCAGGTACGTGCGCGACTGTGCCGCAGGACGTTGGTGACGGCCTCGCGGAGTACGGCGGCCAGGGCGGTGCCGGTCCCGTCCGGCAGCGGCCCGGTCTCCACCTCGGCGCGGACGGCGATGCCGGCGGCCTCCAGCACCTCGATCGCCGCGTCGACCTCGCGGCGCGGCTCCAGGCGGACCCGTCCGCCCGCGATCGCGCCGAGCTCGGCGTGCGCCCGCTCCAGGACGGGAACCAGCGCCGCGAGCTCGGTGGCGGCGCGCACCGGATCCCGGTCCAGCAGCCGCAGGGCCAGCTCGCCGCGCAGCGCGACCGCCGACAGGCTGAACCCCAGGACGTCGTGCAGGCCGCGCCCGATCCGGTCGCGCTCGGCGGCGACGGCGGCCGCCGCCAGCTCGTGCCGGGCCCGATCGAGGAGGACGACCAGGTCGCCGAGCCGGGACAGGCCGTAGAACAGCCACGCCAGGATGAGGGGGGAGAGCACGTTCGTCACCATGTCCGCCGGCGGGGCGACGGGAGGCGGGGTGACTCACAGCACGACCTGTAGTGCGAGGACGGCCGCGGCGATCGGCGAACGGCATCAGCGCCAGCGCCGCCAAGGCCACCAGCAGCCCGATGCGGACGCCCGGCCGGAACCGCCCGGCCAGCAACGCCACCAACGGCGGGTAGGGCGCCGCCGCCAACAGCAGCGCTTCCGCACTCGCGCCGCCCCGGGCCGCATCGAACGCCCGGATGCAGAAGAGCAGCGCCAGCGCGGTCCACGACATCGCGCGCGCGACCCGCGGCGGGAGGTCCTCGCCGTCCGGTTCCACGCCGTCCCCCCAGATCACGCGACATTTTCCCATGCGGTGGTGAGCCGCAGGGTTGGAGACAACTTTGCCTCAGGGGCCGTTCGCCTTCGGGCACCCGGGATACAGCCAACCTGAGCGTTCGTTCGCCTGAGAAAGGTCGTGTCGGTGGGCGTGCTGGGTCTGCCGCTCCGCAAGGTGGAGCAGCTGCCGCTTCGGACGAGTTCCGCGCTGGCCGCCGCCGGGCTGACCGCCCTGGAGGCGGCGGCGACCGCCACGCTGTTCCTCCGCAAGGTGGGCAGGGACCGGGCCGTCCTCGCACGCGAACGCGGTGAGCTGACGGTCGACCAGGTGTTCCACCAGATGCTGCGCGGGCCGCTGAGCCCCACGCTGCCGGGCCGGTTCGGGAACGCGATCCAGGTCATCGACGCCGACGGCCGGATCCTGGCGGCGACGGAGGGCCTGGAGAACGGCCCGCCGCTCAGCCGGATCACCCCGCCCCAGGCGCGGACGCAGGTCGAGCACCGGCTGCGGAACCCGCGCCGGCCCTGGCGCCCCCGGGGCTCTGGGGACAGGATGCTGCTCGCGACGCGCATTCCGGCCGAGGTCACCCACCACCAGCGCGGCAAGGCCCCGCTGATGATCTATCTCGTCTTCCCGCGGGTGCCCTGGTTCGGGTCGCGGCGGCTGGCGGCGGGCACGGCGGTGGCGACGGTGGCCGTGGCCGCGATGGTGTTCGCGATCGTGCACCGCTCGACCGTCCGCGTCCTCGCGCCCATGGCCGAGATCCGCGACGAGTTCGCCGAGATCACCGCCACCGACCTGGCGCGCCGGGTCCCCGTGCCGGAGCCCGAGGAGCTCAAGGCCATGGCCGAGACCATGAACACGACCCTCGAGCGCCTCGACACGGCCGTCAGCGATCTGCGCAACCTCACCTCGGAGGCCTCCCACGACCTGCGCGGCCCGCTGACGTCGATCCGCCTGCGGCTGGAGAACGCGCTCGCCGACCCCGAGTCCGAATGGCCGCGCGTGGCCGCCGACGTGCTCGCCAGCGTGGAGCGCCAGGAGGCCATCGTGACCGACCTGCTCACGCTCACCCGGCTGGACACCGGCCAGCCGCTGCACCCGCAGCCCACCGACCTCAGCGCCCTGGTCGCCGCCGAGCTCCGCCGCCGCGAGGCCACCGACCGGATCCACATCATCGGGAAGCTGGCCCGGCGGGTCGTGCTGGACTGCGACCGGCTGCTCATCAACCGGCTGCTCGCCAACCTGCTCGACAACGCCCAGCGGCACGCCGACAGCCGCGTCGAGGTGACCCTCGACGTCGACCGGCCGCCGGGAGAGCGGGCGGCCGCGGTGCTGACCGTCGCCGACGACGGCGACGGCGTCCCGGGCGACCGGCAGGACGAGATCTTCGAGCGGTTCACCCGTCTGGACAGCTCCCGAGAACGCGACCCCAACGGCACGGGGCTGGGCCTGCCGATCTCCCGCGACATCGCGAACGCCCACGGCGGCACCCTCACCGTCGACTCCCGCCCCGGGCACGGGGCCCGCTTCACCGCACGCCTCCCGCTCACCGCCCCGTGACCGCGTCGACGTGAGCGTCACGCCGTCCTCGGGCTGCCGTTCCGTCCCGGAGGTCGAGCGGAAGAGTGACGAATCACCGGTGGCCGCATGGGAAGACCAGCTACGGCCTGTCCCCGACAAGAGACGAAACGATGCAGCTGATCAAGTCCAGCAAGGACCGGACGACGACCGGCCGCCTTGAGCCGCCCGCCTGGCGCAGGCGGGTGAAGATCCTGCTCAACGTGGTGGCGTGCCTGTTCCTCGGCGCCCTGTCGATCTGGCTGGCGGTGCGCGTCACCCCCATGCAGACGGTCAAGGCCGCCGGGCAGACGGTGCAGGTGGGCGCCACGTCCCCGCGCCTGTCCGGCTCGGGACCCGGCGAGGTGAACCTGTTCGGGCAGGCGATCTCGACCCGGCCGGAGTTCCGCGGCCCGATCCGCCCCCGCCTCGAGCTCACCCACATCACGATCAACGCGCAGGTCGGGCAGTTCGCCCGGGACGGCGACCACGGCACCCTCGACCTGAGCGCGCGGCTGACCGACGGCTGGCGCCGCTACCTGCTGTGGGAGACGCTGGTCTCGGCCGGCTTCTCGGCGCTGCTGCTGGCGGCGCTGGCGGGAGTGCAGCACTGGTCGGGCGCCACCCGGGTCAAGGTGCTGGCGACGGGGGTGCTGTGCGTGCTCGCCGCGAACTCGGCGTGCGTGTACCTGCTGGCCTCCAGCACGCCGGAGGCGCTGAAGAGGGTCGGCTCGGTCGAGGACCTGGTGGGCCGGGCGCCGTCCTCCCCCGTCCCACCGGCGCGGGGTCCGGCCCTGAACGACGTGAACGCCGTCGTCATCGGCGACTCCACCGCGGCGGCCATGGGCAACCCCCTCGTCGACGACCCGGACGCCCTGGACCGGGCGTGCAAGCGCAGCCGCGACTCGTACGCGGTCTACCTCGCGCAGTCCAACCGGTGGAAGGTCCTGAACCTCGCGTGCAGCGGCGCGACGGTGACGTCCGGGCTGCTCGACGTCCAGAACGTCGGCCACCAGGTCGCTCCGCCGCAGCTGGCGGTGGCCCAGCGGGCGAGCAAGGCGTCCGTGGTCATCGTCAGCATCGGCGCGAACGACGTGCGCTGGGCCGAGCTGACCGGGCTCTGCCTGGCCGCGAAGGCCTGCGACGACCGTGCCTCGACGGCCTACTACCAGCAGCAGCTCAACACCTTCGCCACGGAGTACTACGACCTGCTCGGCCAGCTGAAGCGGCTGCCGCAGCACCCGGCCGTCCTCATCAACCAGTACTACGACCCGTTCGGCGAGAACGTCGACTGCCTCCGCTCGCAGGGCGTCGACCAGGCGATGGCCGACGCGCTCCGGGGGCGGCTGGCGGACATGAACGCCCTGCTGGACAAGGGGGCCCGCGCCTTCGGGTTCCGCTCGGTCCCGCAGCACTTCTCCGGGCACGGCCTCTGCTCGCAGGGCCCGTTCGTCCAGGGGACGGGCGCCGAGGCGCCCCTGCACCCCACGGCCGCCGGCGAGCTGGCCATCGCGCTCGCCGACCAGCAGGCCCTGAACGCGCCCGCGCCGCAGCCCACCCCCTCGCCCAGCAGCCCGTGACCCGCACGCGGGCGTCCGGCCGCCGCCCGGCCGGACGCCCGCGGGGTTCGTGCCGCGCATGTGGCGGTTCAGGGCACCGGCGCCGGGTCGGGTCCTCGCCCGTTCCCGATGATCCAGCCCATGCCGAAGGCGGAGAGCAGCCCGTTGCCGGACAGGTAGCCGTCGGAGTGCGGTCCGGCGAGGCCGCAGGCGGCGCCACCGCCCGCGAACAGGCCGGGGATCGGCTCGCCGGCCCCGTCCAGGACGCGGCCGGACGGGTCGATGACCAGGCCGCCCTGGGTGGTGAGCAGGCCGTGGGTGACCCAGGCGAGATGGTAGGGGGCGGTGAGCCCGCGGCGGCCGGGCAGCGGGGCCAGTGCGCGTTCGGTCTCCGCGGGCGTCCGCCCCAGGCAGGCGGCGAGGTCGTCGAGGGTGGTGCAGTCGCGGACGGCGCCGGCGGCGAGGCTCTCGCGCATCATCTCCGACTCGCGGGTGGCGGCCATGGCGGTGGCGTCCCAGATCATGGCGGCGCGCTCGCCGGGCTGCCGCTGCAGGACGCCCGCCATGGACGAGTAGCCCTTCGACTCCTCGTCCACGAAGCGCTCGCCGTCGGTGTTGACCAGGACGGCGCCGTTGAACGGCAGGGCCGGGGACACGCGGGTGCCGTGGTCCACGACGACGAGGCCGGAGCGCAGCCCGGCGCCCATGTTGCGCACCTGGGCGCCGAGGCGCCCCGCCCATGCGAGCGCGTCGCCGGTCGAGGTGGAGACGCCCCCGTAGAAGGGCGTGCCGAGGTGGGGCAGGTACCGCTTGACCAGGGTCTGGTCGGCGGCGAAGCCGTCGGTGGCGAGGACGACGGCGCCGGCCCGCACGCGCTGCAGCGAGCCGTTCTGCGCGATGACGACACCGGTGACCCCGCCGTCGTCCGAGACGAGGTCGACGGCGGGGGCCTCGTCGACGAAGGCGGCGTTGTCATGGGCTTCGAGGAGGGCGCGCAGGTGCCGCATGAGTCGGGCGCCGCCGAGGCGGCCGGTGTCGGTGTGCAAGCGCAGGGCGGTCATCCCGGCGCGGGGCATGTCGGTGCCGAGTTCGATCGGGTAGCCGGTGTCGGCGATCCACTCCACGATCCGCGGGGCGGCCGCGCAGAGCGCCTCCACCACCGGGCGCCATTCCTCGTCGCCACTGGCGCGCAGGATGTCGTCGGCGTGCCGCCGCGGCGAGTCGTCGATGCCCGCGGCCGCCTGGAAGCGGGTGCCTCCGGCGGCGAGGGAGCCGGACGAGATCGCCGCGTTGCATCCCTCGCGCGCGGACTTCTCGAAGACGGCGACGACGCGGCCGGGGTCGCGAGCCGCCCGGAGCGCGGTCATCACGCCGCAGGCCCCGCCGCCGACCACGGCCACGTCGACCTCGGTGTCCCAGGTCATGACAGCGTCCGGCGCGTGCCGTAGAAGTCCCGCGCGGCGTCGATCAGCGGGCGGGGCGGGCGCGCCCCGTAGAAGCCGGTCCGTGCCGGGGCGAGGCCGGTGGCCCGGTACTGCGCGGCGCGCAGCTCCGCGACGCGGACGCAGGTGCCGAGGGAGTCGAGCACCGGCACGTCGTCGACGCGGGACACGCCCTGGTCGGCGAGGAACACGTTGAGCGGGCCCTCGCCGGGGACGATGACGTTCGCGCCGTCCGCGATCGCCTCGCGCGCGGCGCGGGTGAACGCGTCCAGCAGCGGTTCCGGGTCGGCGTACGCCGCCATGACATCGGCGAACTCCGCCTCGACCTGGACGATGGGCCCGACGAGCCGGTCCAGCCTGTAGTCGCGCATGTTGCGGCGGAGCTGCGGTTCGAGGGCGGCGATGAAGTTGACGATCCCCACCCGGTCGCCGAGCGTCCCCGCCATGAGCACCGAGGTCTGCCCGAACGCGATGACGGGGATGTCGACGATCGTCCGGACCTCCTCGTACGCGGTGTCGGGGATGGTCGCGATCAGGAACGCGTCGTAGCCCTCGTCCTGGGCGCGCAGCGCCGCGTGCGCGAACTGCTCCTTGTGCAGCCCGGCGAGGTAGGCGTAGCCGATGTGCGTCCCGGGATAGTCGGACGGGTAGGTGCCGGGCCTCATCCCGTGGAAGTCGATCTCGGTCCCGGGTGCCGCCTGCGACCGCAGGTGGCGGGCGAGCGCGTCGCGGTAGTGCGGGACGTCGTCGAGGACGGTGAAGGACTGGTGCCAGATCCGCACGCTCACACCCCCGCCGCGGCGTGGGCGGCGGCGTTCGCGCCGGCGATCCGGCCGAACGTCGCGCCGCGCAGCACCGACGTGGAGCCGGTGTAGTTGGAGTAGTAGAGCCCGGTCAGCTCCCCCGCCGCGTACAGGCCGGTCATGGGACGGCCGTCGCGGTCGACGACCTCGGCGGCGGAGGTCGTCTTGAGGCCGCCGAAGCTGAAGACGTTCGCCGCCATGACCGGGTACGCGGCGAACGGCCCCTGCTCGACGGGCCGGCTCCAGTTCGACTTCGGGACGTCCAGCCCGGTGGTCGCGAGGCCGTCGGGCGCGCTGTGGTCGAAGCCGTCCGAGGGAGGGCAGGCCGCGTTGTACGCCTCGACGGTCCGCTCGACGGTCGCGGCGGGCAGGCCGAGCGCCCGCGCCAGGTCGCCGATGGTCGGCGCGGTGACGGGCGGGACGTCGGTGCGGACGCCCGCCATCAGGTTCGGCACCGCCAGCCCCCGCTGGTCGAGGATCACCCAGGCGATCCCGCCGGTCTGGGCCTGGATGGCGCGGGTGGTCCGCTCGTACCAGGCGTCGACGGTGCCGCGCGCCTCGTCCACGAACCGCAGCCCTTCCTTGTTGACGAGGACGCCGTAGGGGAAGCAGAAGATCGCGGCCTCCGGCTCGCCGCTGCGCGGGTCGATCGGCTCGGCGTGGAAGAGGGCGAAGTTCCCGGCGGTGGCGGCGCCGAGCGCGAGCGCCATCTCCAGCCCCTCGCCCTTGTTGTAGTTGCCGCCCTTGGCGACGGGACGGCAGGTCAGCGCCTTGTCGCCGTGGTAGCGGGCCATCAGCTCGAAGTTGCCCTGGTAGCCGCCGCTGGCGAGGACGACCGCGCCCTCGAACGCGGCGGGGCCGGCCGGGGTGTGCGCGAGCACGCCGGTGACGCCGCGGCCGGAGGAGGCGAGCCGCCGGGCCGTGGTCGCGAAGTGGAACTCCACGCCGAGCCCGCGCGCGGCCTTGCCCATCGTCTCGACGATGGCGAGGCCGCCGCCGACCGGCGCCATCCGGGTCGTCGAGCGGGTGAGGAACGGGGTCGGCACGAAGTCGAACCGGACGCCGTGGCCGGACATCCAGCGCAGCGTCGGCGGCGCGTTCTCGGCCAGCACGGCGACGTAGTCCGGGTCGACGGTGTGGGTGGCGCGGTACAGCGCGCCCTGCCGCCGGGGCGGGAGCGCCGCGTCGTTGACGATGGACGGGTCGGGGTGGCCCATGAAGTCGTCGACGAGGGCGTCCTCGAAGCCGTCGGCGACCTCGTCGAGCGACTTCATCCGCAGGAACGCCTCGGTGTAGCGGGTGTTGCCGCCGGTCTCGGCCTCCGCGGACCGCTCCAGCAGGGCGACGCGGGCGCCGTTCTCGGCGGCGGAGACCGCGGCCGACAGGCCCGCGACCCCGCCGCCGACCACGACGACGTCGTAGCGGTGGTTCTGTTCGGTCATGGCGTGGCGTCCCCTCAGAAGGCGAGCTCGGCGGAGCCGATCACGGAGCCGAACAGCGGCAGCATGTTCGTCACGGAGAACTCGTGGAAGTCGGGCCGGAAGGAGGCGCACATGTCCTCGACGACGGTGACCTGGAGGCCGGAGTCGGAGGCGTGCCGGGCGGCGGACTCCACGACCAGGTTGGTGGCGACGCCGCCGAGGACGACCTCGGTGACGCCTTCGGCGGCCAGGACGTCCCGCAGCGCGGTCCCGACGAACGGGTCGACGCAGCCCTTGTCGACGACGGGCTCCCCGCCGGCGGGCGCCAGCGCCTTGACGATCTGCGCCTCCGGCGAGTCCGCGAGCATCGCGCGCTGCTCCTCGTAGGGGTCGAAGCGCGGCAGCCGGTTGGTGCGGAGCCGGTAGGACGGGTCGAACGCGAGCCGGACGTGCACGACGAGCGTCCCGGCCGCGCGGGCGGCGGCCAGCACCCGCTCGGCCGTGCCGAGGACGCCGCGCTCGGCGATCTGCGCGGCGAGCGGGGGCATCCGCAGGTGCGGCCCCTCCTCGCAGAGCGCGACCTGGTAGTCGAGCATGAGCAGGGCCTTCGTGGCGGTGGTCATCAGGGGTCTCCTTGGAGGGATCGGGCTACCAGGCGGACCAGCCGCCGTCGACGTACACGACCTGGCCGGTCATGTACGAGGCGGCGGGGCTCGCGAGCAGGAGCAGGGGGCCGGCGAAGTCGGTGGCGGGGTCGCCGAGGCGGCCGAGCATGGTGCGCTCGCCGAACCACGCCAGCCGGTCGGGGTCGGCGCCGAGCGCGGCGGTCATCTGGGTGGGGTAGAAGACGCCGGGGGCCAGGCAGTTGACGTTGACGCCGTGCGGGCCGAGTTCGGCGGCCAGCGCCCGCGTCACGTTCACGACGCCGGCCTTGGACGAGTAGTACGCCGACTCGGGGACGGGTCCGACGCGCTCGGCGTAGACGGTGGTGAGGTTGACGATGCGGCCGCCGCTCCCCTGCCGGGTGAGGGCCTTGCCGGCCTCGCGTCCGACCAGCCACGTCCCGGTGAGGTTGACCCGGACGACCCGCTCGAACTCCTCGACCGTGGTCTCGTCGTACGGCTTGCGCAGCATGACGCCAGCGGCGTTGACGACGATGTCGAGCCGCCCGTGCGCGGCGATCACGTTCTCGAAGAGCGCGGCGACGGACGCCTCGTCGGTGACGTCTACCTCATGCGCGCTCGTCCCGAGGTCGCGTGCCGTGGCGGCGAGGTCGGCGGCGCGCGCCGGCAGGTCGGCGACGGCGGTCCGCGCTCCCGCGTCCGCGAGCGCGTGCGCCGCGCGCTCACCGAGGCCGCCGGGGGCCACGCCGACGACTAGGGCGACCTGGCCGGTCAGATCGAAGGCGGACGTCACCATTGGAGCTCGCTCTCCTCGCCGGCCGCGTTCCGGCCGGCGATCCGGCCGAAGACGCCGGACTTGCCGATGGAGGTGCCGGTCATGTAGCCGGCACCGTGGAATCCGCCGGTGATCTCGCCGGCGGCGTAGAGGCGCTCGATCGGCGCGCCCCACCAGTCGAGGACCCGCATCCGGGTGTCGACGGTGAGGCCGCAGTACGTCGCGAGCACGACGGTGCCGGAGGGGTGGGCGTAGAAGGGCGGCTGGTCGATCGGCGTCCGCTCCCCCACGCCGCCGGACAGGTGGACGCGCCCGAACGCGTCGTCCCGCCCGGACGCGATCGCGGCGTTGTAGTCCGCGACGGTGCGCCGCAAGGAGCCTTCGGGGAGGCCGATCTCGGCCTCCAGGCCCGCGATCGTGTCGGCCCTGAGCAGCATCCCGGCCCGCTCGCGTCCCGCGAACTCGTAGATCGGGACCTCGTCGTTGGCGAGGGCCATCGTCCGGGCGTCGAAGACCTGCCAGGTGGTCACGCCGGGCTGGGCGAGCGCGGCGTCGCCGATCTCCTTGTAGTTCCGCGACTCGTCCACGAAGCGGCGGCCTTCGCGGTTGACCGCGATCGCGCCCTTGTAGACGGCGAGGATGCCGGTGCCGTCCTCGTCGGGGTGCTCGACATGGAAGTGCCCGTAGGTGCCCTTGATGTAGGGGGTGTCGCGGACGCCGGCGCCGAGCGCCATGGCCATCTTGAGGCCGTCGCCCTGGTTGCCCGCGCCGCCCTGGCGGAGCGCGTGCTCCATCTGCGGCGCGAAGGTGGCGAGCAGGTCCGGGTTCATCGAGAACCCGCCGGTGGCGAGGACGACCGCGTCGGCCGCCACCTCGCGGCCGTCGGCGAGCCGGACGCCGGTCACGCGGGCGCCGTCGTGCAGCAGCCGGTGGGCGGGCGCGTCGAGCATGACGCGCGCGCCGAGGTCGCCGGCCGCCTTGAGCAGCAGTTCCAGCATGCGGGTGGTGTCGGCGGGGTGGCTGCGCGGCACCGACTGGCCCGAGGCGGCGTGGATCTCCCCGTACCGGACGCCGCGGTCCTTCAGCCACCGGTACGTCTCCAGCTGGTGCTCGCAGTACAGGTCGACGAGCGCCGGGTCGTTGCGGTCCTTCCCGACGTCGAGGAGGTCCTTGCGGAGCAGGTCGGCGGAGTCGGCGATGCCCTGCTCGGCCTGCTCGTCGGTGCCGGCGAACGCGGACAGGCCCGCCGACTTCACGGTGGAGCCGCCGATGCCGCCGGTCTTCTCCAGCAGCAGCGCGTACCGTCCCGCCTCGGCGGCGGCGAGCAGCGCGGCGCAGCCGGCGAGGCCCGCGCCGAGGACGAGGACGCCGACGCGCTCGGGCAGCGCGGTCTCGACCGGCAGGCCGGGGACGGAGCTCACGAGCCGCTCCCGTACTCCCGGTCCAGCGCGCTCTCGGCGGCGCTGAAGCGCGGCAGGTTGAACAGGCTCTGCCGCTGATCCCATCCGGCCATCCGCCCGGCGCGGGACGCGGTCTCGCCGTGCTCCTTCAGGTGCGCCAGCGCCTCCTGCCCGGCGAGGTGCATCGAGCGCATCAGGTAGTTGGCGAACAGCACGACGCCGAAGCCCAGTTCGGCGTACTCCGCCACGCCGAGCTGCGGGGTCCTGCCGCCCTCGACCACGTTGACGATCAGCGGGACGCCCGCCAGCTCGCGCCCGACCAGGGCGAGCTCGTCGACCGTCCGGGGCGCCTCGACGAACAGCACGTCGGCGCCGGCGTCGGCGTAGGCGCGGCCCCGCTCGATGGCCTCGTCGATCCCGTGCACGGACCGGGCGTCCGTGCGCGCGATGATCACGAGCGCGTCGTCGGTGCGCGCTTCGCACGCCGCCGCGATCTTGGTCTGCATGTGCCCGGACGGGATCAGCGCGTGCGAGTCGAAGTGGCCGCACCGCTTGGGCATCTCCTGGTCCTCCAGCTGGAGGCCGGCCACCCCGGCGCGCTCCAGCAGCCGGACGGTGCGCATCGCCGCGAGCGGGCCGCCGTACCCGGTGTCGGCGTCGCAGACGAGCGGGACGCGGGTCGCCTCGGTGAGCCGTCCGGCGTGGTCGGCGACCTCGGTCTGGGAGATCAGCCCGATGTCGGGCAGGCCGAAGCCGGCGTTCGCGAGCCCTGCGCCGGTGGCGTAGACGGCGGCGAAGCCGGCGTCCTCGACGAGCCGGGCGCCGAGGGCGTCGGTCGCGCCGGGCAGCACCAGCGGCTCGATCCCCGTGCCCGGCCCGTCCGCGCCCGGCCGAGGCACGGCGGCGGCGAGCGCGGCGCGCAGCGCGACCCGCTTGTCACGGGCGCTCGGGCCGGGGCCGACCCCGGTCAGCGACGCGAGCAACCCCGGCTCCCAGGGTGGGGTGTGCGGCACGGCAGCTCCTCCATGGAGTGATTACTACAGACCTTTACCGTGACACCAGTCACCAGCCGAGCGCAACCCCGGCCGGACCGGCCGAAGGTGCGCCCCGCCCCTCCCCCGGCCTGATCTCATCCGATTTCAGCAGCCCATACGCCAAACTGTTCAGCGACCTCGGACGACAAGGAGCTGTGCGCGCGGTCACAGAATCTTGCCGCCCCCTCTTGCCTTCCCCGGAGCGCTCGCTCTACGGTCCATGTAGTGACTGTTACAGAGATGCCGGTCACGCTCTCCCGCCCTCCCCACACCGAAGGAACGTCACCGATGACCGTCCTGGACGAGATCCGCCGGCTGGAGCCGGAGCTCCGCGCCGAGGAGGACCTCTCGGCCGAGCAGCGCGCGCTGACCGGCCGGGCCTTCACGTACATGCGCGAGACCGGGCTGATGCGCGGCCTCCAGCCGAAGCGCTGGGGCGGCGCCGAGCTCTCGCTGCGCGAGCACCTCGCGAGCGTCTACGAACTCGGCCGGATCGCGCCGTCCGCCGGCTGGGTGGCCGGGGTCATGGGGTCGCACCCCTGGCAGCTGGCCCTCTTCCCCGAGGAGACGCAGGCCGAGATCTGGGAGTCCGACCCGGACTGGAACGCCTCGTCCTCCTACGCGCCGACCGGGAGGATCGAGCCGGTCGACGGCGGGTACCGGGTGCACGGCCGCTGGTCGTTCTCCTCCGGCTGCGACCACGCCCAGGGCGTGATCCTCGGCGGGTTCGCCGGGAAGGTCGAGGTCGCGCCGGGCGTCGAGGTCCCGAACTACGGGTCCGCGCTGCTGTACCGCGACCAGTACTCCATCGACGACACCTGGCACGTCCGCGGCTCGCGCGGCACCGGCAGCAAGGACATCGTCGTCGCCGACGCCTTCATCCCCGAGCGCCGCTTCCTGTCCAGCCCGCTCTACGAGTACAACCCCGACCGTCCCGCGCCGGGCATGGAGACCAACCCGAGCGCCCTCTACAAGGTGCCGTGGGCGGTCATGTTCAACCTGGTGCTGGTCGCGCCGATGCTCGGGCTCGCCCGCCGCGTCCTCGACGACTGGACGGCCGACACCCGCGTCCGCAAGGCGAACTGGGGCGGCACCTACGCCGACGACCCGCTGATGCAGATGCACCTGGCCGAGGCCGAATGGGTGCACGACGCGGCCGTCATGAAGATGTACGACGCGATCGACACGATCACCGAGGCCGCCGAGGCCGGCGCGTTCCTGGACAAGCGGCAGCGCGCCCGGCTCCGGTGGAACGTCACCAAGGGCTGCCAGGAGACCGGCTTCGCGATCAACAAGCTGATGCGGGTCGCCTCGGGCCGCACCGTCTTCGTCGACCACCCGCTGCACCGCCTCTACCAGGACGTCATCGCCGAACTCGGCCACGCGTTCCTCGTCTCCGACGGCGTCGGCCAGTACTACGGCGCCGCGCTCCTCGACTCGTCCGCCCCGGAGGTCATGCTGTGATTTCGCAACTCGCCTATCTCGGGATCGCGTCGCCGAAGGCCGAGGAGTGGCGCGACTACGCCACCCGGCTGCTCGGCGCGGTCATCGCCGGCGACGGCCCCGACGGCGCGGTCCGCGTCAAGGTCGACGACAAGGGCTACCGGATCGCCGTCCACCCGGCCGAGCAGGACGAGCTCCGCTACATCGGCTGGGACTGCGGCAACGAGACCGAGCTGCGCGCCTACGTCGCCGAGCTGCGCGGCAAGGGCGTCGAACTGCACGCCGGGACCGCCGAGGAGCTCAAGGAGCGCCAGGTCAGCGAGCTGCACTGGTTCGCCGACCCGTTCGGCAACCGGCACGAGCTGGTGTGGGGGCAGTACTCGCACCCGAACTCGTTCTTCCCCGGGCGCCCCATGCGCGGCCGGTTCGTCACCGGCGACCTCGGCCTCGGCCACGTCGTGCTGATCGTGCCGGACCTGGAGCGGGCCGACGCGTTCTACGCCGAGACGCTCGGCTTCCGGCTGTCGGACCGGGTGAAGAGCGACATCTTCAACCTGCGCTTCTACCACTGCAACGGCCGCCACCACTCCCTCGCGGTCGCCGAGATCCCCGGCATGACGGGGATCAACCACCTGATGCTGGAGGTCGAGTCGTTCGACGACCTCGGCACCGCGATCGACCTGTTCACCGCCGACCCGGAGCGGGAGATCCTGCTGTCGCTCGGCCGGCACACCAACGACCTGATGACCTCCATCTACGTGCAGACCCCGTCGTCGATGCAGATCGAGTACGGGCACGGCGGGATCACCGTCGACGACCTGACGTGGGTCGCGGGCAACCACGACCTGCCGTCGATCTGGGGCCACCACCGCTCCCAGGCGTACATCGACGGGCCGCCCGGCATCTTCCGCACCGTCGCCGGCGGGGAGGCGGGCGAATGACCGCCGCGATCCGCACCGAGGACGTCGCGATCGGCGGCGGCCGCCACCTGCGCGTCAACCAGACCGGCACGCCGGGCGCGCCCGCCCTGCTCTTCCTGCACGGGTCCGGGCCGGGCGTGACCGCCGCGTCCAACTGGCGGGAGGTCATCGAGGGGCTCGGCGACACCTACCACTGCGTCGCCCCCGACATCCTGGGCTTCGGCGACTCCAGCCATCCGGACCCGCAGCCGCAGGGGTTCACGGCGCAGGCCGAGGTCCGCATCGAGGCGCTGCTGGAACTCGTGGACGCGCTGGGCCTGGCGAAGGTCGTCCTCGTCGGCAACTCGATGGGCGGGATGTACTCGCTGCGCATCGCCCAGCTCCGGCCGGACCTCGTTGCCGGGCTCGTGCTGATGGGCTCGGGCGGCATGCCGGGCCTGGAGCCCACGCCCGAGCTGATCAAGCTCATCACCTACTTCGACGATCCCACCGTCGAGGCGATGGCGGACCTGCTCATCCAGTTCGTGCACGACAAGAGCGCCTTCGGCGACACGGTCGAGGCGGTCGCGGCGGAGCGGATGCCGATCGTGCGGCGGCCCTGGATCGAGGCCGGGCACCGGGCCATGTTCGGGCCGGAGATGCTCGCCTTCGAGCCGGACGACCTCGCGAAGATCGACGTCCCGGCCCTGGTGGTGCACGGCCGCCAGGACGTCATCGTGCCGCTCGAATGCGGCCGCTACCTCGCCGAGCACCTGCCTCAGGCGGACCTCTACGTGATCAACAAGTGCGGCCACTGGACGCAGATCGAGCAGGCCGCGCGCTTCCAGGCGATCGTGCGGGCCTTCGTCGGGAACGGGGCGGAATGACCATGGGCATGATCGAGAAGGCGCGGGCCGCCGCGCCCGCGCTCGCCGCGGCCGACGCGGCGAGCGCGGAGCAGGGGCGGCTCACCGAGGAGGCCGTCGCGGCGCTGGAGTCGACGGGCGTGCTGCGCGCGCTGCAGCCGGCCCGCTGGGGCGGCGGCGAGGCCCACCTCGCCGAGTACGCCGACACGGTGATCGAGATCGGCCGCGCGTCGGCGTCCGCGGGCTGGGTGGCGTCCGTCGTCGGCGTCCACCCGTGGCAGATCGCCCTGTTCCCCGAGGAGACGCAGAAGGAGGTCTGGGGCGACGACCCGGGCCGCAGGATCGCCTCGTCGTACACGCCGACCGGCAGGATCGAGAAGGTCCCCGGCGGCTACCGGGTGTCGGGGCGGTGGAGCTTCTCCTCCGGCAGCGGGATCTGCTCCGGCGTCATCCTCGGCGGCATCGCCGGGCGCCGCGAGGTGAACGGCACCGAGTACCCCGACTTCACCTCCGTGATCCTCGACGAGGCCGACTACCGGATCGAGGAGACCTGGAACGTCGCGGGCCTGCGCGGCACCGGCTCCAACGACATCGTCGTGGACGGCGTGTTCGTGCCCGAGCACCGCGGCCAGTCGCACGTGTACTACACGCACGGTCTCGGCACCCCGCTGCCCGGCCAGGAGCTCAACGACGGGCCGCTGTACCGGACGCCGTGGGCGGTCACGTTCAACCTGATCATCGCCGCCGGAGCGCTCGGCGCCTGCCTCGGCTTCTACGACCAGTGGGTCACCGAGACCCGCGCCCGCCGCACCAACTACGGCCAGTTGCTCCGCGAGGAGCCCGTCGTGCAGGACCATCTCGCCGAGGCGGCCTGGCAGCTCGACGCCGCCGTCCTGAAGGTCAGGCGGACGGCCTCCGAGCTGATGGAGCACGCGGAGCGCGGCGAGGTCCCGTCGCCGGAACAGCGCGCCTTCTGGCGCTGGGACGTCGCCCGGTCGGCGAACGCGGCGGTCGACACCGTCCAGGCGCTGATGCGGGTCTCGTCGGGCCGCTCCGCCTTCGTCGACCACCCGCTGCAGACGAGGTTCCAGGACGCCATCGCGGCCGGGAGCCACGCCTTCCTCTTCGGCGACCCGCTCGCCAAGGCGTGGGGCGGCCGGCACCTCGGCGCCGAGAGGCTCGCGGAGGTGCACCTGTGATCACCTCGTCCGACGTCGCGGTCGAGGTCCGCGGCGGGGAGCTGACGTTCCGGCTGCACGAGGCGGGCGAGCGCGGCTCGGAGGCCGTGCTGTTCCTGCACGGCTCCGGGCCGGGCGCGACCGGGCTGTCCAACTGGGAGCGGATCATCACCGATCTCGGGCCCCGGTACCGGTGCCTGGCGCCCGACCAGATCGGGTTCGGGGACTCCTCGCACCCCGTCGACGCGCCGCGCGGCATGGGCCCGTTCAACGAGCTGCGGGCCGAGGCGCTGCTCGCGCTGGTGGACGGGCTCGGCCTGGAGAAGGTCCACCTGGTCGGCAACTCGATGGGCGGCCAGCTCGCGCTGCTGATGACGCTGGCCCGGCCCCATCTGATCGGCAAGGTCCTGCTGATGGGCAGCGGCGGCGCACCGGACATGCCGGTCAGCCCCGGCCTCGCGCACCTGCGCGAGTTCTACGCGAGCCCGAGCGCCGAGTCCCTCAAGGGGCTGCTCAGCGAGTTCGTGTACGACCTCGACCCCCTGCGCGCCACCGTCGACCGGGTCGTGGCGGAGCGGATGGCCTACGTGGACCGCGAGGACGTCCGCCGCTCGCACGAGGCGTCGTTCGACCCGGACGGCGCCCGGCGCTTCTTCACGCGCGAGGAACTCGCGACCATCACCCACGAGGTGCTCTGCGTCCACGGCCGCGACGACCGGATCATCCCGGTCGCCGCGAGCGAGTACTTCGCCGCCGCGATCCCGAACGCGGACCTGTACGTCCTCGGGCGGTGCGGCCACTGGACGCAGATCGAGCACCCCGAGACCTTCGAGCGGCTCCTGACGGGCCTCATCGACGGCCACCTGTAAGGAAGACATGCGCATCGCCAACCACGCGGGCCGGGCCGTACTGGTCGTCTCCGACGGCAAGGCCGCGGACATCGCGACCGCCTCGGACGGCCGCTTCGGCCCCGACCCGCAGAGCGTCTACGACCACTGGGACGCCTTCACCGCATGGGCCGCGACCGCCGCCCCCGCGCCCGACGTCGAGATCGACGCGGCCCGGCTGGGCTCGCCGTCGCCCGCGCCGTCCCAGGTCATCGCGATCGGGCTGAACTACGCCGACCACGCCGCGGAGACCGGCTTCGAGCCGCCGAAGGACCTGCCGCCGGTCTTCACCAAGTTCGCCTCGTCCATCACCGGCCCCTTCGGCGAGATCGCCCTGCCCGACGGCGGCCACACCGACTGGGAGGTCGAGGTCGTCGCGGTCATCGGCCGGACGGCCCACCGCGTCACGGCCGAAGCGGCCTGGGACCACGTGGCCGGCCTCTCGGTCGGGCAGGACCTCTCGGAACGGATCCTCCAGTTCACCGGCGAGGCCCCGCAGTTCGGCTTCGCCAAGTCCTACCCGGGGTTCGCGCCGATCGGCCCCTGGCTCGTCACCCTCGACGAGCTCCCCGACCGCGACGACCTCGCGCTCGGCTGCGCGATCGACGGCGAGACGGTGCAGGACGGCCGCACGTCCAGGCTGATCTTCTCGATCCCCCGCACGATCGCGAAGCTGTCGCAGGTTCTCACCCTGCGCCCCGGCGACGTGATCTTCACCGGCACCCCGGACGGCGTCGGCCTCGGCAGGAGCCCCCAGCGCTTCCTTCGCCCCGGCGAGACGCTGCGCACCTGGGTGGAGGGCATCGGCGAGATGGAGCACACCTTCCGCTGAACCGGCCCCACCGGAGCCCCGGCCCCACAAAGGCCGGGGCTCCTGTTCCCGACCCGGGCTCCCTCAGGAAGGGCGCCGGGCGGGCGGGAAGATCGCGGTGACGGCGCGGATGACGGCGGCGCGGCGCGCGGCCGGCGCCGTGTCCGCGGCGGCGCGGCGGGCGACGGCGGCCATCTCGGCCTGGTCGAGCCAGGTGTGCGCGATCTGGGAGACCAGGGCCAGGACGTCGACGGGATCCCACGCGGGGTCGAGGTCGCCCGCCTCCTGGGCGCGGCGGACGGTCTCGATCTTGGCGAGGATCGCGTCGCGGTACGGCCCGCGGTCGCCGTCGGGTGCGACGGCCGATTCCAGGCGGCCCCAGGCGACGAACCGGTACCGGTCGGGATTCGCGGTGAAGTAGTCGAACAGCTGCCCGGCGTAGGCGGGCAGATCGGCGGGGTCCAGATGGACGGCGCCGGCCGCCGCCGCGAGTTCGGCGGCGGCGACGTGTTCGTACAGCTTCTCCTTGCTGCGGAAGTAGGCGTAGACGCGTTCCTTGCTGGTCCGGGCGGCCTTGGCGATCCGGTCGACCCGGGCGCCGGCGATTCCGTGCCGGGCGAACTCGTCGCGGGCGGCGGCGGCGATCCGGTCCCGGGTGGAGTCGGCGCGGGCGGGCTCGGTGCTGGCCATGGCCCCACCCTAACCAACCGAACCGTTCGGTTTGACGCGCTCGCGGAGGTGGGTACGGTGGAGCCGGACCATACCGAACGGTTTGGTTGGTTCCTTGCGATTCCTTCACGGAGGGTTGGTCATGCAGCAGCGCACTCTGGGGCGCCAGGGCCTGGTCACCTCGGCCATCGGCTACGGCACGATGGGACTGACGATGGCCTACGGCCCCGGCGACGAGCGGGAGGGCATCGCCGCCATCCGCCGCGCCTTCGACCTGGGCGTCACGTTCTTCGACACCGCCGAGCTCTACGGCCTCGGCACCGGCTCCAACGAGATCCTCGTCGGCAGGGCGCTCAAGAGCGTCCGCGACGAGGTGGTCATCGCCACCAAGTTCGGCTTCGACCTGACCAACGGGTTCACGCGCGCCCTCAACAGCCGCCCCGACAACATCCGCAAGGTCGCCGACAACAGCCTGCGCTACCTGGGCGTCGACCACCTCGACGTGCTCTACCAGCACCGCGTCGACCCCGACGTGCCGATCGAGGACGTCGCCGGCACGGTCAAGGAACTGATCGACGCGGGCAAGGTGAAGTACTTCGGCCTGTCGGAGGCCGGCCCGCAGACCATCCGCAAGGCCCACGCCGTCCAGCCCGTCTCGGTGCTGCAGACCGAGTACTCGCTGTTCGAACGCGACGTGGAGCAGCTGTTCCCGGTGCTGCGCGAACTCGGCATCGGGTTCGTCGCCTACTCACCGCTGGGCCGCGGCTTCATCACCGGCACCGCCAAGCCCGCCGGGTCCTACGACGCCACCGACATGCGCAACCACGACCCCCGCTGGCAGCCCGGCAACTTCGAAAAGAACCTGAAGGCCGTTCAGCAGCTCACCGAACTCGCCGCCACCAAGAACGCGACCGTCTCGCAGCTGGCGCTGGCCTGGATCCTGGCGCAGGGCGAGGACATCGTCCCGATCCCGGGCACCCGCAGCCCCCAGCGAGTCGAAGAGAACACCACCGCCGCCGACCTCGCCCTCACCGGCGACGACCTGGACGCCATCGCCCAGATCCTGCCCACCGGCGGCTTCGGCGCCCGCTACGCCGAGAACGCCCTTCCCACCTGGATCTGACCGCCCGTGCTCCCCGTTGAGTCGTGGCGTGGCGCCCTTATGAGAATAAGGACACCACGCCACACCTCAACGGCTCGTTGGCCGGAGAGTGTCAGTGCTTCAGCGCCGCCATCAGGGTGGCGAACTCGTCGCGGCGTACGACGAGCTTGGGGCCGTCCGGGTCCTTCGAGTCGCGGACGGCGACGACACCGGCCAAGTCCGCGACCTCGACGCACTCGCCCCCGGTGCTGCCGCTGCGACTGCTCTTACGCCAAGTGGCCGTGGTCAGGTCCATCCGTTCACCATCCTTAGAACCAGGTCGACAGACCAGCCAGCGAGACTGTCAGTGCTTCAAGGCCGCCATCAGGGTGGCGAACTGCTCGCGGCCCACGACGAGCTTGGGGCCGTCCGGGTCCTTCGAGTCACGGACGGCGACGACACCGGCCAAGTCCGCGACCTCGACGCACTCGCCTCCGTTGCCTCCGCTGTAGCTGGATTTCCGCCACCGGGGATTTAGATCTTCCATCGTTCTTCCGCCAATCTGCGAATCAGGTCTTTCGACTGGCCAATGGGAAGCGCCAACGAACGAACCTCCCGGAGCGCCCGGCGCATCACTGCCACGTCCTCCCTGTCTTCCATAGTGAAGCCTCGAGCCACGCTCTCGATATATGCGACTTCCCGGAGGTCTTCAAGGGTCGCGATCGTGAACGAGCCGATGCTACCGAGGTGGTCGCCCCGCAGTGGGACGACCTGGACCGACAGGTTCGAGTTGGACATCTCGGCGAGGTGCATCAGCTGGTCGTACATGACCTTCCGATTGCCGACCTCGCGCTGAAGCACGCCCTCGTCGAGGAGGAAGGAACAACCTGGTGGAGGTGGTTCGTTTCGGGTCAGGATGTCCTGCCGTCGCAGGCGAGCCTCAACGACCTCTTGGTCGCCGTATAGGAGGACACTGGCGTACTCGGGAGTCTGAAGGAGCCCGTGGACGAGGCCGAGGCTGTAGGCCGCCAGTTCCGCCGCAGTCTCCTCCAAACTCACCCAGTCGAACCACACGGGGAAGGCCGCGTCTTTGACAAGGTCTTCCCACAGCGCCACCAGTTCGCCGTTCGCCTCAAGGACCTTGTCCATCTCGTTGGCGAACTCCAGCGTGCAGCGGGTACGGCCTGTCTCGATCGCGCCGATGTACTGGGGGGTGACGCCCTCGCCATCCCGTGCCCGCACAGCGAGGTTCTCCTGACTCCAACCCTTCGCCTCGCGGAACCGCCGCAACCGGCGACCGAACGGAAGCAGCGCCGGACTCACCTTTGCCTTGAAGCGACGTGGCGTCATAGCGTCATCGTCCCTCAACTCTGGGTCAAGCTGCCAGCAAGTCACGAGAACTCGTGGACGGTTGGTTGCCCAGCTTCACCTGTGCTTCGTGACGCTCCGCGAGTGCGCGGTGGCTAACTGGGCGGTGACCAGTGGCCAACGTTCCAAGGGTGTACCGATGACTTCACCAGCGGCATCCGAGCCCCCCACGCTCGTTCTCGACTCGAACGATGCGGCGCCTCGGCTCGCGCGCGAGTTCCTTGCCAAGCAGTTCGCGGACTGGGGCATCGCGGACGACTACCTGGGCCGGTTGATCGTCTGCGAGCTGGTCACCAACGCCTACAGGCACGGTGAGGGGCCGATCGTCGTCCGTCTCCGGCGCGACGAGCACGACGGGCGGCCCGTGATCGAGGTGTGGGACGCGGGTGAGGGCCGTCCGGTCGTCCGGCCGGAGGACCACGCGGCGGTCTCGGGCCGGGGGCTCCGGCTCGTCGCCGAGTTCGTCCAGGACCGCTGGGGCGTTCGCCCGCTCGTCGAGGGCGGTAAGGCCGTCTGGGCGAAGCTGCCGGCGCCTTGAAGCGTCATTCGTTCGCCTTGAGGAGGTCGAGGTCGCGGAGGCTTTCGGCGGACTCCACGATCGTCGTCTCGGCCGGACGCGGCCGCCAGCCGAGTTCCGTCCGGGCCCGGTCGTTGCGGATGATCGGCCGCGGCGGCCCGTCACCCGGCTCCTCCTCCGTGGGCACCCGTGCGGCGAGCGGGCCGAGCCGCCGGCGCAGGACGGCGGCGATGTCCAGGAGGCTGAGCGCCGGGCCGTCGCCGACGGCCAGGAAGCGACGGCCCGCGGCGCCGGGCGCCGCCATCGCGCGGATGTGCAGGTCGGCCACGTCGCGGACGTCGACGATGCCGAAGCGCAGCCGCGGCGCGCGTTTCATCGCGCCGTCGAGCATGGCCTTGATCAGCTGGATCGAGGAGCCCGGGACGGATGTGAGGGCGGGCCCGAAGATGCCGGTCGGGTTCACGGCGACCAGTTCGGTGCCGCCGTCCCCGTCGCCCATCAGGTCCCACGCGGCGCGCTCGGCGATCGTCTTGGAGCGCGGGTAGGGCGCCAGCCCCGGCGTGCCGGGATCGGTCCAGTCGTCCTCGGTGTACTCGGCGCCCGGCTTCGGCGTGTACCCCACCGCGGCGAAGGACGAGGTCAGCACCACGCGGCGGGCGCCCGCCGCGCGCGGCGCGCAGCACCCGCAGCGTGCCCTCGCGGGCGGGGACGATCAGCTCGTCCGGGTCGTCGGGCGGGGCGGCCGGGATGGGCGAGGCGACGTGGTGGACCTCGGCACAGCCGGCCACCGCGGCGGCCCAGCCGTCGTCGGCCGTCAGGTCCGCCGCGACGACCTCCAGGCCGGAGTCGTCCGCGCCGCCGCGTCGCACGGCCGCGCGCACGTCGGCCTCGCGGGCCGTCGAGCGCACCGTGGCGCGCACCTCCCTGCCGTCCCGCAGCAGCGCGGCGACAAGGTGCGTGCCGAGGTAGCCCGACCCGCCGGTGACCAGGACTCGGCTCATCGCAGGAGCTCCAGCCGGTCGACCGACTCCACGAGGCGCCGCGTCACCTCGGCCTCTTCGGCGGCGTCACCGCGGTCGCGGGCGTCCCACAGCGCCGCCTTGTCGCGCAGGTAGCCGAGCCGCGCCCGCCGGGCGGCGATCTCCGCCTCGACGCGCTCGGCGTGCCACAGCAGCAGGTCGCGCTGCTCCCCCGCCGCGGCCCGGCCGCGTGCACGGTTGGCCTGGTAGGCGCGCATGTCGTCGATCCCCACCCCGGCGGCGCGGAGGCAGGCCAGCGCCTCCAGCACGTCGAGGTCCTCGACGCCGTAGCGGCGGTGCCCGCTGCTCTCGTCCCGCCGGATCGGCCCGACGAGCCCGACGTCCTCGTAATAGCGCAGCGTCGGCTCGCTGAGCCCCGTGCGCCGGGAGACGTCCTGGATGGTGAAGGTGCTCATGTCCAGCAGGACAGCACACCTCAAGCGCTTGAGGTCAAAGCTGGCCGAAGGTCCAGCCGATCGCCTGCCGCTGGAGTTCCTCCATGACGACGGAATCGCCGGACGACGCGGTGGCGGGCTGCTGCGGGACGGCGCTCGCATACGACACCGTCGGGTCGGTGGGGTCGGCCGGGTGAGCGAGCGCGCCGCCGAACCTCAGATCTCCGGCGAACCACAGCACGCCGTAGCCGTCGGTCATGGCATGCCAGGTGGCGCGCTGGAGCCGGGTCTTCATCACCCCCGCCACGTTCTGGTCCGGGTCCAGAAGGAACACGTGAACCAGCGTCGAGGGGTTCACATAGTCGCGGACGAGTTCCACGCGGCAGGGCCAGACCTGCCAGGGCTGCTCGGCCAGAACCCTTCTGAGGCGGTGTGCCTCCGGTCCCGTCAGACCCTCGCCGCCGGGGCCGCGCACCCGCTCCTGGCTCCTCGCCGCCAGCCATATGACCAGCAAGGCCGCCTCCCCGGCGAGCACCCCGCCCACGAGGCCGGCGAAGGACAGTTCGTCCCTGAGCGCGATGATCATTCCCACGGCCATCGCCGCGCCGCACACCGAGACGCCGATGAAGAGCACCCGGTCCAGGCGTGCGGCCTTGTCGAGCTGGCCGAGGACGGACGGGGTGGCGGTCGCCGCCGGTTCGGGAGAGACCGCGTAGCCGAACCGCCTGGCGAGCATTCCTACCTCCGATGACCAGCGGCTTCCGAGATGCTTCCGATCATCATCCACGCACCGTGCGCACCCCAACAAGCGAGGCAGGATGACAGGAACCGGTCACCGGGGAGGGAACCTTTCCGGCGTCCCCGGTCGGGGCGGTCAGGATCGGGGCGGTCAGAAGAGGTCCCAGAAGTCGGTGCGGCCGCGCAGCTCGTCCGCGGTCTCTTCGAGGATCACGCTGCCGGAGCGCATCGCGTAGGCGCGGTCGGCGATCTTCAGGGCCTGCTTGACGTTCTGTTCGAGGAGCAGGACGCCGATCCCCTCGTCGTCGGCGAGGGAGCGCAGGCGGCCGAAGATGGTCTCGACGACCGAGGGCGCGAGGCCGAGGGACGGTTCGTCCAGCAGCAGCAGGCGGGGCCGGGCCATCAGCGCCATGCCCAGGCTGACCATCCGCTGCTGCCCGCCCGACATCGAGCCGGCCGGCTGCCTCCAGCGCTCGTCGAGGATCGGGAAGAGCTCCTTCACCGTCGCGAGGCGCTGCGCGGTGCTGGAGCCGGACGGGGCGTTGGCGGCGCCCAGCAGGAGGTTGTCGTGCACCGACAGGTCGGGGAACACGAACCGCTCGGACGGGATCATGGCGACGCCCGCCGCGACGGCCTTGCGGACGGGCCGGCGGGTGGTGTCGCGCCCGGCGATCCGGACGGTGCCGGCGCGCGGGCGGACGGCCCCGAGCACCGCCCGGATCGTGGTCGTCTTGCCCGCGCCGTTGTGGCCCATCAGGGTCACGATCTCGCCCGCCTCGACGCGGAGGCCGACGCCGTGGAGCACCTCCTTGCGGCCGTAGCCGGCGACCAGGCCGCTCACGTCGAGCAGCGGCGCGCTGTTCTGGGACATCGGGTCCTCCTCGTCACTGGGCGCCGAAGTACGCCTCGGCGAGGCGGGCGGAACCGGTCAGCTCGTCGAGCGTGCCGGACGCGGTGATCTCGCCGAGTTCCATGAAGCAGGTGTGGTCGGCGAGCCGGCGGACGACGTCGAGGTTGTGCTCGACCAGGCAGACGGTCCGGCCCTCGTCCCGGACCGCCGCGACCATGGCGAGCATGGTCTCCACCCAGGCCGCGTCGACGCCGGAGGCCGGTTCGTCGAGCAGCAGCACCTCGGCCCGGGTCGCCAGCGCCCGCGCCAGCGAGACCAGCTTCGACTGGCCGTAGGACAGCGCGTCGGCCGGTGCCGCGGCCTGGTCCGCCATGCCGACGAACTCCAGCCACCGCATCGCCTCCGCGGCGGCCTCCCGGTCCGCGCGGGAGACGGCCCGGCCGGGCGCGAACAGCCGGCCGAGCCGCTCGCCCGGCTGGCCGGGGACGGCGAGCATGACGTTCTCCAGGCACGTCAGCCGGTTGAGCAGCCGGACGTCCTGGAAGGTGCGCGCCAGCCCGGCGCGGACGATCAGGTCCGGGCGCATCCCGACCAGCTCGGCGCCGTTCAGCGTCACCGAGCCGGTGTCGGGGACGACGGTGCCGGTGAGCAGGTTGAACGCGGTGGTCTTGCCGGCGCCGTTCGGGCCGACGAGCGCCGTGACGGTGCCGCGCCGCAGTTCGAGGTCGATGTTCTTGGCGGCGGTGATGCCGCCGAAGCGCTTGGACAGCCCCTCGGCGCGGAGCACGACGTCGGCCTCGGCGTAGGGCGTCCGGTCGGCGGGCGCGGGACGCGGCGAGGTCCGCGCCCGCGGCTCGAAACCGGACGAGGCGCGCGGTGCGGGCGCGGCGGGCACGTCGGGTATCGCGATCTTCCGGGGGCGCTCGCGGAACAGGCCCTGCGGCCGGACGAGCATGACGAGCAGCAGCAGGGCGCCGTACAGCACCACCTGCACGAGCGCGGCCTGGGTGCTCTGCACGGCGAGGACCTGGCGGAGCACCGGCTCGATCATCGTGAGGACGATGCCGGCCGCGATCGAGCCGGCGAGGTTGGCGTTGCCGCCGACGATGACCATCGCGAACACCGCCATGGCGAGCGGGAACCCGTACGCCGACGGGGTCGCCTGGCCGAGCCAGCCGGAGTAGAGGCCGCCGACCAGCCCGGTCAGCCCGCTGGTGATCGCGAAGATGCCGATCTTGTAGCCGAAGGTGTTCTTGCCGAGCGCGCGGGTCGCCACGGCGTCCTCGCGGATGCCCTTGAGCACCTGCCCGTAGGGGGACTCGCCGAGGCGGCGGCAGACGGCGAAGACGAGGGCGAGCACCACCGCCGACGGGACCAGCCAGTCGGCCGGGGTGTCCAGCTCCATCCCGAACAGCCGCAGGCCGTCGACGCCGGTGATGCCCGTGACGCCGCCGAGGGCGTCGAAGGTGGCGAGGACGCCGATGATCCCGAGCGAGAACGCCAGCGTCATGAGGATGAGGAACTCCTCGGCGAGCCCGAGCGCGATCAGCCCGATCAGCACCCCGAGGACGGTGGTGACCAGCACGGCGACGGCGAGGGAGGCGAGGTAGGGCCAGCCGTGCTGGCCGGCGAGGAAGCAGACGGCGTAGCCGCCGACGCCCGCGAAGGCCGCGTGCGCGACGGAGACCTGCCCGGCGTAGCCGACGAGGAGGTTGACGCCGACGGCGAGGGCCGCGAGCAGCAGCGCCTGGTCCAGATAGTTGATCCACATGGCGTCAGACCTTCTCCAGCGGCACGGGACGGGCGGGGCGCGGGCGCGGCAGGCGGTCCTTCACCGCCAGGAACGCGAGGTAGGCAGTGAGGACGATGAAGACGGCGGTCTGCGTCCACTGCAGCGGCAGCCAGTTCGACGCCCACTGCTCCAGCAGGCCGAGCCCGATCCCGACGGGCAGCGCGCGCAGCGGCGACGAGCGGGTGCCCGCGAGGAAGGCCACCACGAACCCGTAGATGACCGTCGAGTCGCCCATGGTCGGCTGGACCGTGTAGAGCAGGCCGTACCAGAGCGCGCAGGCGCCGGAGATGAGACCGGCGACGGCGAAGCAGACGAGGTTGACGCGGCGGACCCCGATCCCCAGCACGGCGGCGAGGCCCGGGTTGCTGCGGACGGCCTTGATCGAGCGGCCGATCGGCGTGCACGCCAGGAACGCGGTGAGGGCGAGGACGAGGACGAGGCAGGTGGCCGCCTGGTCGACGTCGAAGTTGGAGATCCGCGCCGAGCCGAGGTGGTGCTGCACCTGGTCCGGTCCGTAGAACGGCAGGCTGCTGGTGCCGAACTTGAGCTGGAGCAGGGCGATGCCCGCTGTGCTGACGCCGATCGAGGTCACCAGCACGGCGAGCATGGCGCGGTCGGCGGCGCGTCGGGCGACGGGCTCGTAGACGCCGAGTTCCAGCAGCATGCTGACCGCGACCGCGACGGCGAGGCCGGCGAGCGCCGACGGCCAGAACGGCGCGCCGAGACCGTCCATCACCCAGTAGGCGGCGTAGGGGGCGGCGGTGTAGGTGAGCGCGTAGGCGAAGTGGAAGCGGTTGGTGACCCCGATGACGAGCGCCAGCCCGGCGCCGAGCGCGGCGTAGAGGGCGC
Source organism: Actinomadura sp. RB99 (assembly GCF_014706005.1). Classification (NCBI taxonomy): domain Bacteria; kingdom Bacillati; phylum Actinomycetota; class Actinomycetes; order Streptosporangiales; family Thermomonosporaceae; genus Actinomadura; species Actinomadura sp. RB99. The sequence continues at coordinate 76,615 of NZ_JABMCA010000008.1, read as the reverse complement.
CCCGCACGAGGCCGTTGACGGTCAGCTGCCAGAGTTCGCCGTCCAGCAGGTCGTGCATGGATCCTCCCGGATCGAGGGACCCGGGGGACGGCCGCTGCGGGCCGTCCCCCGGGAGGCGAAGCGGGTCAGCCCGCGAGCCGGAAGCCCCGGCCGTCGACGTCGTAGGTGGCGAGCGCCTTGACCTTGCCGTCCTTGTACTCGAAGACGCCCATGGGGCGGCTCGCGACGCCGTGCGTCTTCAGGTCGATCTCCAGGGTGCCGACGGTGGCGGCGTCGCCGCCGTAGACCGAGGCGAACCGCGGGTCCTTCTCCAGCGCGGCCTTCAGCTGCGCGCTGTCGCCGGGGTCGCCGCCGGCCGCCTTCACGCGGCGGATGAGGTCCCAGACCATCAGCGTCTCCTCGTAGGCGTTGGCGGCGTAGAAGTCGGCCGGCTGCCCGTACGCCTTCTTGTAGGCGTCGGCGAAGAGCCTGGCCAGCGGGTTCGTCGGGGCGGACGGGTCGAAGTAGTCCATCGCGAACTTGAGGCCGTCGGAGTCGAGGACGCCCTTGGACGCCTTGACGGCCTCCTGCGTGAACTCGATGCCGAGGAGTTCGCTCTTGATGCCGGCGGCCTTGGCCTGGGCGGCGAACGCGCCGGGCGAGGCGCCGCTGAAGGCGACCCAGAGCAGGTCCGGCGGGTTCTTCTTGATCTTGGCGATCATGCTCGCGAAGTCCTGGGAGCTCGGCGCGGCGGTCTCCCACAGGCCGTTGAAGGTCAGGCCCGCGGCGGCGAACTTCCCGGTCATGTCGGCCTTGATGGCGGCGTTCGCGGCGCCGAGGTCCACGCCGGCGAGGCCGACCGTCCGGCCCTGCGGGTGGGTGCGCTTGAACCACTCCAGCGCGCCGGGGACGGCGTCGGACGGCGCGACCTCGCGGGTGCCGTAGAAGTACTTCGTGCCCCGGGTGAAGACCTGGGCGCCGCCGACGCCGTCGAGGCTGAGGATCTTGTTCTTGTCGGTGTCGGCGAGCATCGCGCCGAGCCCGTCGCCCATCGAGGTGATCTTGGCCGGGACGCCCTCGGAGGCGAGTTCGGACGCGGCCTGCTTGGCGGCGACGGGGTCGGGGCCCTTGATGTCCTTGACGCTCGGGTGGATCGCGGGCCCGCCGGCCGCCTTGATCTGCTTCACCGCCAGCTCGATGGCGTTGCGCATCGACTGGCCGTTGCCGGCGGACGGGCCGGAGAGCGTGAGGGCGGCGCCGAGCTTGAAGGTGACGTCGCCGCCGAGCGCGGCGCCGTCCTGGAGCTTCAGGACCTTGACGAGGTCGGCGGCCTGGGTCCTGGCGTCCGCGGCGCTGACACCGGTGTCGCCGGAGCCGCAGGCGGTCAGGCTCGCGGCCGCCGCCAGCGTCGCCATGAGGGGGGCGATCAGCCGCCGGCGGCGGCGATCGCTGCGAAGGGTGGGCATGGGTGTTCTCCGTTTCGCCGGCCAACGCCGGTGGCGTCGCCAGGAAGCCATACGCGCCACAATGGATCCGTATTGACCGCTACACGGACTGGAGCGATCACTACAGGGACGCGGTGTGACCGTACCCATGATGTGATGGTCGACACAACCCCCCGCCGGGGCGGAGTTCTCCGAGGTCCAGAGGAGCAGAGTGCAGATGCGGAAGACGGCACGGCGCCATCAGCAAGGCGAGGAGTCGAGGCTGCGGATCCTCGAGGCGACCCTCGCCATCGCCGCCGAGCGCGGCTACGACGGCACCTCGATCGCCTTGGTGACGGAGGCCACCGGGCTGCCGCCGAGCTCCGTCTACTGGCATTTCCGCAACAAGGACCAGCTGCTCGCCGAGACCCTGGAGTTCAGCTACCGGCGCTGGCGGGAGACCGCGCCGACCTGGCAGGAGCGGGTCGAGATCGGCGACCCCGCCGAGGAGGTCCGCGACCGGCTGCAGCGCGCCTCGCGCGCCATCGTCGACCGGCCCGAGTTCTGGCGGCTGGGCCTCATGCTCGGGCTGGCGAACCGGCCGAAGGAGCCCGCCGCGCGGCGCCGCTACATCGAGGTCCGGACCGAGACCCGCGCCGCCATCCGGGCCTGGTGGGAGCAGGTGCTCGCCGCCGGCGACCAGGAAGGCGGGCGGGAGGTCGCCGACCGGATGGCCCGCTTCCACCTCGCCGTCATGGACGGGCTGTACCTCGGCGTCCGCTCCGACCGGGGCTGGGACCTGGAACGCCTGGTCGACCTGATCGCCGACGGCGTCTACGCCCAGGCCGGCGCCTGGCTCGGCGAGGCGGCGTGAGCACCGTGCCGTCCCCCTCCCCCCGGCCCGGCGACGACCGGGAGATGTCCCGCGTCCGCATCCTGACGGCGGCCGCCGAGATCGCCGCCGAGAACGGCTACGAGGGCACCACGATCTCGAAGGTCACCAAGCGGTCCGGCCTGCCGGCCAGCTCCGTCTACTGGTTCTTCCGGGACAAGGACCACCTGCTCGCCGAGGTCGTCCGGCACAGCTTCGAGCAGTGGATCGCCGCCGAGCCGCGCTGGGAGCGCGATCCGCGCGACGAGCGGACGCTGGCGGAGGGGCTGCGCGACATCCTGTCCCGCTCGACGCGCGGCCTGCCCGGCGCGCCGGACTTCCTGCGCATCGGGCACATGCTGCTGCTGGAGTCCCGCGAGGTCGAGGCGGAGGCCCGCCAGTACTTCCTGGCCGCCCGGGACGCGGTGGCCAGCAGCATCGCGGCCTGGTTCACCTCGTATTTCAGCACCGAGCTGCGGGCCCGCCGGCCCGAGCTCGCGATGGACCTGGCCCGCGTCGTGATGGCCTCGACCGACGGGCTCTTCCTGGCCCACCAGATCGACGAGTCCGCGGACGCGGACGACTTCATCACGATCATCGTGGCCGTCGTCGAGCAGGCCGTCGCGGACGCCGGACGGGCCTGAGCGCGGCCCCGGCGGAACGACCGGACGGCGACGCACGGTTGTCACGCCGGGGTCCGGCATGGCAATCTCTGTAGCGATCGCTACAGGGAGGAGTTCCCGCCATGCCCCTCACCGCCCACGGGACCGGCGCTCCGGTCATCGACCCCGCCCGCTTCCGCGACGTGCTCGGCCACTACCCCACCGGCGTCGTCGTGGTGACGGCCCTCGACCGGTCCGGTGCCGCCATCGGCATGACGGTCGGCTCGTTCACGTCCGTCTCGCTCGACCCTCCGCTGGTGGCCTTCCTGCCGGACAAGAACTCCAGCTCGTGGCGCGCGCTGCGGGAGTCGGGCGAGCGGTTCTGCGTCAACGTGCTGTCCGCCGACCAGGAGGACGTCTGCCGCGCCGTCGCCATGCGCAAGACGGACAAGTTCCACGACATCGAGTGGCGGCCGTCCCCCGCCGGCAACCCGATCATCAACGGCGCCGTCGCCTGGATCGACTGCGTCACCGAGCAGCTCCACGACGCCGGCGACCACCACATCGTCGTCGGCCGCGTCCTGCACCTGCAGGAGGGCGACGGCGAGACGCCGCTGCTGTTCCACCAGGGCGCCTACGGCACGTTCTCCCCGCACTAGCCCCCGGCCCCAGCGGCCGGCGAGACGCCGGCCGCCGCTACGACGACACCGGGCGGGACGTTCTCACCGCGCCCGGATGCCGTCGAGAACGAGCGAGACGACCGCCTCGGCCTCCGCCTCGGCCTCCGGGGAGGACCACTCCGCGGCGTGCAGCGGATCGTGGAAGCGGCTGGTCGCGTTGAGGACGGCCCGCGCGACCGCCTCCGGCTCGCCGTCCGCGAAGTCGCCACCGGCGATGCCGTCGACGACGATGGCGCGGATCTGGTCGATCAGGAACGCGACATGGCCGGACGAGACGCTGCTGTGCTCCGCCGCCAGCACCCGGAACGTGGCGAACAGCTCCGGGTCCTCCTTCGCCTTGGCCCACTTCGCGGCGAACATCGCGGTGAGCAGGCCGCGCAGCCGCTCGGGCGGGGACGACCCGGGAGTCCGGGCCGCGGCGGCGAAGTCCGCGCGCACCCTGTCGAGCCAGCGCCGGATCACGGCCTCGCGCAGGGCCGCCTTGGACGGGAAATGCCGGTAGACGCTCCCGTGGCTCACTCCCAGCAGCCGCGCGACGTCGAGCACCGTGGTCTTCTCCGGACCGTGGCGGCGCAGCACCTCTTCGGTGGCGGACACGATCGTCTCCGCGTCGAGCGGCTCTCCGCGCACCCGTCCTCCTCTTCGCACTGACGGCCATCAAACCATGCCGGACGCCCGCCGGCATCTGGCTGACAAATATTGAAATCTGTCATCCATCACTTGTACCGTGGAGCCGCCAGCGCGCCACCACGGCCGTCCAGGGCGGCTCCGCCGGTCCTGCCGGGCGCGGTGTGCGCGATCACCGACCGAGGAGACCTCCCATCAGCGCCCTCACCGCCGCGTTCGCCGGCCGCACCGTGTCCCGGATCGGGTACGGCGCGGCCCAGCTCGACCGCCTGCACGACCGCCCCCGCGAGGCCGCCGCGCTCCTGCGCCGCGCGATCGAGCTGGGCGCGGACCACGTGGACACCGCCACGTTCTACGGCTTCGGCTTCGCCAACGCGGTGATCCGCGAGGCCCTGCGCCCCGATGACGACGTCCTCGTCGTCACCAAGGTCGGCGCCGATCCGGACCCCGGCGGGCGGCTGCCGCTGCGGACCGCGCAGCGGCCGGAGCAGCTGCGGGCCAGCGTCGAGGACAACCTGCGCGGCCTCGGCCTCGGCCTCGACCGGCTGCCCGTCGTCAACCTCCGCCGCCTCGACACCGGCCCCGGCCTGCGAGCCGAAGGCGACCAGGCGGTCGACCTCGACGACCAGCTCGCGGTGATGACCGCCCTGCGCGACGAAGGCAAGATCGGAGCGATCGGGCTGAGCAGCGTCACCCTGGACGGCCTGCGCCGCGCCCTGCCCGCCGGGATCGTCTGCGTGCAGAACGCCTACAGCCTCGTCTCCCGCGATGACGAGGACATGCTGCGGCTGTGCGCCGCGGAGGGCATCGCCTGGGTGCCGTTCTTCCCGCTCGGCGGGGCCTTCCCCGGCCTGCCGAAGGTCACCGAGGAGCCGGCGGTCCGCGCCGTGGCCGAGTCGCTCGGCGTCACGCCCTCCCAGGTCGGCCTCGCCTGGCTGCTGCACCACGCCCCGAACATCCTGCTCATCCCCGGCACCGCCGACGCCGCCCATCTGGAGGCCAACATGGCGGTCGGCGGGATCGCGTTCGACGACGACGCCCGCGCCGCCCTCGACGCCGTCGAGTCCCGCTCCAACGACGTCCCGATCGGCCGGGAGCGGGCATGAGGGCGATCGTCCACCGCGACAACGGCGGACCCGACGTCCTCCGGCTCGTCGACCGCGACCTGCCCGCGCCCGGCCCCGGCGAGGTCCGCGTCCGGATCGCCGTCTCCGGCGTCAACCCGGCCGACCTGCAGGCCCGCTCCGGCGGTCCGCTCGGGTTCCCCGAGGTCACTCCGCACCTGGACGGGGCCGGCGTGATCGACGCGGTCGGCGCCGGCGTCGATCCGGACCGGGCCGGGCAGCGGGTCTGGCTGTTCCTGGCCGCCGCCGGGCGCCCCACCGGCACCGCCGCCGAGTTCACCGTCGTGCCCGCCGAGCAGGCCGTGCCGCTGCCCGACGAGGCCGGGTTCGAGGCCGGCGCCTCGCTCGGCGTCCCCGCGCTCACCGCGCACCGCGCGCTCACCGTCGCCGAGGAGGGGCCGCGCCGGCTGCGGCCCGGCGCGCTCGACGGCCGGGTGGTGCTCGCCGCGGGCGGCGCCGGGGCGGTCGGGCACGCGGTGATCCAGCTCGCCCGATGGGCCGGCGCCACCGTGATCGGCACGGTCAGCGGCCCGGAGAAGGCCCGGCTGGCCACCGCCGCCGGCGCCCACCACGTGGTGAACTACCGCGAGGGCGACCCGGCGGCCGCGATCCGCGAGATCGCCCCGGACGGCGTCGACCTCGTCGCCGAGGTGGCGCTCGGCGCGAACCTCGCGCTGGACCTGGCCGTGCTCCGGACGCGCGGCACAATCTCGACCTACGCCAACGACGGCGGCAGGCCGGTCGAACTGGACGTCCTGCGGAACATGGTGCTGAACACGCGCCTCCAGTTCCTGGTGCTCTACACGGCCGGCCCGGAGGTGCGCGCCGCGGCCGCCGCGGACGTCGCCGCCGCCGTCCGCGCCGGCGCCCTCCCGGTCGGTGAGGAGCACGGCCTGCCGCTGGTCCGCTTCCCGCTCGACCGCACCGCCGACGCGCACCGGGCGCTGGAGAGCGGCGCGGTCGTCGGCAAGGTGCTGGTGGACGTCCCGTGGTGACCTCGGGCCCGCCGCCGTCCGGACCGCCTACCTGAGCACGGAGTGGTTGGCGCGGAGGACGCCGTGCGGGTCGCGGGAGCGCTTCAACTCGCGCAACCGGGCGAGGACCGGTCCGGTGAAGGCGTCGGCCGCGGTCTCCTCGGGTGTCAGCAGCGTGTACGGCTTGCGCCCGGCGACGACGGCCTCGAACCGCTCGACGAGCCGGGCCTGCTTCGCGCGGACGGCGCGCGCGAGGTCCGGGTCGGGTCCGGCGCCGACCATCTGGAGCAGGTACGGCTCGTCCAGGGTTCCGCTCGCGCCGGTGCCCGGACCGGCCAGCGCGCCGGACAGGTGCCGGATCTGGAGGGAGATCAGCGGGTCGATCGGCTCCGTGGCGAGCTCCTCGTCCAGGCCGGTCAGAAGTTCCGCCCGGGGCAGCGACGCGGACGGCGCGGTCGGCTCGGCGGCGATCCCGCCCAGGCCGGCCACCGCCACGGGCCCGCGGCCGTCGCTGATCGCACCCTCGATGCCGTCGATGCCGCGCACCAGTGCCGCGCCCTCGCGCGGGTCGCCGAGGTAGGTGAGGTCCAGCGCCGCCATCGGCGGGGCGCCGGGGAACGCGAACCGGTCGAACCACACGGTCAGCTCGGGCGGGGCCTCCTGGGTGATCTTCTGGAAGGTCTCGAACACCTCGGCGGCGCGCGCGTCCGGCCAGATCACCCGTCCGCCGTACACCGACGGCGCCGGATGCAGATCGAACTCCAGCGACGTCACCAGCGCGAAGTCACCGCCGCCGCCCTTCAGCGCCCAGAACAGCTCCGGGTCGGACGCGGCGGTCACCCTCGTCCGCTCCCCGTCCGCGTCGACGGCGTCGAACGCGCGCACGCCGTCGGAGGCCCAGCCGTACCGGCGGCCGAACCAGGACAGGCCCCCGCCCAGCGTGTACCCGGCGACGTTCACCGCCGGCGAGCTGCCCGCCAGTCCCGTCAGCCCGTGGGGGCCGGCCGCCGACAGCACCCGCCCCCAGTTCACCCCGGCTCCCACCCGGGCCAGCCGCTCCCCCGCCCGGACCTGCACGCCGTCCAGGCGCCCGGTGCGCAGGAGGATCACCCCTTCCACGTCCCCCGAAGCGTCGTGGCCGCCGGCCTGCGCGGTCACCGCGAGGCCGGAGCGCCGCGCGTGGCGGACCAATGCGGCCACGTCCTCGGCGTCCTCGGCCGCCACCACGGCCGCCACCGGCTGGTCGACCGTCAGGTTCCAGGCCCTGCGCGCCGCGTCGAAGCCGTCGTCCCCGGGCTCCCAGACCCGTCCTCTGACGGCCCTCCGCAGGTCGGCGTTCGCCATCTCGCCCCTCCACACCATGCTGGCTAACTTGACAGGATGCTAGCATCCTCGCCTCCGAGGGGCGGCCGGAGCCGCCTTGCCGTTCCCGGAGGTACGCCGGATTCCCCTCCTGCCTACAACCGATGGTTGTGCTCGTAGGGTGTCCGGATGGATCTCGACACCGTCCGGACGTTCGTCGCCGCCGCCGACGCGGGGCAGTTCCAGGAGGCCGCCGCCGAGCTCGCGGTCACCCAGCAGGCCGTCTCCAAGCGCATCGCCTCGCTGGAGCGCTCCCTCGACGTCCGGTTGTTCACCCGCACCGCGCGCGGCGCCAAGCTCACCATCGACGGGCAGGCGTTCCTGCCCCACGCGCGGGAGCTGCTGCGCGCCGCCGACCGGGCCGTGGCGTCCGTGCGCACCGACCGCCGTCCGCTGCGCGTCGACATCCTCGCCTCGCGCGGCGCGGCCTCGGGCCTGATGCGCGCCTTCCACCGCGCGCACCCCGAGATCGAGCTCGACGTGGTGATGCTGTTCGAGATCGAGACGGCCCTGTCCGCCATCAGGTCCGGCGCGATCGACGCGTCCTTCCGCGCCGTCGGCATGCCCGGACGGCCCCTTCCCCCGGACGTCGAATCCGTCCGGGTGCTCGACGAGCCACTCCAGCTCCTCACCGGCCCGGCGCACGCGCTGGCGTCCGCCCGGTCGGTGCCCCTCGCCGGGCTCGCCGGGCACCGCATCTGGATGCCCGGCATCGTCCCCGGAACCGAGTGGGCCGCCTACTACGAGGACCTCGTCGCCGAGTTCGGGCTCACCATCGAGGCGACCGGCCCGAACTTCGGCTCCGACGCGCTCCTCGACACCGTCGCCGACACCCCGGCCCTGGCCACGCTCATGGGCGGGCGGACCCGTCTCGTCTGGCCCGCCGACCACGGACTGCGCCGCATCCCGGTGACCGACCCGATGCCCGTCTACCCGCACTCGCTCCTGTGGCACCGCGACAACGCGCACCCCGCGCTGGCCGCTCTCCGCGCCTACCTCGCCGCCACCGCGGCCGACCATGACGCGCCGGGGACCTGGGTTCCGGGCTGGGCCGCGCTGGCGGGCGGTGCTCCTAGCCGACGGTGACGGTCAGGCGTCGCGGGTTGCCGTCGCCGGCGGCGCCGGACACGTCCGGCTGCCCGTCGGGGCAGACGTCGTCGTACGGGAAGGCGTACCCGATCGGGGTGTGGGCGTGCACGATCCGCGCCCAGTGGTCGGTGGTCGGGTCCTTGTAGTAGTCGGACTCCAGGGTGCCGTTCGGCTGGTCGGCGCTGCTCAGGATCGTGCTGCGGTTGAACGCCGCGGCGATGCGCGCGAGCAGGCCCTTCTTGATGTCGGAGTCGCTCGGGTCGTTGGCGAACGGCCCGTCGTTGCAGGTGAAGACGTCCTTGGACGCCGGGCGTGCGAACGTGCTGCCGTCGTTGAACGCGAGCACGCCACCGGTGACGCGCCCGGTGAAGACACCGCGCCCGCCTTGGAGGTCCACGTTGAGGTCGGTGCCGGCGTACTTGTCCCACACCCGGCCGACGTAGCCGTCCCAGTACGAGGAGAACGCGCCGGGGTTGTTCGCCATGTAGCCCTGCGGTGCGATCACCCGCAGGACGCCGCCGCCGTCGCGGATGACGAGCCGGTCCCAGGGCTGCCCGTCCGCGTTCTTCTGCGCGACGAGGGCGTCCGCCACCGCGTCGGCCGCTCCGGCGGGCGCGGGCGCGACCGTGTGCGCGGAGTCGCCCGCGAGGTCGAGCCCGATCGGCAGCGCGGTGAGCAGGTCGACGTAGGAGATGTTCGCGAACAGCTGCGCCGGATTGAACGTGAACTCGCAGAACGACCAGGTCTTCAGGTAATTCGAGTCGGCCGGGTCGGCGAACGCCGGTTCCACGAGCGCGGGCCCGGGGTTGACGTAGAAGTCGAGCTTGTCGTTCTTCACGAAGTAGATGCGGGCGGCGTACATCTGCCCGAGGGTGAGGTCCGCGGCGCCGCCGGCGCCGACCGGGATCGAGCAGTCCACGGGCAACGGCGTCTGCGGCGCCGAGGGCGACGGAGGGTAGTACGGCGTGCTGTCGGCGCGGAGCAGCATCAACCGGCCGGTGCCCTGCTCGCGGCCGGTGATGTAGGCGTTCACGGGAGCGGAGCCGTGGTTGGCGAGCGTGAGCCCGCACGTCGAGGGGGCCGCGAACGCGGGGCCGCCGAGCAGGCCGCGTCCGAACGGGACGGCGAGCGCGGCCGTTCCGGCCGCGGCGAGGAACAATCTGCGGGTGACCAACGGAAACCCTCCTGCGGGGTGGGGCCGGTTCGCCGTTGCCGTGACCAGCGCACCAGGACTTCCACCGGTTTTCTACGACAAAGTTCGCCAGGCTTCGGCGGTGCCGGTGGGCAGGGACGGACAGACTTGGGATCCGACGCGAATTGGACCTGTCCCGCCGGAAGAGCGGCCCTTAGCGTCCGCACATGCGCAGGAAACAACGTTTCGCATTGGCGGCCGTCATGGCGTTTCCCCTGGTGGGATCGCTCTCCGCCGTCTCGGCCGCCGCCGACTCGGGCGGCACCGCCACGGGGACCGTCTTCTTCCCCAACCCCGTCCAGCAGCTCGGTGACGAGTCGCTCACCGACGCCAAGGACGCCGACTACGCCGCCCTGGCACCGGCCTACCGGAACGTCACGCTCACCGACCTCGACGGGTCGGGGTCGCTGACCGGACGGTACGTGGCGGTCAAGAGCGAGACCGGCAAGGCGGCCCGGATCACCGGCGGCGCCCTGCCCGCCTACCACCGCGACGTCGACCAGTTCGAGCAGGTGATGGGCTACTACTGGGTGACGACCGCGCAGCACTACCTGCAGCACCTGGGCTTCGGGTCCGCGCTGCGGCCGGTCAACCAGCGCCAGATCGAGCTGCGCATCGACCAGTACGGCGGCGACAACTCCTTCTTCAAGGGCGACAAGGCGAACATCACGCTCGGCAAGGGCGGCGTGGACGACGCCGAGGACGCCGAGGTGATCATCCACGAGTACGGCCACTCCGTGCAGGACGGGCAGGTCCCCGGGTTCGGCACCAACGCCGAGTCGGGCGCGATCGGCGAGGCGTTCGGGGACTACCTGGCCGTCGCGGTCACCAGCTGGGCGACCGGCACGCCCACCAAGACCCCCGAGGCGTGCGTCGCCGACTGGGACTCGGTGGCCTACACCTCCGGTCCCACGCACTGCCTGCGGAGGCTGGACGGCACCAAGCACTACCCCGAGGACGTCGTCGGGGAGGTCCATGCCGACGGCGAGATCTGGTCGCGGGCGCTGTGGGACATCCGGCAGGCCCTCGGCAGCGCGAAGGCCGACACCCTGATCGTCGAGGCGCAGTTCGCGTTCTCGCCCGACACCTCGTTCAAGGCGGCCGCGCAGGCCACGGTCGCGGCGGCGCAGCGCCTGTACGGGCCGCAGGCCGCCCAGGCCGCGCAGTCGGCGTTCTCCGCCCGCGGCATCCTCTGACAGCGCCCGCCTGGTGGAGGACCCTTCGGACCTCCACCAGGCGGGCCCGACCCCGGACCCGTGCCGTGCCGGCGGTTACGTCCGGCGAAGTTGGTGTATGAGTCCAACGCCGAGCCGTGCGAGCTCGCGAGCGGGGGACGCCATGAATCCGGGAGCGGAGACGCCGGGCCCCTACGTGGCCCGGCCGCTGATCCGGCCGTGAACTCGGACGAGATCATCGAGAACGTCGGCCAGGCGGTCGACCTGGCCGGCGTCGCGCTCATCGTCTGCGGCGCGGTGGCCGCCACCGCGGCCTTCGCGTACCGGCTGGGCCGGCGCCGCGGTCCCTTCCCCGGCCTCTACCGGCTCTACCGGCAGGATCTCGGGCGGGCGATCCTGCTGGGGCTGGAGGTGCTGGTCGCCGGCGACATCATCCGCACCGTCGCCGTCTCGCCGACGCTCGGCAGCGTCGCGGTCCTCGCCGTGATCGTCAGCGTCCGGACGTTCCTGAGCATCTCGCTGGAGGTCGAGCTGGAAGGCCGCTGGCCATGGCGGCGGGCCGGGACCAGGACGGGCCGCGACCCCGGCTAGCACGGCGGGTCGCGGCGCGGCGGTCGCGGCGCGGCGGTCGCGGTCAGCGGGCGGGCGCGGCCGGCTCTCGCAGGCCGTCGAGGAGGGCGAGGAGGGTCTGCTCGGTCTCGGCTCGGGGGTGCCCGGCGGCGATCAGGAGCGCCGCCTCGATGCACGAGCTGAGGATCAGGTGGGCCAGGGTGCGGACGGGCTGGCGGCGGATGACACCGGCGTCCATGGCCAGGGCGAGGCCGGCCTCGATGAGGGAGAGGTTGTGGCGGGCCTCGATCTCGCGCCACGCCTGCCAGCCGAGGACCGCCGGGGCGTCGCGGAGCGCGATCTGGACCAGCTCGGGCTCCTCGCAGGCGTCGAGGAACCGGGCGAGGCCGCCGGTGAGCAGCTCCCAGGGGTCGTCGGTGGCGACGAAGATGCGCTCGGAGAGCTCGATCTCCATCCGGTCGAGGACCTCGGCGAACAGGGCCTTCTTGTCGCCGAAGTGGTGCTGGAGGGCGCCCCGGGTGACCCCCGCGGCCGCCACGATCTGCTCGGCGGAGACGGCCGCGTAGCCGTGCTCGGCGAACAGCTTCCTGGCGGCGGCGATGAGGGCCGCGCGGGTGGCGCGCGTGCGGTCCTCCTGGGTACGTCTCACCGCGTCATTATCGCGAACTCCCTGACCTTGCCGGCGAGCAGCCCGGGGCGGTCCTCGGAGATGAAGGTGTAGGAGTCCTCGACCAGCTCGAGTCGCGCGTCGGGCAGCCTGCCGGCGAGGCGTTCGGCGAGCGGCAGCGGGAACAGCCGCTCCTCCTTCGCCCACAGCAGGAGCACGGGCCGGTCGTAGTCGCCGTTCGCCTCGAAGGCGTCCAGGGTGTGGCGCTCGTCGAAGCCGCGCAGGAGCTTGCCGAGGTCGCGCCGGACGGCGCGGCTGGTCTGGATCGGGGCCAGGTAGGAGTCGGCGACCTCGCGCGGGATCGGGCGCTTGGCGACCCAGCCGAGGGCGATCGGCAGGCGGAGCAGGGGGCGGATCCGGAACAGCTGCGCGGTGACCCACAGCGAGCCCGGCAGCCGGGACATGGGCGCCAGGAACCCGAAGGGGGGCGGCGGGAAGCGGTCCAGCACGTCGCAGGAGGCCAGCACGACCCGGGCGACCCGCTCGGGGCGCCGGGTCATGAGGATCTGGACGAGCGCTCCCCCGGTGTCGTTGCCGACGAGGGTGACGTCCTTCAGATCGAGGGCCTCGAGGAACTCCTCGACGAGCCCGGCGAGCGCGCCCGGGGTGAGGTCGGCGTCGGGGCGCATGGGCTGGGGGTGGGCGCCGAGCGGCCAGGTCGGCACCAGGCACCGGTGGCCGGCGTCCACCAGCGGCCCCGTCTCGTGCCGCCAGATCTCGCCGTTGACGAGCAGGCCGTGCACGAAGACGACCGGTGGCCCGTCGCCGAGGTCGCGGTAGGCGATGGGTCCTGCGGAGAGGTTCACGGTTCGCATTCCCCCAGACTTACATACATTCGGAATGCATGTAAGAGGGAGGGCGGTGCCCCGTCAGCGCCGGGACACCACGCGCAGCGCGTCGAGCGCCTCGGACACGGACGCCGCGAAGGCGACGCCGGGCGGGAGCCGGTCGAGGTCCCAGCCGGGTCCGCCGATCACGATCCGCAGCGGGGGGCGCGCGGCGGGCAGTTCGGCGAGCCAGGACGGGTCACCGGTCTCGGCGGTCTGCGACCAGACGAACACCGAGTGCGCCCGGGCCCGCTCGACCGCGGCGGACAGCGCCGATGGCGGTACCCGCGCACCCAGCATGAGCCTCGCCGCGCCGGCCTCCGACAGCGCGGCGGCCAGCGCGAGGAGCGGCAGGCTGTGCTGCTCTTCCGGAGCGCACGCCAGCAGGACGGGGCCGCGGCCCTGCCAGCCCGGGAAGTCGGCCTCGGGCGGTACCACCTCGACCAGGCAGCGCGACACCACCGCCGACAGCAGATGCTCCACCTCCACGTACCGGCCGGTCGCCGCGTGCTTGCGCCCGATGCCGACCAGCACCGGCACCAGCACCTGGTCCCACGCCGCCGCGACGCCGTCCTGCCGCAGAGCCGACCGCACGGCCTCGTTCATCGCGAACTCGTCGAGCGCCATCGCCGCGCGCGCCAGGTCCTCGACCTGTGCGGCACGCGCCGGGTCATGCTCGGCGGCCGGCGCGTCGATAGGGATGCGGTCGTCGCCCGCATCGTGCGCGTGCGGCGCCGCGTCCGCGTCGAACCCGTCGTCCCCGCCTGTCGCGTCCCCCATGCTTCCCCAATACCCCGGCCCCGCAGGTCCATGAGCAGGCGCGACGGCGAGGGAGCCGGGTCAGGTGATCAGGCAGATCCGGGTGCCGCTGGCCACCGGGCGGCCGGGCCGGACGTCGAGAGCGGAGACCGTGCCCGATTTGTGGGCGGTGAGGGGTTGCTCCATCTTCATCGCTTCGACCACGGCGATGGTGTCGCCGGCAGCGACCGTGTCGCCTTCTTCGGCGAGGACCTTGACCACGGTGGCCTGCAGGGGGCAGATCAGGGCGTCGCCGTCGTCCTCCTTGGCCTTGGCCCTGCGGGGCCTGGACCGGGACGGCGCCGGCGCCGAGGCCCCGGAGGGTCCGGTGGACGAATGCAGGACGACCTCGACGCGCTTGCCGTCCACCTCGACGGTGACGGCCCGGCGGTCCGAGGACGCGGCGTCGGCCGAGGGGTCCGAGTGAGGCGGGATCGAGGGGGCGCCGCCGGACTCGATCCAGGCCGTGTGGACGTCGAAGGGCTCGCCGGTGAAGGCGCTGTCCTCGACGACCGCGCGGTGGAACGGCAGGACGGTCGGGACCCCGGCGACCTCGAACTCCGCCAGGGCGCGGCGGGCCCGCTGCAGGGCGATGCTGCGGGTGGCGCCGGTGACCACGAGCTTGCCGAGCATGGAGTCGAACTGGCCCGGGACCTCCTGGCCTTCGGCGTAGCCGCTGTCCATCCGCACTCCCGGGCCGGAGGGAGGACGCCAGGCCGTGAGCGTGCCGGTCGCGGGCATGAAGCCGCGGCCCGGGTCCTCGGCGTTGATCCGGAACTCGATCGAGTGGCCGCGCGGTTCCGGGTCGCCGTAGCCGAGCGGTTCGCCGTCGGCGATGCGGAACATCTCCCTGACCAGGTCGATGCCGGTCACCTCCTCGGTGACGGGGTGCTCGACCTGCAGCCGGGTGTTGACCTCCAGGAACGACACCGTGCCGTCGGCGGCGATGAGGAACTCGCAGGTGCCCGCGCCCGCGTACCCGGCGGCCCGCAGGATCTTCTTCGACGACTCGTACAGCGTCCGCCGCTGGTCCTCGGTGAGGAAGGGCGCGGGGGCCTCCTCCACGAGCTTCTGGTGGCGGCGTTGCAGGGTGCAGTCGCGGGTCGACACCACGACGACGCCGCCGTGCCGGTCCGCCAGGCACTGCGTCTCGACGTGCCGGGGACGGTCGAGGTAGCGCTCGACGAAGCACTCGCCGCGCCCGAACGCCGCCTCGGCCTCCCGGACGGCCGACTCGAACCGCTCGGGGATCTCGTCGAGGGAGCGGGCCACCTTGAGGCCCCGGCCCCCACCGCCGAACGCGGCCTTGATCGCCACCGGCAGGCCGTGCTCGCGTCCGAACGCCACGGCCCCGTCGGCGCCGGACACCGGCTCCGCGGTGCCGGGGGCCAGCGGGGCGCCCTGCTCGCGGGCGACGTGGCGGGCCCGCACCTTGTCGCCGAGCAGCTCGATCGCGGACGGGGGCGGGCCGATCCACGTCAGGCCCTCGTCGATGACCGCCTGCGCGAACTCGGCGCTCTCGGAGAGGAACCCGTAGCCGGGGTGCACCGCGTCGGCGCCCGCGTCCGCCGCCGCCTTGAGCAGCTTGCCGATGTCCAGGTAGGTCTCCGCGGGGGCGGCGCCGCCGAGCGCGTACGCCTCGTCGGCCATCCGCGCGTGCGGCGCGTCCACATCGGGGTCGGCGTACACCGCGACGCCGGCCAGCCCGGCGTCGCGGCACGCCCGCACGACGCGGACCGCGATCTCGCCCCGGTTCGCGATCAGGATCTTGCGCACGGTCTCCTCCGGATCAGGCCCGGCAGGGCAGCGGCCCGCCGTGGTAGGTGATCATTTCGCCGAACATCGCCGCGACGTCCATCCGCTCGCCCGGCGGGGCGCCGCGCTCCTCGGCGCAGGCGCGCCGCAGGTTCGGGACGAGCCGTTCCGGGTCGAGGAGCCGGCCGTCCGGCTCGGCGCGGCGCGCGATCTCCAGGGGCTGCAGCCCTTCGGCGAGGCCCTGCCGGGCCTCGTCGCGCACCCAGCGCAGGTAGCGCTCCGCCTCGTCCAGCAGCTCGGGTCCGCCGACGGGCCCGTGCCCGGGGACGATGACGGCCGGGTCCAGCTCGCGCAGCCGCCCGATCGCGCGGAGGGAGCCCTCGACCGAGCCCATCATGCAGAACGGTGTGACGCCGGACATGACGAGGTCCCCGGCGAACAGGATCCGCTGGTCCGGCAGCCAGACGACGGTGTCGTCCCGTGTGTGCGCGGGACCGAGCCGGAACAGCTCGGCGCGCAGGTCGCCGGCGTGCAGCGTCATCCGCCGCTCGTAGGTGAGCGCCGGCGGTTCGAGCCGGATGTCGCCCCAGTCGACGTCCGGCCACAGGCCGCTCAGGTGCAGGTCCGCGAGGATCGCCTCCTCGCGCGTCCCCTCGTGCGCCACCACGACGGCCTCCGGGGCGAAGACGCAGTTGCCGAACGTGTGGTCGCCGTGGAAGTGGGTGTTCACGACGAGGCGCGGCGGCGCGGGCGCGACCTCGCGGACCGCGTCCTTCAGGGCCAGCGCGCGCTTCATGGTCGCGGCGGTGTCCACCACGATCGTGGTGTCGCCGGACGCGATGACGCCGGCGTTGTTCAGGCACCATCCGCCGTCGGGCTGCACGTAGGCGTGCACGCCGTCGGCCAGCCGTTGCAGGTGCGGCTCGGTCATCGTGGGCTCCCGAAGATCTGGTCGAGGAAGAACGCGCGGAGGTCGGCGGCCAGCAGGTCCGGGGCCTCCAGCGCGGGGAAGTGGCCGCCCCGCTCGAACTCCGTCCACCGGGCGATCGTGTTCGCGCGCTCGGCGAACGGGCGGATGGCGTGGTCGGTGGGGAAGACGGCCACCGCCGTGGGCACCGGGGAGCGGCCGTCGTGCTCCCATCGCGCCTCGTCGTGGAAGCGCTCGTAGTAGCTGTGCGCCGCCGAGCCCGCCGTGCCGGTGAACCAGTAGACGCTGACGTCGGTGAGGACGGCGTCCCTGCCGACGGCGTCGTCCGGCAGGTCGGCGGTCCCGGTCAGGTCGCGGTACCGCTCGGCGAACCAGGCGAGCAGCCCGGCGGGCGAGTCGTGGTGGGCGTGCGCGAGCGTCTGCGGGCTGGTGCCCTGGACGCGCAGGTAGGCGCCCTCGTTGCGCTGCCACCGCTGGAGCGCCTCGAACCTCTCGCGGTCCGCGTCGTCCAGCGCATCGATGTCCTCGTCCTCGCCGGGCACCGTGACCAGGGCGTTGACGTGGACGCCGCGGACGCGGTCCGGGGCGTCCCGGCCCATCAGCGGAGCCACGAACGCGCCGACGTCGCCCCCGTGCACCCCGTACTCGGGGTATCCGAGCCGGCTCATCAGCACGTTCAGCGCCCTGGCGGTCCGGCCGTCGGTCCATCCCGGTCCCGGCGGCGGGCCGGAGAACCCGAAGCCGGGCAGGGACGGCACCACCAGGTGGAAGTCGTCCCGGAGGGCGCCGATCAGATCGTGGAAGTCGGCGACCGACCCCGGCCACCCGTGCAGCAGCACCAGCGGGACGGCGCCGGGGTTCGCGGAGCGCTCGTGCAGGAAGTGCACGCGCGTCCCGTCGATCTCGGTGACGAACTGCGGGTGGGCGTTCAGCTCCGCCTCGTGCCGCCGCCAGTCGTACCCGTCGGCCCAGTACCCGGCGAGGCTCCGCAGGTAGGAGGTAGGGACGCCGCGCGACCAGCCGGTGCCGGGCGGGTCGGGCGCCCACCGGGTGGCGCGCAGCCGGCGGCGCAGGTCGTCGACCTCGGACTCGAGGATCGCGACCCGGTAGGGGCTGATGTCGGACATGCGGGCTCCTCGGCTGGGAAGGCGGCGGCTACGGCGCGGTGAGCACGGCCGCCGACGCGAACCCGCCGCGGCCGCGGGCGAGGACGAGCGCCGTGCCGATCGCGGCGGGCCTCGGCTCGTCCACGACCAGGTCGAGGCGGTCGTCGGCGCGGTCCGGACGGGTGCCGACGGTCGGCGGGACCACCCTGTCGCGCAGCGCCAGCAGCGCGGTCGCCAGGTCCAGGGCCGCGCCGCCGGACAGCAGCCGTCCCGTCATCGACTTCGGCGCCGTGACCGGGACGGCGCGCGGCCCGAACAGCCGGGTCAGCGCCACCGCCTCGCCGTCGTCGAGGTCGCGGCGGCCCGCCGCGTCGGCGAACACCACGTCGACCGCCGAGGCGGGCAGCCCCGCGTCGTCGAGCGCGACCCGCGCCGCCCGGTACAGGCCGTCGGCGCAGCCGGGCTCCGGGTCGAACGCGGCGCCGTGCCCGGCGACCACGCCGTAGATCTGCGGGGCGCCGCGCTCCTCGGCGTCGGCGCGGTCCTCGACGGTGAGGACGGCGCCGCCCTCGCCGGGGACGCAGCCGTCGGCGTCGGCGTCGAACGGCAGGTAGGCCGTCGCGGGGTCGGCGCGCGAGCTGAGCTCCCGGCTCGCGGTCTGGATCGCGACGCCGTACGGGCAGAGCGTCCCGTCGACGCCGCCCGCCACCATCATCGCCGTGCCGCTGCGGATCTTCCGGCGGGCGAACGCGAGCGTGTCGAGCCCGCCGGACTGCTCGGAGGCGAGCACCCCGCCGGGGCCGCGCATGCCGTTGTGGATGGAGATCTGGCCGGTGTGCACCGCGTAGTACCAGGCGAACGACATGTACGCGCTCACGTCCCGCCAGCCGCTCCCCCACAGCTTCTGCAGCTCGCGCTGCCCGAACTCCAGGCCGCCGGACGTGCTCGCCGTGACGACGCCCATCTTGTACTCGGGCATGTCGCCCGGCTTGATCGCCGCGTCCCGCAGCGCCTCGCCGGCGGCGACGAGCGCGAGCCGGGTCACCCGGTCGCTCTGCGGCAGGAGCCGTTCCGGCAGCTCCCGTTCGGCGGGGCACTCAGGGATCTCCCCCGCCACCGCCACCGGGTAGCCGGACGCGTCGAACCTGGTGATCGCGCCGATGCCGCTCCGGCCGTCCCGGACGGCCTCCCAGTACTCGTGGGCGCCGATCCCGTTCGGCGCGGTCACGCCGAGGCCGGTCACCACCGCCTGGCCGCTCATGCGCTCCTCCCTTCCGAGGCGCTCTCCGGATCGCGGAACACCATCGCGCTCTGGAACCCGCCGAACCCGCTGCCGACGGTCAGCGCCCCGCGCACGCGGTGCTCGCGCGCGTCGAGCGGGACGTAGTCCAGGTCGCATTCGGGGTCGGACTCGCGCAGGTTGGCGGTGGGCGGCACCACGCCGTGCTCCATCGCGAGCGCGCACGCGGCGATCTCGATGGACCCGATCGCGCCGAGCGAGTGCCCGACCGCCGCCTTGATGCCGCTGACGGGCACGCCGCGGGCGCGCTCGCCGAGCGCGCGCTTGAACGCCGCGGTCTCGTGCCGGTCGTTCTGCTTGGTGCCCGAGCCGTGCGCGTTCACGTAGTCGACGTCCTCGGGGTCCATCCGCGCCTCGGCCAGCGCGGTGGTGATGGCCTCCGCCATCTCCCGGCCGTCCGGCTTGAGACCGGTCATGTGGTAGGCGTTGCAGCGGGACGCGGCACCCGCGAGCTCGGCGTAGATCCGCGCGCCGCGGCGCCGCGCGTGCTCGTACTCCTCCAGCACGAGCACGGCCGAGCCCTCGCCGAGGATCAGTCCGCGGCGGGTGCGGTCGAACGGGCGGCAGGCGTGCTCCGGGTCGTCGTTGTAGACAGACTGCGCCTTGATCACGTCGAAGCAGGTCACGGTGATCGGGGAGATCGGGGCGTCGCTGCCGCCGGTGACGACCACGTCGGCCGCCCCGTCCCGGATCACCTCGGCGGCGTGCGCCACCGCGTCGATGCCGGAGGTGCAGCCCGTCGAGACGACCGTGGCCGGCCCGCGCGCGCCCGTGGTCAGCGCGACCTCCGCGGCGACCGAGCTGGGCAGGAAGTAGTCGTACATGTGCGGGCTGACGTAGGCCGGATCGACCTTCCAGTGCGCGCCGCCGTCGCTGAGCACGACGTACTCGGCCTCCATGCTCTTGGTCCCGGCGACGGCGCTGCCCATCGCGACGCCGGTGCGCTCGGCGAGTTCCCCGTCCACGCGGAGGCCGCTGTCGTCCATGGCCTCCCGCGCGGCCACCTTGGCGAGCTGGACGAACCGGTCGTTGCGCCGGATCTCCTGCGGGGCGAGCCCGGCGGCCGCCGGGTCGAAGTCGCACTCGGCGGCGACCTGGCAGCGGTGCTCGGACGGGTCGAACTGGGTGATCCGGCGGGTCGCGGTCCGGCCGGAGGTGACCAGCTCCCAGAACGGGCCGGTGCCGATCCCGCCGGGGGCGACCACGCCGATCCCGGTGATGACGGTCCTTCTGCGGGACATCAGGCGGCCTCCTCGAGCGTCTCGGCCAGCAGGTCCAGCTGCTCGGGTCCGGACGCGCAGGGCACCAGCACGAGCTCGTCGCAGCCGGCCTCGGCGAAGGCGCCGGCGGTCTCGCGCAGCCGCTCCGGGGTGGTCGGCGCCCCCTTGATCATCATGTCGGCGAGCCTCCCGGCGAAGGAGTAGTAGTCGCCGAGGTGCTCGCGGACGGCGGCGTCCGCGCCGGGGCCGAGGGCGTAGTACGCCTGCGCGACCACGCGCGGGCTCCCGGGTCGTCCGGCCTCCTGCCAGCGGCGGCGGACCTCGGCGGCCCGTTCGGCGAACGTCCGCGGCGGCCCCGCGGCGGCGAAGTAGCCGTCGCCGTGCGCGACGGCGCGGCGCAGCGCGGCCGGGGCCCGGCCGCCGACGAGGATCTCGGGGTCGCCGCCGGGCGGCTCGGGGCCGATGTCGCCGCCCGCCCAGATCTTGCGCATCTCGGCGAGCATCGCATCGAGGCGGCGGCCGCGGTCGCCGAACTCGGCGCCGGACGCGGCGTAGTCGTCCGGCCGCGCGCCCGCCGCGACGCCGAGCGAGAGCCGGCCGTCCGACAGGTGGTGGACGGACGCGGCCTGCTTGGCGACCAGCGCGGTGTTGCCCCGGTACGGGGCGATGAGGATCCCGGTCGTCAGCCTGATCCGTTCGGTCACGGCCGCCGCCGCGGCCAGCGCGACCAGCGGCTCGTCGTTGCCGTACACCAGCCGGTCGAGCACCGCGAGGTCGGCGAACCCGGCGGCCTCGGCGCGGTGCGCCCAGGCCGGCAGGTCGCGGCCCTCGACCCCGCGGACCATGGTGGGCAGTGCCACTCCGTATTCCATCGTCGTCTCCTTTCCGGTCGGTTCCGCCCGCGGGGGCGGTCGCGCCCCCGGGAGCGGGTCAGGTCCGCGCGGCGAGCGCCTCGACGAAGCCGGGCGCGGCGCGCTCGGGGCGCAGCGCGGCGTGCGAGCAGCCGACGGTGACGTCCCGCCAGCACCGCTGCAGCGGGTCGCCGCGGTCCTGCGCGGCGGTGCCCGCCGACCTCATGAGCGCGTTGACCGCCTCCACCAGCAGGGACGCCGCGTAGGAGGCGCGGTTGGCGTTCTCGAACGCGCGCGGGCGGCCCTCTCCGGCGTCCAGCGCGGACACCACCTGGTCGATCAGCAGTTCGGCCGCCTCGATCCGGGCGGCGGAGGTCGCGACGGCCAGGGACGCCGCGTCGCCGGCCGGCGGCGGGCCGCCGGTGCGCGGCGCGCCGGAGGACGGGGCCGCCGCGCGCTTGGCGGCGGCCGTGCGGGTCGCGGACGCGAGGGCGCCGCGCGCCGCGCCGATCAGCGCGGAGATGCAGGTCAGGCCGCCGACGGCGGGGAGCGGGACGTTGTGCTGCGGCGCCTGCGAGGTGTGGTTCAGCCCGCCCATCACCTCCTTGAACAGCGCCGTCCGGTGCGCGGGCACGAACGCCTCCTCCACCGCGAGGGTGTGGCTTCCGGTGGCCCGCATCCCGACGGCGTCCCAGGTCGGCTCGCAGGTGTAGTCGGCGCGGGGCACCGCGAAGAAGCGCGGTTCGACGCCGCCGGACGCGGGCCCGGCGATGAACGCCCAGTCGGCGAACTCGACGCCGCTGACGTAGCGCCAGCGCCCGCGCAGCAGGAAGCCGCCCTCGGTCTCCTCGGCGGACCCGGCGGGCACGAGGCCGGGGACGAGCAGCGCGCCCGGCGTGCCGTCCCACAGGTCGCGCTGGCCGTCGATCGGCAGGTGGGCGGCGAACCGGCCGGTGTAGGCGAACATCGCGGCGCACCAGGCGGTCGACGCGCACGCCTCGCCGAGCTCGACGACCGCTTCGGTGAGCTCGCGGAACGTGGACTCGGCACCGCCCCAGCGGGCGGGCACGAAGTGCCGGGGCAGCGCGGTGGCGGTCACGGCGGCGACCGCCTCGCCGGACAGCCGCCCGGTGCGGTCGGCCTCGTCCGCGTGCGCGGCCGCGGCCCGCACCGCCGCGTCGAGGGCCGCGCGCTCGTCGGTCATGGTCGTGGTCACGGTCATCACTCCAGACGGGTCACCAGGTCACGGGCAGCGCCTCGACGCCGTACACGAGCCCGCCGTCCTTGAAGGACAGCTCCTCGAACGGGACGGCGAGCCGCAGGTCGGGCAGCCGGCGGTAGAGCGTGCGGAAGACGACCTCCAGCTCCAGCCGCGCCAGCTCGGACCCGAGGCACAGGTGGCGGCCGTGGCCGAAGGCCAGGTGCTTGCGGGACCCGCGGGTGATGTCGAGCTCGTCGGGGCGCTCGAACGCCTCGGGGTCCCGGTTGGCGGCGGCGGTGAGCGGGAAGACGCCCTCGCCCTCCCGCACCTCGGTGCCGGAGATCGTCAGGTCGGTGCGCGCGACCCGCGCCGTGGTGAGGTCGGTGACGCTGAGGTAGCGCAGCAGCTCCTCGACGGCGGCCGGCGCGAGGTCGGGGTCCTCGCGCAGCAGGTCGAGCTGGCCGGGGTGGCGCAGCAGCGCCAGCGTGCCGAGCGCGATCATGCTGGCGGTGCTCTCGTGGCCGCCGTTGAACAGCAGCCGGGTGAGGTGGACCAGCTCGTCGAAGTCGTCCTCGCGCGGGAAGGCGCCGGTGAGCTTGGCGACCAGGTCGTCCCCGGGCTCGTCGTACTTGGCGGCGACCAGGTCGCGGAAGTAGGCGTCGAGCTGGTTGACCGCCTCCTTGCGCTCGGCGGCCGAGGCGGTCCCGCCGAACATCGTCCGGGTGCGGACGTGCAGGAAGTCCTTGTCCTTCGCCGGGATCCCGAGCAGCTCCATGATCACCGAGATGGTGACGGGCAGCGCGAAGCCGGCGAGCAGGTCGGCCGGGGGTCCCGCGTCCAGCAGCGCGTCCACCTGCCCGTCCACGATCTCCTCGACGCGGGGGCGGAGCAGCTTGACGCGCCGGACGGTGAAGTCCTTGGCGACCCGCTTGCGGTACTCGGTGTGCCGCGGCGGGTCCATGCCGAGCAGGGACGAGTTGAGCGTGAAGTCCTTCGGGATCGGGAACGGGGCGGGGAAGCCCGGGTGGCCGCGGTCGTTGCCGAGCCGCTCGTCGTTCAGGGCCTCCCGGACCTCCGCGTACCGGGTGACGACCCAGGTCGGCTCGCCCGCGGAGCGGGGGACCCGGGTGAGGCCCGGCCGCTCGCGGCACTCGCGGTGCCGGTCGGGCGGGGCGAACGGGCCGGGGCGCCGCCAGGGGAAGGGGGCGCCGCGCGGCTCCTCTTCCTGCGGGAGGGCGTCGTGCGGGCATTCGCGGTCAGGCATGGTCGCCTCCTGGAGTGAGGGTGGCGGCGAACGTCGCGAGCGTCTCGCCGGGGCTCGGGCCGTCGATGGCCGCGCGGATGCGCCCGGCGGCCCGGCCGTGCCGGGCCAGCTCGACATGGGCCAGTTCCACGCGGGTCGCGTCCGGCCCGCGCCGGGTGAAGGTCACCTCGACGCGGCTGGCCCGCTCGTCGTCGTCGATGGGGCGGAAGTCGCCGTCGATGCGCCACGTCAGCACGAGGCGGTGCGGCGGCTCCCAGACCAGCACGCGGCCCCAGTCGAGCTCGGAGCCGTCGGTGGAGCGCTCGTACCAGCGGCCGCCCGCGCGCGGTTCGAAGACCACCCGCTCCCGCGCGGCGACCAGCACGTGGCTCTCCGGCCACCATTCGGTGGGCCGCCCGGTGAAGTGCGCGAAGGCGCGCTCCGGCGGGACGGGGACGTCGACGGACTTGCGGACGGGAGGGACCGTGGTCGCGGTCGCGGGCTGGCTCGCATCCATGGCCCCAATCTCGCCCGTGTCCGTCGACGTCCTGTCGGGATGCTGTCGAGGGCCGTGCCCCGGCAGGTCCCGCGCCGGGGGCTCAGCCGCGCGCGGCCTGCTCCTCGTCGCGGCGGACCTTCGGGACGGCCAGGGCGGCGGCCGCGCCGATCAGCGGGAACAGCGCGGAGACCAGCAGGGCCCGGTCGAAGCCCGCGGCGAGGTCCCGCGCGGTGGCGTGCGCGCCGTGCGCCACGTCGGAGGTGTGCGCGGCCGCCACGACCGCCAGGATGCCGAGGCCGAGCGCGCCGCCGACCTGGCGGCTGGTGTTGAGCAGCCCGGAGACCAGGCCCTGCTCGCGGTAGCCGACCTCGGAGGTGCCCGCGACGGTCATGGACGCCGACACCAGGCCCTGGCCGATGCCGAGGACCAGCGTCGGGCCGAACAGGTCGGCGAGGAAACCGGCGCCCGCTCCGGCGCCCGACAGCCAGGCCAGCCCGGCCGCGGACAGCAGCAGCCCGGCGACCAGCAGCGGCCGCGGGCCGACCTTCGGCACCAGCGGGGCGATGCCGCGCGCGGCCACGACGATGCCGAGGGACAGCGGCAGGTACGCGAACCCTGTCTCCAGCGGGCTGTACCCGAGGACGAGCTGGAGCAGCAGCGTGAACAGGAAGAACGTGCCCCACAGGGCGGCGGTGCTGGTGAACGCGACCAGGTTGGCCGCCGTGACGGAGCGGTTGCGGAAGATGCCGAGCGGCACCAGCGGGTGCGTCCTGCGGCGGACCTCGTTCACCGCGAACAGGGCCAGCAGGACGACCGCGAGGCCGAGGCTCACGATGATCTGCGGCGAGTCCCAGCCCTCCTTCTCGGACCGGACGATGCCGTACACGAGCAGGATCAGCCCGGCCGTGATGGCGAGGGCGCCGGGCAGGTCCATCCGGCGGTCGTCGTCCTCCTTGCGGGACTCGGTGACCGCGTACGCCGCGCCGACCGTCAGCAGGACGCCGACGGGGACGTTGACGAGCAGGATCCAGCGCCAGGAGAGCCATTCGGTGATGGCGCCGCCGACCAGCGCGCCGATCGCGCCGCCGCCCGCGGCGACCGCGCCCCAGAGCCCGAACGCCCGGGCGCGCCGCTCCTTGTCGGTGAAGGTGGTGCCGAGGACGGTCAGCGTCGCCGGGGCCATGACGGCGGCCCCGAGCCCCTGGACGCCCCGCGCGGCCAGCAGCGAGGCCGGGTTCCAGGCCAGGCCGCCGGCCAGGCTCGCGAGGGTGAAGACGGCGATGCCGCCGAGGAAGACCCGGCGCCGCCCGTAGATGTCCGCGAGCCGCCCGCCGAGCAGCAGGAATCCCGCGAACACGATCGTGTACGCGTTGATGATCCATTGCAGCGAGTCGGTCCGGAAATGCAGGGCGGATCTGATGGAGGGAAGCGCGACGTTCATCACCGAGGCGTCCAGCACCACCAGGAACTGCCCGGCGCAGCAGATGGCGAGGACGAGCCCGAGCCGCTCTGACGTGCCCCTCTCGGCAACCGTCGTATCGGTCGTCACCGAGGATCACTCCTCTTCGGTCGACGGGGCGTTCTCTGACGCCGCGCTTGATAACCGAAGGCGGGCGGGAGGAAACGCGTTCGCGCGGACCGCGGAGTACTCCTTTCGATACCCCCGGGCGTGCCGGAAGGCGTACGCGGCGATGGGCGTTCGGGAGCATCCGGCTCACCGAACGACGATCGGGCGCTTAACGGCCGCCTTCCCGGCAAAAAGCGGCGAATGTCATGAAAGGACCGCGACAGAACGACGGAGGTCGAAACTCGGATGCTGCGCTTCAAGCTGCTCGGCCCGCTGGAGGTCGCGGGCGGCGGATCGGCGTTCGCACCGACCGCGCCGCGCGTGCTGAACACGCTCGCGCTGCTGCTGGTGCGCACGGGCCGCGTCGTGCCGCTCGACACGATCATCGAGGAGCTGTGGGGTGAGGACCCGCCGCGCAGCGCGGCGCGCACCGCGCAGACGTACGTGTACCAGATCCGGCGCTGGCTGACCGCCGGCGACGGCCCGGCGCCGGGCAGGGAGGTGCTCGTCACCCGCCCGCCCGGCTACATGCTGCGGGTCGCGCCCGAGCAACTGGACCTCAGCCGGTTCGACCGGCTGCTCGCCGAGGGCCGCGCGCTGCTTCAGGACGGCCGCTCCGCCGACGCGGTGGAGCCGCTGTGCCGCGCGCTCGACCTGTGGACCGGTCCCCCGATGGCGAACGTCGAGCTGGGCCGGGTGCTGGAAGGCCACGCGGCGGCGCTGGACGAGCACCGCGCCCACGCGCTGAACCTGCGCATCGAGGCCGACCTGCGCCTCGGCCGGCACCGCGAGCTCATCGGCGAACTGCGGTCGCTCGTCGCGCTGAAACCGTACGACGAGTGGTACCACACGCTCCTGGTGTGCGCGCTGGCACGTTCCGGCCGCCGCTACGACGCCCTGGAGGCCTTCCACACGGCCCGCCACATCCTCGCCGAGGACCTGGGGCTCAGCCCGTCGCCCGAGCTCAGCGAGGTGCACGCCGCCGTCCTGCAGGGCGAGCAGCCCCGGACGCCGCTCGCCTGCACGGCGGCCGCGGACGCCGGCCCCGCCCGGGCCGCGGCGGCCGTGCCGAGGCCCCGGGCCCCCCGCAACGCCGGGCTGCCGTCCGCGCAGCCCGTCCACTGACCGGACAACCCACTCACCGAAGGGACGCACCAGTGCCGACCACCATCGCGCCCGCCGAGCTGCGGGCCGACATCGACGCCTTCTACGCCTGGCACATGCAGCTCCTCGACGCCGGAGAGGTCGAGGAGTGGGCGGAGGCCTTCACCCCCGACGGCGTCTTCGACGCCCAGGGCCACCCCGAGCCCGTCCGCGGCCGCGACGCGATCCGGTCGGCGTCCCGGGCCGTCGCCGACAAGCTCGCCGAGGCGGGCATCGTCCGGCGCCACTGGCTCGGCATGAGCCACATCGTCCCGGAGGACGGGAACGTCCGGGTGCGCAGCTACGCGCTGGTGTTCCAGTCGAGCCGGGAGAAGGGGACCGTCCTGCACGCGAGCACCACCTGCGAGGACGTGCTGGTCCCCGACGGCGGTTCCTGGCTGATCCGGGAACGGGTCGTCCGGGTCGACGGGATGTCCTGACCGGGGAATTCCCGAACGCCGGAAAGGCGCACGCGAAAGAGCCGGCGGCCCGCACGGGCCGCCGGCTCTTTTTCGCCGTTCCGGTTCCTACACGGTCTCCCCGATCCTGGCGTTGACGAATTCCAGGTACTCGCGGGGCGTCTTCAGTTCGGCTGTCTCCTCCTCGGGCAGTTCGACGCCGAGCTTGCGCTCCACCTGCGCGGTGGTCTCCATGACGGCGAGCGAGTCGTAGCCCAATTCGGAGAAGGGCACCTCCAGGAGGTCGTCCGAACCGTCCTGCAGGGCCTCCGCCTCGCCCGCCGCCGCGCGCAGGGCGTCCTTCAGGTCGTCGAGGGTCAGTTCCTTCATTTCCCGCTCCTTTCGTTCTCCGCGTACCGCTTGGCGGCGCGCAGGGTCGCCCTGCTGTTGGCGCCGAGCGTCTCGCGGATCTTCCTGCGCACCGCCGGCAGGTCCATCCCGCCGGCGGCCGGTCCTCCCAGCGCCCCGGGGTCGATGACGACCGTGTGCCGGGACGTGACGCGCACCGCGCCGTCCCCCGCGGGCTCGAACAGCCACTCGCCGTTGTGCGTGCGCATGACGGGAGGCGTCGTGGTCTGCTTGTAGACGATGCGCTCCCCCGGCACGCACACCCGGCCGGACGCGGTGGTGTGCGCGGAGCCGTCCGGCGACCGGGTGTCCATCTCCATGAACTGGAGGCCGGGCTCGTCCTCGGTGAGCGCGACGCGCGCCACGTGCGGGAGCCGCTCGGGCCACCGGTCGCACTCGTTGACGAAGTCGTAGGCCGCCTGCAGCGGGCCGTGGACGAGTTCGCCGTCGCTGAACTCCAGGGTCAGGTCGGCGGCGGCGCCGGTCTCGGCCGCGTGCCTGAGCGCGTCCAGCTCCTTGCCGCTGTTGGCCTCGACCGCGCCGTCGATGAGCGCGAGGGCGTCGGGGTCGTCGTCCACGGCGGAGTAGTCGTGGATCAGGACGACGTGGGAGCCGCCGCCCTCGCCGGGCTCGATCCGCCAGGTCCCGTGCATCGCGGCGACCGGCGCGCTCGGCTCGGCCTGCGCGAACGCGACGGTCCGCGCGCCGGGGTCGAGGGCACGTTCCGACACCCAGGTGCGGAGCGCGCCGTTGGCGAGCGCCCAGATCCGGATGCGCTCCGCGCGGTCGTCGCCGGAGAGCCGGACGGCGTGCACGGTCGGCGGGAAGTGCACCGGCCAGGACGTCACGTCCGCCACGATCCGGTAGACCGCGTCCGGCGGCGCGTCGATCCGGGTGGCGTGCTCGGTGTGCCGGACGGTCGGCGAAGTGCCTTGTCGTACGGTCATGGCGCTCCTCAGAAGTTGCCGAGCCCGCCGCACACGTTGATCGCCTGTGCGGTGACCGCGCCGGTGTCCGGACCGGTCAGGTAGGCGACCATCGCGGCGACCTCGTCGGGCGTCGTGTAGCGGCCGAGCGGGATCTTGGCCTCGAAGCGGGCCAGCACCTCGCCCTCGGTGACGTCCCAGTAGTCGGCGTAGCCGCGCCGGATCGTCTGCGCCATCGGCGTCTCGACGTAGCCGGGGCAGACGGCGTTCACGGTGACGCCGCTCTTGGCCAGCTCCAGGCCGAGCGCCTTGGTGAAGCCGACGACGCCGTGCTTGGACGCCGAGTACGGCGCCCCCAGGACGACGCCCTGCTTTCCGGCCGTGGACGCGATGTTGACGATGCGTCCCCATTCGGCGTCCTTGAGCCCGGACGCCAGGAACTCGCGCGTCACGCGGAAGACGCTCGTCAGGTTCGTGGCGACGACGTCGTCCCACAGCTCGTCGGGGATCTCGGCGGTCTGCCCGCCGCCGCCCCGGCCGACGTTGTTGACCAGGACGTTGATCCGGCCGGCCGCGTTGGCCTCCTCGACCGCGGACCGGATCTGGCCCGCGTCGCGGACGTCGCACGCGGTGCCGTCCACGTCGCCGCCCTCGTCGCGCAGCTCCTTGACGGTCCGGGCGACGGCCTCGGCGTCGCGCGCGCAGATGAACACCCGCGCGCCCTCGCCCGCCAGCCGTCCGGCGACCGCGCGGCCGATGCCGCTGGTCGCCCCGCTCACGAAGGCGTGGCGTTCGCGCTGTCCACTCATCGTCCCTCCTCCTTCTCTTCGGCGTTGCCGTCACCGGGCGGCAGCTCCGCCCGGATGACCCCGGCCAGTTGGGCGGGGGTCGGGTTGTCCATGACCGCGGTGGTCGGCAGCTCGATCCCGAGCTCGCGGTTGACGCGGTTGCGCAGGTCGACGCTGAGCAGGGAGTCGAAGCCGAGTTCCTTGAACGCGTCGTCCGGTCCGACGGCACCGGGCTCGGGGTACCCGAGGATCTCCCCGGCGGTGTCGCACACGGCCGCGGTCAGGACGCGTTCCAGGTCGTCGCCGGAGACGCCGCGCAGGCGCTCCGTGAGACCGGTGCCGGACACCTCGTCGGCGGCGGCGGGCTCCGGGGCCTCGCCGACGATGTCGGCGAGCATCGGGACCGTGCCCGGCCGCACGTCGCGGACGTCCAGGTGCATCGGGACCAGTTGCTCGCGGGACGACCGCAGCGCCGCGTCGAACAGGGCCAGCCCGCGTTGGGCGGGCAGCGGCGCGATCCCGGTGCGGCGCAGCCGGTCGACCTGCTCGCCGGACAGGTGCCCGGTCATGCCGCCCTCCTCGTCCCAGAGGCCCCAGGAGAGCGAGACGGCGGGCAGGCCGCCGGCGCGGCGGTGGCGGGCGAGGGCGTCCAGCCAGGTGTTGGCGGCGGCGTAGTTGGACTGCCCGGGCGCGCCGAGCACGCCGACCGCCGAGGAGAACATGACGAACGCCGTCAGATCGGTGTCCCGGGTCAGCTCGTGCAGGTGCCAGGCGGCGTCCACCTTGGGGCGCAGGACGGCGTCCACGCGGTCGCCGGTGAGCGTCGCGGCGAGCCCGTCGTCCAGGACCCCGGCGGCGTGCACCACTGCGGTCGGCGGATGCTCGGCCAGCAGGCGGGCCAGGGCGTCGCGGTCGGCGATGTCGCAGGCGGGGAAGGCGACCTCGGCGCCGAGGCCGGTCAGCTCCGCCTCCAGGTCCGCGACGCCCTCGGCGGCGCGTCCCCTCCGGCCTGCCAGGACGAGCCTGCGGACGCCGTGTTCGCGGACGAGATGCCGCGCCAGCAGGGCGCCCAGCTTCCCCGTGCCGCCGGTGATGAGCACCGTTCCGGCGGGGTCGATCGCCGCAGGCGGCGGGACGGTGAGGACGAGCTTGCCGGTGTGCTCGGCGCGCCGCAGGGTGCGCAGCGCCTCGGGCGCCCGCCGCACGTCGTGGGTCTGGATCGGGAGGGGCTGCAAGGCGCCGTCCTCGTGCAGGTCGAGCACGGTCCGCAGGACCCCGCCGACCCGTCCGGGCTCGACGCTGAGCAGGTCGTAGGCGGCGTAGCGGACGCGGGGATGCTCGGCCGCCACGGCCTCGGGGTCGCGGATGTCGGTCTTGCCGATCTCCACGAAGCGGCCGCCGGGGCGCAGCACCCGCAGCGAGGCGTCCACGGTCTCGCGGGCCAGCGAGTTGAGGACGACGTCGATCCGCCCCCGGAACCGCTCCTCGAACTCCAGGTCCCGGGACGAGGCGATGTGGTCGGCGTCGAGGCCGAGGTCGCGCAGCACGTGCTGCTTGGGCGGGCTCGCGGTGGCGTACACCTCGGCGCCCAGGTGCCGGGCGAGCTGGACGGCGGCCAGCCCCACGCCGCCGGTGGCCGCGTGGATCAGCACGCTCTCCCCGCGTCTCAGCTCCGCGATCTCGGCGAGGCACTGGTAGGCGGTGGCGAAGACGATCGGCACCGACGCGGCGCGGGCGAACGTCCAGCCCGGCGGCATCGGGACGACCTTCCGGGCGTCGGCGACCGCGACGGGCCCGTGCGAGCGCTCGAACACGCCCGCGACCCGGTCTCCGCGGCGCAGGGTCGTGACGCCGGGTCCGGTCTCGGTGACGATCCCGGCTCCTTCGCTGCCCATGGTCCGTTCGGTGGGGACCAGGCGCAGCGCTACGGCGACGTCCCGGAAGTTCAGCCCGGACGCCCGGACGGCGATGCGGACCTCGCCCTCCCCGAGCGGCCGCGCGGCCTCGGGCGCGGGGACGAGCGCCAGGTCGTCCAGCGAGCCGCGGCGGGTGACGTCCAGCCGCCAGGCGCTCCCGTCCGGGACGTCCGGCGGGGTGAGTTCGTCGTCGTCTGCGGGGGCCAGCCGGGGCGCGTACAGGCGGCCCCGCCTGACGGCCAGTTCGGATTCCCCGGTCGCGAGCGCCCTGGGCAGCGCCTCCTCGGAGCGCGGGTCGCCGTCGCCGTCGATCAGGACGAGGCGTCCCGGCCGTTCGGCGCGGGCCGAGCGCACGAGCCCGGTCACCGTCGCCTGCGCCAGCCCGGCCACCTCGTCGCGCGGCAGGACGCGTTGCGCGTTCCTGGTGGCGACGGCCACCGCGTCGGAGTCGGGGATGTCCTGGAGGCGCTCCAGGACGGCCCGTGCCGCGCGGTGGGCGTCGTCCGGCAGGAGGCCGTCGAGGTCGGGAACGGGCACGATGTGCACCTCGGGCGCTTCGGGCGCGTCGCCGTCCGGTCCGTCCGGCAGCTCGCCCCATCGGGTCTCGTAGAGGCCGCCGGGCGCGTCTTCGGCGAGCGGCCGCAGGTCGAGCGACTCCACGGCGGCGACCGCGCGCCCGTCGGCGTCGGCGGCGTCCAGCCGGGCCGTCCCGTCGCCGTCGCGGGTCAGCCGCACGCGGAGCGACGAGCCGCCGGCGGGCCGGCAGGTGACGCCCTTCCAGACGAACGGGACCTCCGGCGGTCCTTCGCCGGGCAGGAGCAGCGGGTGCAGGGCCGCGTCCAGCAGCGCGGGGTGGACGCGGTGCCCGCCCCGGTCCTGGTCGGAGCCGACCTCGGCGTAGAGGTCGTCGCCGTCGCGCCACGCGCGGCGCAGACCGCGGAAGGCGGGGCCGTAGCCGTAGCCGCGTGCGGCGAGCCGGTCGTACGCGCCGTCCAGCGGCAGCGGGTCCGCGCCGGGCGGCGGCCAGTGCTCGGCGTGACGCATCGGCTCGGGCTCCGCGCCGTCGTCCAGGGGTCCCGCGTCGCCGTCCAGGGTCCCGGTCGCGTTCCGCGTCCAGTCGCCGGCGCCGCTCGGCCGGGACTCGATGACGACCGACCGGTCCGCTCCCGCCAGGAGGCGGACCTCGACCTCGCCCGAGGCGGGGACGCCGAGCGGGCGCTCCAGCACCAGCTCGCGCAGGCGCGCGTGGCCGATCCGGGCGCCCGCCGAGCAGGCCATCTCGACCTGGGCGGTGCCGGGCACCAGGATCTCCCCCGCCACCTCGTGGTCGGCGAGCCACGGGTGCCGGGCGACGGACAGCCTCCCGGTGCGCAGGAGGCCGCCGCCGGGCAGTTCCACCTCGGTGTCCAGCAGCGGATGCCCCGCCTTCGCCGCGCCCGCGACGCCCGCCGCGCCCGCCGCACCGGCCCCGGCGGGCCGCCAGTAGCGCTGGGGCTCGAACGGATAGGTCGGCATCGGGACGATCCGGCCCTCGGGGACGAACACGTCCCAGTCCACGCGCACGCCGTCCGCGTAGGCCGCGGCGGCGGCGGTGAGGAACTGCGCGAGCCCTCCGGCGTCCCGCCGCAGCGTGCCGAGGACGGTCACGTCGCGCTCCCCCGCCGCCTCGGCGATCGCGCGGGCCAGCACGGGATGCGGGCCGACCTCGACGAACCGCGTGTGCCCGGCGTCGATCAGCGCGCGCACGGCGTCGTGGAACCGCACGGTGCCGCGGATGTTGTCGAACCAGTAGCGCTCGTCCATCGCCCGGTCGAGCGGCCCGCCGGTCAGCGTGGACCACAGCGGGACGGACGGCTCGGCCGGGTCGAGCCCGGCGAGGTCGGCGAGGAGCGGGTCGCGCATCGGCTCCATGGCCTCGGTGTGCGAGGCGTAGTCCACATCGACGAGCCGGGCGTCGACGCCCGCGTCCTGCAGCCGGGCGACGAACGCGTCGAGGGCGTCGGCGTCCCCGGCGACGACGGTGGAGGACGGCCCGTTCACCGCGGCCGTCCACACCCGATCGGGCAGCTCTATCTCGTTCGCGGGTAGCGGCACCGACGCCATGCCGCCGCTACCCGCGACCTTCCGCAGCGCCTGGCTGCGCAGGCAGACGACCTTGGCGGCGTCGTCCAGCGACAGGGCGCCGGACACGCAGGCGGCCGCGATCTCGCCCTGCGAGTGGCCGACCACCGCCGCCGGGCGGACGCCGGCCGACTCCCACAGCCGGGCCAGCGACACCATGACGGCGAACAGCGCCGGCTGGACGACGTCCACCCGGTCCAGCGGATCGTTCTCCAGCACGTCGCGCAGCGACCAGTCGCAGTGGGCCGACAGCGCCCACTCGCACTCGGCCATCCGGTCGCGGAACACCGGGGACTCGCGCAGCAGGTCGAGGGCCATGCCTCGCCACTGCGCCCCCTGCCCGGGGAACACGAACACCGGATCGGACGCCTCGCGCGCCTCCGCCCGCACGACGGCGGGCGACCGGTAGCCGCGCACGGCCGCTGGCACCCGGCCCTCGCCCGCCAGGGTCTCCAGGCCGTCCATGAGGTCGTCGCGGGTGTCGCCGACGACGGCGGCGCGCCATCGCATCGGCGTCCGCGCCGCGAGCGTCCGGGCGACGTCGGCGGGCCGCTCCTCCGGGTGCGCGGCCATGAACGCGCGGACCCGCTCGGCGTGGGCGCGCAGCGCGGTGCCAGTGCGGGCCGACAGCGGCAGCGGGACGGGGCCGGGACGATCCGGTTCCCCGGCGGGCGGCGCCGCGGCCTCCTCGACGATGACGTGCGCGTTGGTGCCGCTGATCCCGAACGAGGAGACGGCCGCCCGGCGCGGGCGGTCCCCTCGCGGCCAGGGCGCCGGTTCGGTCAGCAGGGCGAGGCCGCTCTCGTCCCAGTCGACGTGCGGGGACGGCGCGCCCACGTGCAGCGTGCGGGGCAGCCGCCCGGCGCGCAGCGCCTCCACCATCTTGATCAGCCCGCCGATGCCGGCCGCCGCCTGCGCGTGCCCGATGTTGGACTTCAGCGAGCCCAGCCGGACGGGGTCGCCCCCGGGGCGGGCGGCGCCGTAGGTGCGGGCCAGCGCGCCCGCCTCGATCGGGTCGCCCAGCGCGGTGCCGGTGCCGTGCGCCTCGATCGCGTCCACGCCCTCCGGTCCGATCCCGGCGCGGTCGAGCGCGTCCCGGATGACCTGCTCCTGGGCGGTGCCGTTCGGCGCGGTGAGCCCGTTGCTGGCCCCGTCCTGGTTGACGGCGCTGCCGCGCAGGACGGCCAGGACGGGGCGTCCCGCCCGCCGGGCGTCGCCCAGCCGCTGCAGGACGGCCAGCCCGGCGCCCTCGGCCCAGGCCGTGCCGTCGGCGTCGGCGGAGAACGCCTTGCAGCGGCCGTCGGAGGCGAGGCCCTGCTGGCGGCCGAAGTCCAGGAACATGCCGGGGGTCGCGAGCACGGTGACGCCGCCCGCGAGCGCGGTGTCGCACTCGCCCTGCCTGATCGCCTGCGCCGCCATGTGCACGCTGACCAGGGACGCCGAGCACGCGGTGTCCACGGTGACGGCCGGGCCGCGCAGCCCGAGGACGTAGGCGATGCGCCCGGACGCGACGCTGGGCGCGGTGCCGGTGAGCCGGTGGCCGCGCGTGCCGTCGTCGGGTTCGGCGAGGCGCGGGCCGTAGTCCTGGGCGGTGGCGCCGACGAAGACGCCGGTGCGGCTGCCGCGCAGCGCGCCGCGGTCGAGCCCGGCCCGTTCGAACGCCTCCCACGCGGCCTCCAGCAGCAGCCGCTGCTGCGGGTCGATCCCCGCGGCCTCGCGCGGCGAGATCCCGAAGAACGCCGCGTCGAACTCGGCGGCGCCGTCGAGGAACCCGCCCGCGGCCGGCCCCTCCGGCAGCTCGTCGAGGTCCCAGCCGCGGTCGTCCGGGAACGGACCGATCGCGTCGGTTCCGGCGTCCACCAGCCGCCACAGGTCCTCCGGCGAGCGCACACCGCCCGGATAGCGGCAGCTCATCGCGACGATCGCGATGTCGTCCTCGTTCTCGCCGGGCTCGGTGGGCGGGCCGTCGGCCGTCCGGGTGCCGGGGGCGGGGTGCGCGGTGCCGGGCTCGGGGCGCAGGGCGCCGGCGAGCTCGGCGGCGGTGGGGTGGTCGAACAGCAGCGAGCCGGGCAGGTCCCGGCCGAGGGCGGCCGACAGCCTGTCGCGGATCACCACGGCCATCCGCGAGTCCACCCCGAGCTCCCGGAACGGCACGTCCGGGTCGGCCGCCGCGCCGGCTCCGAGCGCCTGCTCCAGGGTCTCGGTCACCAGCCGCCGCGTGTCGGTCTCCGGCGCGGCGGGACCCGGCGGGTCCGCGACGGTGTCGAGCCAGTGCCGCTCGCGCTGGAACGCGTACGTCGGCAGATCGACGAGGCGGGCGTCCGGACCGAAGAAGGCGTCCCAGTCCACCCGGCCTCCGGAGAGGTGGATCCCGGCCAGGGCCGTCACCGCGCCGGACACCTCGTCCTGCTCGCGCGGCATGCAGGGCAGGACGGTCACGGCCGGATCGGACACGTTCGCCGGGATCAGGTCGGTGAGCGCGGTGCCGGGCCCGGCCTCGACGAACCGCCGCGCGCCCAGCGCGTGCAGCGACCGCAGGGCCTCGCCGAACCGGACGGTCCGGCGCGCGTTGCCCGCCCAGTGCGCGGGGTCCGCGAGCCGCGCGGCGTCCACCTCCGCGCCCGTCACCGACGAGACCAGGGACGGACCGCCGTCGGGCCGCCGCCAGTCCAGCCCGGCGGCGACGGCGCGCAGGTCGTCCAGGAGCGGCTCGACGAGCGGGGAATGGACGGCGCGGCCGATTCGCAGCCTCGTGGTGCGCCGCCCCGAGTCCGCGAAGCGCTCGGCGACCTCGGCCACGGCCTCCTCGTCCCCCGCGATCACCACCGACCGGGGGCCGTTGGCGGCGGCGACGTCGGCGCGGTCGAGCCGGTCCGCGAGCGCGGCGCGGGCCTCCTCCTCGCCCGCCTCCACCGCGACCGCGACGCCGGACGCCAGCCCCTCGAACAGCCGCCCGCGCGCCGCGACGAACTCCGCCGCGTCCGCCAGCGGGAGCACCCCGGCGACGTGCGCGGCGGTGATCTCGCCGAGGGAGTGGCCCGCGACCAGGTCGGGGCGGACGCCCCACGACTCCAGCAGCCGGAAGAGCGAGACCTCGACGGCGAACACGGCGGGCTGCACCAGCTCCTGGCGGTCCAGACCGCCGCTCCACATCGCCTCGGTGATCGGCGTGCCGATCGCCGGTTCCAGCGCGGCGCCGGCCTCGTCGAGGGCCCGCGCGAACGCCGGGTACGTCTCGTAGAGGCGGCGTCCCATGCCCGCGCGCTGCACGCCCTGGCCCGGGAAGAGCAGGGCGGTGCGGCCGTCGCGCCTCCGGACCCGGACGACTCCGGGCGCGTCGCGGCCCTCCGCGAGATCGCGCAGCCCCGCCGGGTGGTCGCCGGTCACGACGGCGCCGTGCTCGAACGCCGTTCTCGACACCGCGAGCGAGCGGCCGACGTCCCGCGGCTCCGGCCGTGTCGCGGCCAGCTCGGCGAGGCGTCCGGCCTGGGCGCGCAGCGCCCGCTCCGACCGTCCGCTCACCACCCACGGGACGGGTCCGGGCGCGGGCTCGGGCTCGGGAGCCTCTCCGGCGTCGGCGCGGGGCGCCCCGGCGAGGACGAGATGGCAGTTGGAACCGCCGAGCCCGAACGCCGAGACGCCCGCGACCCGCTCCCCCTCCGGCCAGTCGCCGGGACGGTCGTGGACCCGCAGGTTCAGGCCCGCGAGGTCGATGTCGGGGTTCGGGTCGGCGAAGTTCGCCGTCGCGGGGAGCCGCCCGCGCGACATCCCCGCGGCCGTCTTGATGAGCCCGGCGATCCCGGCCGCGCCCTCTAGGTGGCCGATGTTCGCCTTCACCGAGCCCACCAGCAGCGGCTCGCCCGGGGGACGGGCCGCGCCGAGCACGCCGCCCAGCGCGGCGGCCTCCACCGGGTCGCCGCGCCGCGTCCCGGTGCCGTGCAGCTCCACGTACTGGACCGCGCCCGGATCGACACCGGACCGCTCGTAGGCGAATCGCAGCACCTCTTCCTGCGCGTCGCGGCTCGGCGCGGTCAGCCCGGGTGTGGCGCCGTCGTTGTTGACCGCGCCGCCGAGGATCACGCAGTGCACGCGGTCGCCGTCCCGCAGCGCCGCGTCGAGCGGCTTGAGCACCACCGCGCCCCCGCCCTCGCCGCGGACGAAGCCGTTGGCGGCCGCGTCGAGCGGACGGCACCGCCCGTCCGGTGACAGCGCGCCCAGCTCCCGCAGCGCGTCGTCGCTCTCCTCCGCCAGGTTCACCTGCACGCCGCCCGCGACGGCGAGCCCGCAGTCGCCGTCCCGCAGGCTCTGCACCGCCTGGTACACCGCCACCAGGGAGGACGACTGGGCGGTGTCGACGGTGACGCTGGGGCCGCGCAGGCCGAACACGTGCGAGACCCGCCCGGAGATGAAGCCGCGGCGCGTCCCGGTCAGCGTGAACGGCGAGGTCTCGGCGCCCGCGTGGCGGGCCTGGAGGAGCCCGTAGTCCTCGGCCATCGCGCCGACGAACACACCCGTGCGGCTCTCGTGCAGGGAGGCGGGCAGGACGCGGGCGTCCTCCAACGCCTCCCAGGTGAGCTCGAGCATCAGGCGCTGCTGCGGGTCGAGCTCGGCGGCCTCGCGCGGCGGGACGCCGAAGAAGTCCGCGTCGAAGCCGTCGACGCGGTCGAGGAAGCCGCCGCGCCCGCGCGCGCCCTCGCGGTCGCCGGGCGCCGGGCGGATGGCCTCGTCGCCGCGCATCAGCAGCGACCAGAACTCCTCCAGGCCCGGTCCTCCGGGGACGCGGGCGGACATGCCGATGACGGCGATGGGGATGCTCATTGCGGTTCCAGCTCCTCCGTCGTCTGGCGGGGTCTCGGGCCCGTCGGCGGGCCCCGGGGGGGTCAGCGGCGCGTCAGCACCCGTTCGGCCGCCGACCGCACGGCGTCGCGCTCGGCGTCGTCGCCGAGCCGCCGGTCGGGCGACATCCCGATCACCTGGCTGCGTCCGGCCGCGACGCGGGGATGGCGGCGGGCGAGCATCGTGAGGCTCTGCCCCGGCCCGGTCTCCACCAGCAGGTGGTCGCCGTCGTCCAGGAGCCGGTCGAGCGCCCGAGCGAAGTGGACGGTCCGGGCAGGCTGCCCGATCCAGAAGGACGGGTCGCACGCCCGCTCGGCGGTGAGCGGCGCCGCGTCGTAGGCCGAGTACAGCCGCACGGCGGGCGGCCGCAGCTCGACGCCGGTCCAGCGGTCGCCGGCCTCGGCCGACGCCGCCGCCACCAGCGGGCTGTGGAACGCCTGCCGAGCGGGGACCCGCCGGACCGTGACGCCGGAGTCCTTCAGCCGGGACATGGCGCGCAGCAGCGGCTCCTCCGCCGCGGCGAGCAGCAGCTGCCGGGGCGCGTTGACGGCCGCGAGGTGGACGTCGTCGCCGAGCAGGGGCTCCACGCCCCGCACCGAGGCGGCGACCGCGAGCATCCCGCCCGGTTCCGTCGCGGCGAGCGCGGGCAGCCGCTCCATCATCAGCCGCATGCCGTCGGCGAAGTCGAAGACCCCGGCGAGCGCACCGGCCACCATCTCGCCGGCCGAGTGCCCGAGCAGCGCGTCCGGGCTCCCGCACCGGTCCACCAGGGTCCGCCCGAGCGCGTACCCGACCGCGTACAAAAGCGGCTGCGCCACCGTGACGTCGTCGAACTCCGGCGACGGCCGCTCGGCGAGCCACTGCCCGCGCACGTGCGGGCCGCGCGGGCCCATGAGCGCGAACGCCTCGTCCATGGTGCGGGTGAAGGTCTCGACGGTGCCGTACAGGGACGCGGCCATCCGCGGATGCTGCGCTCCCTGGCCGGGGATCAGCAGGGCGATCGGCAGCGGGCGTCCCCCGCCTGCTCGGTGGTCGTCGGTCATGCCCCCTTGTCTAAGGCGGCCGCGTCGAGATCCGGCCTAGGGTCATTCGCGTCCGGCGCCGCCGGGCGGGCCGGGACGACCTGTCCTCGACAGCGCCCTGACGCCCGGCTGCGACGCTCGCGGCATGAGGTACGAGGACATCCACGTGGCGGGGATCGGCCGCCACCTGCCCGACCCGATCGAGACGGCGGACGCGGAGAGACGGGGGCTGTGCGCCCGCAAGGACGTCTGGCGCACCGGCATCGAGGCCGTGTGCGTCTCCGAGGAGGCCCCGCCGGTGATGGCGGCGGACGCCGCGCGGCGGGCCATGGCGGACGCCGGCGCGGACCCGTCCGACATCGAGCTGATCCTGCACGCCAGCGTCCACTACCAGGGCCACGACCTGTGGGCCGCCGCCTCCTACGTGCAGCGCGAGGCGGTCGGCAACGCCTGCCCCGCCGTCGAGGTGGGGCAGCAGTCCAACGGCGGCATGGCCGCGATCGAGCTGGCCGCCTCGTTCCTGGCGGCCCGGCCCGCGGGCGCCAAGGCGCTGGTGTCGACCGGCGACCGGTTCGCCCTGCCGGGCTTCGACCGCTGGCGGACGGACCCGGGCACGATCTGCGGCGACGGCGGCACCGCGATGGTCCTGGCGCGCGGCGCACGGACCCCGGAGGACGGGCGGGACGCCGTCCTGCTGCGCAGCGCGGTCTCCGTCTCGGACCCGGGCCTGGAGAAGCTCGGGCGGGGCGCGCGGCCGTTCGCGGACGCCCCGCTGGAGGCGGCCCGCCCGATCGACGCCGAGACGCCGCGCGAGGAGGCGGTCTCCGAACTCGGCTTCACCGAGGTCCTGCGGCGGCTGCTGGACGGGCAGGTGCGCGCCGTCGAGGGCGCGCTGTCCGAGGCGGGCGTCGAGCGCGGCGACATCGACTGGTTCGTCCTGCCGCACCTGGGCCTGCCGAAGATGAACGTGCAGTTCTTCGAGCCGCTCGGCGTCGACCGGGAGCGGACGACGTGGGACTGGGGCAGCCGGATCGGCCACCTCGGCGCCGGGGACCAGATCGCCGGGCTCGGCGAGCTGGTCGCCTCCGGCCGCCTCGCGCCCGGTGAGCGCTGCCTGCTCGCGGGCGTCGGCGCGGGCTTCACCTGGTCCGCGGCAGTGGTGGAGCGGACGCGGGCCGGGGCGGGCTGAGCCCCTCGGGGTCCCAGCGCGGTCCGGGCCGCCGCTCCGCGCCTCGCGGGGCGGCGGCCTCGTCCGCGCGGGCGCCGCGGTCCCGCCCGCCGTGCACGAGCACGGCGACGAGCGCCGCCAGCTCCCGCTCGTCCAGACGGCCCTTCACGATCTCGAGGTCGGCGCTCATCGCGGCCCTCTCCCCTGCCGGCCCGCGTTTCAGCGCGGGCCGGCGGTCACTGCGGCTGGTTCCCGTGCTTGCGGTTCGGCCGGGGCACGTACTTGGCGGCCAGCATGTCGAGCGCGTCGACGATCCGGACGCGCGTCTCCGCCGGGTCGATCACCTCGTCCACCAGGCCGCGCTCGGCCGCGTGGAACGGGTCCATCAGCTCGCGCCGGTAGTCCTCGACGCGGGCCCGGCGCTCGGCCTCCGGGTCGTCGGCGGCGGCGATCTCCCGCCGGTACACGACGTTCACCGCGGCCTCGGCGCCCATCACGGCGATCTCGTTCGTCGGCCAGGCGAGGGACACGTCCGCGCCGATCGACCGCGAGTCCATCACGATGTACGCGCCGCCGTACGCCTTGCGCAGGACGAGCTGCACGCGCGGCACGGTGGCGTCGCAGTACGCGTAGAGCAGCTTGGCGCCGTGCCGGATGATCCCGCCGTGCTCCTGGTCCACCCCGGGCAGGAAGCCCGGCACGTCCACCAGCGTCACGATCGGGATGTTGAACGCGTCGCAGAACTGGACGAACCGGGACGCCTTCTCCGCGGCGGTGATGTCCAGGACCCCGGCCGTCTCCGCGGGCTGGTTGGCCACCAGCCCGGTGACCCGGCCCGCGAACCGGACGAACGCGCACACCACCGTCGTGCCCCACATCTCGTGGATCTCGAACATCTCGCCGTCGTCGACGATCTCCTCCACGACGGCGCGCACGTCGTAGGCGGCCTTGGCGTCGACCGGCACCATGTCGCGCAGCGCCGGGCAGGACCGGTCCGGCGGGTCGGCGGTGGGCCGCTCGGGCGCGAACCGGGTGTTGTCGGACGGCAGCAGCGACAGCAGGTACCGCACGTCCGCGAGGCACTCCTCCTCGCCGTCGTAGATCGCCTCGGCCACCCCGGTCCGGGCCGCGTGCACCTCGGCGCCGCCCAGCTCCTCGTGGGTGATCGTCTCGCCGGTGACCGCGCCGACCACGTCCGGGCCGGTGATGAACATCTGCGCGGTGTCGCGCACCATGAAGACGAAGTCGGTGAGCGACGGCGAGTACGCCGCGCCGCCCGCGCACGGGCCGAGCATCACGCTGATCTGCGGGATCACCCCGGAGTTGCGGACGTTGCGCTGGAAGATGCCGCCGTATCCGGCGAGCGCGGTGACGCCCTCCTGGATGCGCGCGCCCGCCCCGTCGCAGAGCCCGACCAGCGGCGCTCCCGCCTTCGCCGCCAGGTCCATGATCTTGTGGATCTTGGCGGCGTGCGCCTCGCCGAGGCTGCCGCCGAAGACCCGGAAGTCGTGCGCGTAGGCGAACACCCGCCGGCCCTCGACCAGGCCCCAGCCGACCACGACGCCGTCCGTCGGCGGGCGGCGTCGCTCCATGCCGAAGCCCTGCGCCCGGTGCCGCCGGAACGTCTCGATCTCGGTGAAGCTGTCCTTGTCGAACAGCAGGTCGAGCCGTTCCCGGACGGTCAGCTTCCCCTTGGACCTCTGGGCCTTCATGCCCCGGTCGCCGCCTGCCTCGGCGGCGGCGCGGCGCTCGGCCTCCAGCCGGGCCACGCGGGCCCTCATCTCAGACACTCCCGTACCCTCCGTCGGCGAAGACCAGCGGTTTGGCGTCGCGGAGCCGGCCCGCCGCCACCACCAGGCCGACCACCACGTAGTGGTCGCCGAGCCCGATGGCGTCCACGAGCCGGCAGTCGACGAACCCGGCGGCCTCGGCGAGCACCGGCGAGCCCGTCGCCGCGGTGACGACCTCCTGCCCGGCGAACCGGTCCACCCCGGGCGCCGCGAAACGGCGCGCCAGAGGCTCCTGGTCGGCGCACAGGAAGCTCACCGCGAAGCAGCCCGCCCGCTCCACCACCGGCCACGTCCGCGACCCGGATCCGATGCAGAACAGGACGAGCGGCGGTTCCAGCGACACGGAGGTGAACGAGTTCATCGTCGTCCCGGCCGGTCCGCTCCCGGCGTCCGCGGCCGCCACCGTCACTCCGGTGGCGAAGCCGCGCATCACCGAGCGGAACCTGCCGGCCTGCACGGGTCGGATCTGGCGGAGCACGGCGGTCCTTCCGCTGGGCGAACGATCGCCGACAACGTAGGACGCCCGCGTCGAGCCCGGTTCGCGTCCCGTCAGAGCCGGGTGCCCCCGGCTCCCGGGCCGTCCGGGGGCGAAGGCCGTCCGGAGTGAAGGGCCGTCCGGGGTGAAGGGCCGTCCGGGGTGAAAGGCCGTCCGGGCCTCTAGTGCTCGTTCCGCGGCGGTTCGATGAGGCCCGCGTGGGCGGCGCGGTTGACGGCGTCGAGCCGCGACCCCGCGCCGAGCTTGGCGAAGATGTTGCGCAGGTGGCGCTTGACCGTGGCCTCGGTGAGCGAGAGCCGGTTCGCGATCTGCCGGTTGGTGAGCGCCCGCGCGGTGAGGTCCAGCACCTGCCGCTCCCGCTCGGTGAGCTGGACGTGCTGCGCCCCGTCGTCCTCGGGCAGGCTGCGCCGCGAGACGCTCAGCACGATGCGCTCGGGGTCCTCCACCGCCTGGATCGCCGCGACCAGCTCGTGCCGCGTCACCGTCTTCAGCAGGTAGCCGCGGATGCCCGCCTCCAGCAGCGCGCGCAGCAGCTCGGGCCCCTCCTGCATGCTGAGGATGATGACCTTGGTGCCGGGCGACTGCCGCCGGATGCGCCGCACCGTGGTGACGGCGTCCGGGCCGGGCCCGCCGACCTCGAGCAGGACGACGTCGGGACGCTGGTCGGTGACCATCGCGACGGCCTCGTCGCCGTCGCCGGCCTCCCCCACCACCTTCAGCCCGGCGTCCTCTTCGAGGATCTCGCGCACCCCCTGCCGGACGAGGGTGTGGCTGTCGACGATCAGGACGGTCCGCGGCGTCAAGACCGCCCCCGCGCGCCGGCGCCCGTGCGTTCCGGCCGGGGACGGCCCTTCACGGGGAATCCGGCGGCAGGCTCACTCGGACATTCGCTCATGAAGGCTCCGATCGGCGCGGTCTGGTTGCCGTTGGAGTCCGGACGGCGCCCACATCGCCACCCATCCCGCCGTATTGCGTTTTTGAAAGATCAACCGATTTCGTAAACACACCCCGTGACCCGTGGCGAGCCAACGGTAACATGCACCGATGTGCCCCGCCACCCGCCCCAGCGCCATGACAAATCGCAACTACATACCTGTCAACGCGCCCGGTAACACGACCTTCCCGAACGACCGACTTCACTCCGGACGCCGCCTTGTTCAGCACCCCGAACCGCATGTGGAGGCGCGGAGGCGGGGAACCGGCGCCTGCCCGCTCCGGCCGTTCGGAAGCCGTCGCCGCCCGCGATCCGCAAGGCGCTCCGGCGCGACGACCGGCACCGTCACGGCCCGCCGGCGGCCTCCCGGCCCCGGCCAATTCCGGCCGCCGGCCAAATCATGGACCGGGAATCCGGCCGCGCGGTGACGGGATGATTCCGGCGGTGCGCACCGAGTCACCCGCCGCAGAATACGGCCGTCAACCGTCCCTCGGAGTTCCTTGCTCGCACTTCCCCATTGTCACCCCTTACGAAGCGGGAACACGCAAATCATGACCGCCCCCCGCATCGCCGGGCCCTTAGAGCCCCGATGGGGCGGCGCGGCGAGCCCAAGGGACGCGGAGGGCGGTCTTGTCAGATCACCGGGAAAGAACGTCCTGCGTGGGGTAGAGCGGCATCGGTCGCCGACGAACGAAATACTTCGGGCGCGGCGGCCCGTGCGCCGGTCAGAGGATATGCGGCCCCAGGCCGCCGAGGGTCAGCACCCGCCGCACGACGGGGCGCGGGTTGCGGATCCGCAGGGCGCCGCCCTCGCGGTGCAGCCGGTTGCGGGCCCGGATCAGGATCGACAGGCCGGTGCAGTCGAGAAACTCCAGCCCGGACATCTCCACCACGAGCGTTCGGGGCCGGTCGGCCAGGGCGGCGCGGACGGCGTCGCCGAACCGGTCCTCGGCGGCCATGTCGAGCTCGCCGGACAGCAGCATCACGACGGTGTCGCCGCGGTGGCTCGTGGTGATGCCCAGCGGGTGCGGCGCTCCCGGGGTCATGGCGTCGTCGTCCCCGGGCGCCGTCAGCGGCTGCGTCATGGTGTCACCCACCTCCTGAGCGGGGGCCGGGCCGGCGAGGCGGCCGGTCGGCGGGGCCCTGGCCGGCGGGGTCCTGGCCGAGAGCGGTCAACCGTGCGGCCAGCTCGTCGCGTTCGCGGGTGAGCTCGTCGAGTTCGTGCTGGAGCTCGAAGATCCGCCGGATGGCGGGCAGCGTCATGCCCTCGTCCATCATGGTGACGACCTGCTGGATGCGGCCGATCTCCCAGCGGCTGTAGCGGCGCTGCCCGCCGGCCGAGCGCCGCGGCGAGACGACGTGCTGGGTGTCGATGCGCCGCAGGAACGCCTGCTGCACCTGCAGCATGTCGGCGAC
Organism: Actinomadura sp. RB99; assembly: GCF_014706005.1. NCBI lineage: Bacteria > Bacillati > Actinomycetota > Actinomycetes > Streptosporangiales > Thermomonosporaceae > Actinomadura > Actinomadura sp. RB99. The sequence goes on along the minus strand of NZ_JABMCA010000008.1, from coordinate 31,622 downwards.
CTGCCCCACGGTGAACAGGGCCGCGTACTCGTCATCGATCGGCAATCCCATACCGGCCCCTTCCACTGTGTCGATGTGCGTTCCCGGGGCGCGCCCACTTAAGATCATGGCTGCGCGCCTGCCGGGTGTGAAAGCCGACGACCTGGCCCGGCGGGCGCCGCGCACCCACCGGGCCATGGCCGGTCTCGTCACCTGCCGCCCGCGCCGCGCCGGCGCCGGAGCGTTCCGGCGAGCGCTCGGGCGCGGGAGGCGATGGACGCGCGCCGGTCAGCTTTTGATCGCCTTCTGGTCGCCGGTGTGCTGGACGGCGACCTTGCGGGGCTTGGCCTGTTCCAGGACGGGGATGCGGACGGCCAGGACGCCGTTGTTGTAGGCGGCTTCGATGGCGTCGGCGTCCAGGTGCTCCGACAGGTAGACGCGGCGGGTGAAGGCGCCCATGGTGCGCTCGCGGACGAACACCCGCTCGTTGTCGCCGAACTCCTCCTCGCGGCGCGCGGTCACGGTCAGCACACCGCGGTCCACGGTGACCTCGATCGAGCCCGGGTCGATGCCCGGCAGGTCGAACCGCAGCACCACGTCGTCGGGACGGCGGATCCCGTCCATCGGCATGCCCGCACCGTCCCCGCGACCGCCCAGCCCCGCCTGCCGGACCGCACGGTCGAACTGACGCTCGAACTCCTGCACGAAAGGATCGATCGACGTCAGCAGCATCCTCGCTCACCTCCGAAGATCCCCAGGCCCACCGGACCCGGGACACCCTGTCCCTCACCGAGAGGAACCCTACAACTGAAATTATAGGTACCATGCCGCCGCGGTTGTCAAACATGATGTCAGAGCCGCTCGGTACGACCTTGCGAGCGCGGGGAGAGGAAAGCCGCCGGAGGCCCCTGACCGCCCAGCGGTCAGGGGCCTCCGGCGGGCTCAGCCCGTGAGACGGTGCAGGTCGGTGATGATCTCGGAGGCGATGACCGGGTCGAGGTCGCCGAACGCGAGGGGCTCGCCCGAGTAGCGGCCCGTCAGGAGCATGACGCGGTCGATGCGCTGCTCGGCGTGCTCCTCGGGGTCGAAGACGCGGATGCCGGGTTCGAAGGTGACCATGACGTGCCGTTCGTCCGGCGTCAGGAGCGTCACCTGCCGGCGGAAGCCGCCGGTCTCCTTCTCGCCGAGCGTCCAGCCGCGCGACGTCAGGCCGAGGATCCTGCCGAAGTGGACGGAGCCGCCCTCGAAGCGGGCCAGCCGGCCGCTCCCCCGCTCGTCCTCCGCGAGGGCGTGGACGGGGCGGCCGAGCTGCGGGAACGGCTGCAGGATCTCGTAGTCGGCGAAGATCGCGGCCCAGTCCCGGACGGCGTCCTCGCCGAGGAGGAGCGGGTGCGGCAGCGCGACCCGGGCGTCGCCGGGCAGCGCGTAGGCGTCGTCGCGGACGTCGGCGAGCGTCCCGTCCTCGGCCACCCGGAACGCGCCCGTCCCCGCCGACCACACCAGCCGCCGGGCGAGGTGGCGCATGAGCGGGTGCGCGACGAACAGCGCGCCGAACTCCCCGGCCGTCCAGGTCCGCCCGGTCACCATCGCCGCTTCCAGCCGTTTCACCTGCTCCGCGGCGACGGTGCGGGCCTCCTTCTTGAGGTCGGTGAAGCGCTTGTAGGCGGCGGGGGCGAGGACGTCGTCGTCCTTCACGCCCGGCTTCGGCAGCGTCTTGCGGGGCTTGCCGCTCTCGTCGGTGACGAAGGGCCGGATCTCCTCGTCGAAGCCCACCACGAAGCGGCGCGGTCCGTAGTCGAGCGTCAGGGAGCCGTCGGCGTCGAGGCCGAGGTCCGGGACGAGCCGGTCGGCGAGCTGCTCCTGGGTGAGCCCGCGCTGCTCGGCGGCGCGCTTCAGCGCGTCCCGCGCGAACCGCCCGATCCACTTCTGGTCCTCGGCCTTGTTCGCGAGCCGGTCCAGGTGCCGGAGGGCGGAGTCGGTGCCGAGCCGGCCGAACAGGCGGAGCGCGGACTGCCCGCCCGAATCCCACACGTACGCGCGGGACCAGCGTGCGACGATCGGCGCGAGCCGGTCGGCGGTGGTGTCGTCGCCCCACTCGGCCAGGGCGTACTGCACGCCGGGCGACGCCCACAGTTTGGGATGGCGGTCGGCCTCGTAGAGGGCCCAGGCGAACTCGGCGAGCGATTCGGGGTCGAGGGGCGGGACGGCCAGGGGGACGCCGGCGTACGGCTTGTCGCGCTCCGAGATGGCCAGCATGGTCAGGAGGTTCCGGGTCGCGGCCGTGGGAAGCGCCGCCAGACGGCGAAGGCGCAGCAGGATCCGCGGCAGCCGTTCGGGATCCCAGCCCTCGGGCAGTTCTGGCAGCGGGTCGGGGTACATGTCGAGCGGATCGGTGCGCAGCCGGGAGACCGCCTGCACCGCCTCGTCCCCGTAGTGCCCGGCGGCCTCCACCAGGAGGTCATGGCCGTGGCGCCGCGCGACCGAGCGCAGCGCCGCCTCGGCGCGTTCCCGCTTGGGCCCCGGCTTGCGCAGCGCGTCCGGGATCGTCAGCCTCACGGCGTCCACCCCGTGCAGGTCGTACCAGGCGTCCTGCGCCTGGTCGCTCCCCCGGCCGTCGAAGTCCTTGATCATGGCCTGGGCGACGGCGTGGTCCAGGAAGGGCTCGAGCGCGTACACGCTCCATTTCTTCTTCTTCGCCTGGTGCAGCGCCGGCGGGTAGGCGGCCATCTCGTGGCGCGCCACCGCGCCGCGGTCGGCGCCGACCGAGAAGTCGGCGAAGGCGTCCCAGTAGCGTTCGTCGGCGAGCAGCCTCTCGCCGAGCTCCCGGGGCGCCTGCATGACGAGCCCCATGTAGAGGTGCTCGAAGCGCGACCTGGAACTCCAGTCGCGCGGCTTCCAGAGGTCGATGGCCTGGTCACCGGCGAAGAACTCGGCGAGTTCGGCCCAGTCGGTGTCCTCGGGCATGCGTTTCTGCGAGTACTCGTACGGGGCCTTCAGCCACTCCTCCCGCCGGCCGGGCGCCCAGCGGACGACGGTCGGCTCCCGGGGCGTCTTCAGGCTGAGGACGACCGGCGGTTCCTTCGTCCCTCCCATCCAGGGCGGCTGTACGAGCAGGGCGGGCAGTGCGTCGTCGGGGGCGTCTTCTACGTGGGGCTCTTGTGTCATCGTTTCCAGTATCGCGGCCGGCGGACGTTGTCGATCATGAGACGTCCCGGCCCGCTCCCGGGTTTCCGCCCGCACGGCGCCCCGTCGATCGCCTACCGGGCGGCCCCGGCACGCCTGAGGCGGAAGGGGACGACCGGGTAGCCGCCGGCGGTCGTCCCGGCGGTGAGGACGCGGCCGTCCGCGGGGCAGGGCGCGGCCAGGCCGTGGGTGGCGGTGGTCACCAGCACCCGGTGCGGTGGCGCGGGGGAAAGGCACACGCTGGTCGGCTGGCTCGCGGGAAGCCGGAACACCGTCAGCAGGTCACCGGACGGGGCGTAGCGGTGCACGGCGGACGCGCCCCAGACCGCCGACCACAGGCATCCCTCGGTGTCGACGGCCATACCGTCGGGTGATCCGTCCGGCACGCGCGCGAAGACCTCGCGCTCGCCCAGCTCCCCGGACGACGGGTCCACGGCGACGCGGTAGATGACGCCGCGGGCGCTGTCGGCGAGGTACATGACGCGGCCGTCCGGAGTGAAGGCCGGGCCGTTGGGGACGGTCAGGCCGTCCATGGCGGTGTGGACGGTGCCGTCGTCGTCCACCCGGTACAGCGAGCCCGCGCCGGGCGTTCCGTCGAAGGCCATCGAGCCCGCCCAGAACCGTCCGGACGGGTCGGTCGCACCGTCGTTCATGCGCATCGGCGTGGGCGCGCCGTCCTCCGGGCGCGCCAGCCAGTCGACGGTTCCGTCACCGTTCAGGACGGCGATGCCGGTGTCGGCGGCGGCGATCCAGCCGTCCGAGTCCTGGATCGGGGCGACGGCGCCCAGGGGGAACGGCACGGAGGCCAAAAGCGTGGTGGGCTCCAGGCGGTACAGCCCTCCGGCCAGGAGGTCGACGGCGACGAAGCCGCCGGGCGTGGCGCGCAGCCCTTCGCCGAGCTCCCACGGGCCGGTGTTCTCCAGGACGGTCCAGGTCATCGCAGTGCGGCTCCTTCGGGGAGGCCGATGAGACCGAGTTCGTCGCGGTGGGGCAGGCCCTCCCAGTCGCCGCGGCTCATGACCGCGAACGCGCCGACCGTGTGGGCGCGGCGGAGCCGGGCCTCGGCGTCCAGGCCGTCCAGCAGGCCGGACAGGTACCCGGCGACGAACCCGTCCCCCGCACCGATCGAGTCGACGGGGTCGACGCGGTGAGCGGGCACGGCGCGCGCGCCGTCCGCGGTGTACGAGCTGGCCTCGTCGCCGTTCTTGACGACGACCTCGGTGGCGCCGCCGTCCAGTAGCCGGGCGGCGATGCGGTCGGGCGGGCCGTCGCCGAGCAGGGTCAGCTCGTCGGGGGACGCGATGACGTGGTCCGCGGCGGCGGCGAGCGGCGCGAGCGCCTCGGCGGCCGCCTCCCGGCTCCACAGCCGCGGGCGGTGGTTGAGGTCGAGGCTGATCCGCGCGTGCCGGGAGCGGGCGAGGCGGCACAGCGCCGCCGCGGCGTCCCGGCAGGACGCGCTGAGCGCCGGGGTGATCCCGGTGACGTGCACGATCCGCGGCTCGAACGGCAGCGCCTCGACGTCCTCCGCGCACAGCCGGGACCCGGCGGACCCGGCGCGCAGGTACTGGACGCGGGTGACGTCCGGCAGCCGCTGCTCGAACATGATCAGGCCGGTGGGCGCGTCGCCGTCGCGGCGGACGGCCGAGACGTCGACGCCCTCGGCGCGCAGCGTGCGGGTGACGAGGTGCCCGGCCTCGTCGGAGCCGACCCGTCCGGCCCAGGCGGCGGTGCGGCCGAGGCGGGCGAGGCCGATCGCGACGTTGCTCTCGGCCCCGGCGATGCTCGTGGTGAAGCCGGAGCCGAGCCGCACCGGGCCGGTGGCGCGCAGCGCCATCATCGTCTCCCCGGCGGTGAGGACGTCCACCCGGGTCATGCGGTCCCGTCCTGCGCGGCCGTGACGGCGAGGAACGCGCGGGCGCGGCGGCGCAGCGCGGCGAGGTCGCCGCCGCGCGGCGCGTCCCCGCACAGCGGCGAGCCGACGCCGACCGCGACGGCGCCGCGCCGCAGGTACTCGGCGGCCTCGGCCTCCCCCACGCCGCCGACCGGGACGAACGGGACGTCCGGGAACGGGTCGCGCAGCGCGGTGAGGTACCCGGGCCCGTGCGCGCTCGCCGGGAACAGCTTGACGGCCGTCGCGCCGGCGGCGACGGCCGCGGCCGCCTCGGTCGGCGTGAGCGCGCCGGCCAGCACGGGAAGGCCGAGCCGCAGCGCCTCGTCGACGCCCGCGCCGAGCGACGGCGTGACGGCGTACTCGGCGCCCGCGTCGCGGGCCCGGCGCGCGTCGTCCGCGGTCAGCACCGTGCCGGCGCCGATCCGCGCGGCTCCGGCGGCCTTGCCCGCGACCTCCTCGATCACGTCCAGGGCGCCGGCGCCGCTCAGCGACACCTCGATCAGCGCGACGCCCTCCTCCGCGAGGGTGAGCGCGGTGCGGACTGCCGCCGCCGGGTCGGGGCCCCGGACGATGGCGACCAGCCGGCGCCGCTCCAGCTCCGCCGCGATCGTCGTGTTCGTCACGTTCGTTGTGTTCACCATTCCGCGTGCCCTCCGTCCGGGTGCCGCCAGACCGGCGGGCGCCACCGGTGCCCGATCCGGTCGGCGCGGCGCACCTCGTCCTCGTCGATCTCTATGCCCAGGCCCGGCGCCTCCCAGCGCTCGATCGAGCCGTCCACGAACGCGAACGGCGACCGGTCCGCCAGGTAGTCGAGCACCTCGGCGCCGTCGTTGTAGTGGATGCCGATGCTCTGCTCCTGGATCAGGAAGTTCGGCGTCGCGAACGCCACCTGCAGGCTCGCGGCGAGCGACAGCGGGCCGAGCGGGCAGTGCGGGGCGAGCAGCGCCCCGTGCACCTCGGCCAGCGACGCGATCCGCCGCACCTCGGAGATCCCGCCGGCGTGCGACAGGTCGGGCTGGACGACCGCCACCCCCGCCTGCAGCGCGGGCAGGAACTCGGCGCGGGAGAACAGCCGCTCGCCGCACGCGATCGGGGTCGTGGTGGACGCGACGACGTCGCCGAGCCGGTGCGTGTGCTCCGGAAGCACCGGCTCCTCCACGAACAGCGGGCGGTACGGCTCCAGCAGCGGGATGAGCCGCCGCGCGGCGGGTACCGTGATGCGGCCGTGGAAGTCCACCGCGAAGTCGGCCTCGTCCCCGATCGCCTCCCGGACGGTGGCGGCCCGCCGCACGATCGCGTCGATCTGCGCGGGCGGCGGCAGCGGCGCGGCCCGCCCGGAGGCGTTGATCTTCACGGCGGTCAGCCCGGCGGCGATCTGCGCGGCGGCCTCCTCCCCCACCTCGCCGGGCTCGTCCCCGCCGATCCAGCCGTACACCCGGACCCGGTCGCGGACCGCGCCGCCGAGCAGCTGGTGCACCGGGACGCCGAGCGAGCGGCCGAGGATGTCCCACAGCGCCTGGTCGAGCCCGGCGACCGCGCTGGACAGCACCGGGCCGCCGCGGTAGAACGCCGCCTTGGTCATGGTCTGCCACAGGTCCTCGACGCGGCGCGGGTCGGCGCCGAGCAGCAGGTCGGCCAGCTCGTGCACGGCGGCGCGGGTCGTGTCGGCCCGGCCCTCGACGACCGGCTCGCCCCAGCCGACGAGGCCGTCGTCGGTCTCCACCCGGCAGAACAGCCAGCGCGGCGGGACGAGGAACGTCTCCACTCTCGTGATCTTCATGCGGATCCCTTGGTGATGCTCCAGCCCCCGTCGACCCGCAGCGAGACGCCGGTGACGAACGAGGCGTCCGGGCCGGCGAGGAACGCGATCGCCGCCGCGACCTCCTCCGGGCGGCCGAGGCGCCCCGCCGCGGTCTCGGCGGCGCTGCGCCGCCGGTCCTCCTCGCCGATGCCGTCCCACTGCGCGGTGAGGACCGGACCGGGCAGCACGGCGTTCACCCGGACGCCGGGCCCGTACTCGGCGGCGAGCTGCCGGGTCAGCCCGGTCAGCCCCGCCTTGGCGGCGGCGTACGCGGGGCGTCCCGGCAGCCCGAACGAGGCGTGCACGGACGACACGATCACGACGGCGGCGCGGTCGCTGGCGCGTAGGTCGCCGAGCGTCGCGCGGACGCCGAGGAACGTCCCGGTGAGCGTGACGTCGAGCTGGCCCCGCCAGGACTCCAGCGAGATCTCGTCCGCCGCGCCCGGCTCGTAGCGCAGGGCGTTCGACACCAGGACGTCCACCGGGCCGAGCCCGGCGCGGCAGGCGCGGACGGCGCGGTCCCAGTCGCCGGGGTCGCTCACGTCGCAGCGCAGGGCGAGCGCCGCCGCGCCGTCCGCGGACAGCGCGGCGGCGACCTCGTCCACCTGCGCGGACACGTCGAGGAGCGCGACCGCGTACCCGTCGGCGGCCAGCCGCCGGGCGGTGGCCGCGCCGATCCCCTGGGCGGCGCCGGTGACGACGGCGACCGGGCGCGTCGCGGTCACGGCGTCCCACCTTCCTCGCCGGCCGGCGCCACCGTCACGCGGACGCCGAGCGCGGTCTCCGCTCCCGGCGCGAGCGTCTCCCACGGGCCGAGCGCCTCGCACTCGACGATCCGGGCGGGCGGCGCCAGCCCGCCGAGGTGCTCCAGCGGGCGGTCGAGGGGATGCTCCATCCACACCTCGGCGCGCGAGCCGCCGTCCGGGTACGGGGCGCCGTTGTGGACGTCGAACTCCATGGTCAGGCGACGCCCGGCCCGCGTGTAGGCCAGGCGTCCCGTGGCGTGCGGGAAGCCGAGCTTGCCGACGGCGTCCTGCGCGGGCACCTCGACGGTGTCCGGGCGCGGGCGCGTCCAGGTGGGCGCGGCCGTGCCGACCGCGAGCTCGACCGGCTCGCCGAAGCCCGGCCCCACCCCGACGTGGACCGTTCCACCACCCGGGTACTGGGCGACGTTCCACACCGCCCACCGCACCGGCGCAGCCGACCCGTTGACGGCGGAGACGCGCAGGTCGTAGCCGGGCTCACCGGCGCGCAACCGGATCTCCCGGCGCAGCCGCAGCCCGGTCCGCGGATCGTGCTCGCTTTCCAGCACCACCGCCGCATCGTCCGAACCCGCGCGGACCTCGGCCGCGTACGGGCCCGAGTCGAGCACCGGGTCGGGCGGCCCGGCCCACTCCCCCGGCGACGACCAGCCCTGCGGCGCCGGCCAGGTCTTGTCGCCGCCGTAGTTGCGCCAGTTCGCCATCGGCCCCGAGGTGCGTTCCGGCCGGTGCCCGCCGACGGGGTGCAGCCGGTCGTCGAGCAGCGCCGGGTTGCGCCAGAGCAACTCGTCGCCGTCGTGGACGAGGCTCAGCAGCCGTCCGCCCAGCGCCGGGACGATCCCGAGCCGCAGCGCCCCGTTGCCGAGCCACACCACCTCGTACGGGCCGGACGTGTCGGTCTCGACGTGCACGGCTCCCGCGACGGCACCGGTTCCGGCCGTCACTGCGCCGCGTCCGGGACGAGCACGACCTTGCCCTTGCTCGCGCCGGCGGCCAGCGCGTACGCCTCGCCCGCCCGCGACAGCGGGAAGACGTCGCTGACCGCCTTCTCCGGCCGCAGCCCCCAGCCGACGAGGTTGCGCGCCAGCTCGCTCATCGCCGGCAGCGACGTCACCCAGGACGCGTGGATCGTGAGCTGCTTGTGCAGCAGCGTGTCCGAGACCTCGGTGCACAGGTCGCCCCCCTCGCCGACCAGCGAGACGTGGCCCCACTCGGCCGCCGCCTCCAGCGCGAGGCTCCGGCCGGGGCGCGTCCCCGAGCAGTCGATCGTCACGCCCGCGCCGCCGCGCCCGGTGAGGTCCGCGACCGCCACCGCCGTGCCGTCGCCCGCGGGCAGGGTCGCGTCGAACACGCCGAGCGTCCCGGCCCAGGCGCGGCGCGCCTCGGACGGCTCGACGCCGATCACCTTCCGCGCGCCCATGCCGCGCCCGATCATCCCGGCGGCGAGCCCGACCGGGCCGAGCCCGACCACCAGCAGGTCGGTGTCGCCGCTCACCCCGGCGCGGCGCAGCCCCTCGTAGGCGGTGCCGAACCCGCAGGCGATCAGCGCGCCGTCGACGTAGGACAGCTCGTCCGGCAGCGGCACGCAGGTCCGCTCCTCGGCGAGCAGGTACGGGGCGTGCCCGCCGTCGCGCTGCCACCCGTAGGACTCGCGGCCGGAGTCGCAGCTGATGTAGTGGCCGCGGCGGCAGTTGTCGCAGAGCCCGCAGCCCACGATGTGGTACACGATGACGCGGTCGCCCACGCCGAACCGCCGCACGCCCGGCCCGGCGGCCACGATCCGGCCGGACGGCTCGTGCCCCGCGATCACTCCCCGGTAGGCGGGGCCGTCCACGCCGCGGTAGCCCTTGTAGCCCCGGTAGATGTAGCCGATGTCGCTGCCGCAGATCCCGGACGCGCCGACCTCGATCAGCACCTGCCCGTGGCCGGGCTCCGGCACGTCGGACTCCCGCAGCACGGCGGTGGAGTCCCCGGGCAGGAACACGCCCTCCATCCGCGCCGGCGCCCCCTCGGCGCCCGCGGGCCGCGTCGTCGAAGTCACGGTCACACCGCCCCCTTTCAGGCCGCCGCGCCGGCGCGTCCGCGCCGCGCGACCACCACGTTGATCAGTACGGCGCCGACGATGATCACGCCGCGCACCACGTTCTGCAGGAAGGAGTCCACGCCGAGCAGCACCAGGCCGTTGCCGATCACGGTGATGAACACGACGCCGAGCAGGGTGCCGAGCATCCCGCCGCGGCCCCCGGCCAGCGCCGTCCCGCCGATGACCACCGCCGCGATCACGTCGAACTCCAGCCCGGACGCCGCGCCGCCGCTGCCGGAGCCGAGCCGGGCAGCCAGCAGGATCCCGGTGACCGCCGACAGCAGCCCGGTCGTGGCGAACAGCAGCACCCGGATCCGGGTCAGGTTGATGCCCGCCAGCCGCGCCGCGCCCGCGTTGCCGCCGATCGTGTAGACCGACCGCCCGTACGCGGTGAACCGGGCGACGTAGGCGAAGACCCCGAACAGCACCAGCATCACGATCGCCGACGTCGGGATCCCCGCGACGTCCCCGCCGAGGACGTCGAACACGCCGCTGTCGGGCAGCGTCACCGGCAGCGCGTCGGTGAGGTAGAGCCCGAGGCCGCCGAGGATGCTCCACAGCCCGAGCGTCGTGATGAACGACGGCACGTCGAACACCGCGCGCAGCCACCCCGCGATCGCGCCCCACACCACGCCGAGCAGCAGGGTCACCACGATCGCGCCGCCGACGCCGAGGCCCCACTCGGTGGCGCCCTTGGCGACCAGCACCGAGGAGAACGCCGTCGCCGGGCCGATGCTGATGTCGATCTCCCCGGCGATGATGACCAGCGTGACGCCCCAGGCGGCGATGCCGACGGTGGCGGCGTCCCGCAGGATGCCGAGCTGGTTGTGCACCGACAGGAAGCCCGCGGCGGAACCGCCGAGCGCCACGTACAGCGCGACGATCGCGACCAGCAGGCCGATCTCGTTCAGCTGGTGCGACCGGCCGTTCAGCAGGCGCCCCGCCACGCCCGTGATGCGCGTCCCGCCGGGCGGCGGGACGGTCCGAGTGGTGGTCATGGTCTCTCCTCGTCTCTCAGGGCGGGTCACTCAGGCCGCCATCGCGGCGGACAGCACGGCGTCCACGGTCACCTCGTCGCCGGTGAACTCGGCGGCGACCGTCCCGCCGCGCAGCGCGATGACGCGGTCGCACACCAGCGGCAGCTCCTCCAGCTCGCCGGACACGAACAGCACGGCGGCGCCCCGGTCGGCCAGCTCCCGGACCAGCCGGTAGATGCCCTCCTTGGCCTCCACGTCCACGCCGCGCGTCGGCTCGTCCAGCAGCAGGATCCGGCTGCCCGCGTGCAGCCACCGGCCGATCACGGCCTTCTGCTGGTTGCCGCCGCTCAGCGCGGCGATCGGGGTGCGGGTGGAGGCGGTGGCGATCGACAGCCGCTCGATCAGCCCGCGCGCGGCCCGGTCGATCCGGGCCGGCACCACGGACGTGCCGCTGCTCACCGCCCGGAAATCCGACATCACCATGTTCTCGCCGACGCCGAGCAGCGGGACGATCGCCTCGCTCTTGCGGTCCTCCGGCGTCAGCCCGACGCCGCGGCGCTTCATCCCGGCCGCGGTCACCCGCGGCACCTCCCGGCCGTCCACCCGGACGGTCCCGGCGGCGGCCGGCTCGAACCCGGCGATCGCTCGCAGCACCTCGGTGCGGCCCGACCCCATCAGCCCGGCCAGCCCGAGGATCTCGCCCGGGTACAGGTCGAAGGACACGTCGGCGACCTTCGGCGGGACGCTCAGCCCCGACACCGACAGCAGCGGCGTGCCGTCGCGGTGCACGGCGCGGGCCCGCGGCCGGACCGCCGCCTCGTACGCCGAGCCGAGCATCATCGCGACCGCGTCCTCGGTGGAGGTGGTCGCCATGTCGACGGTCCCGACCACCTCGCCGTTCCGCATGACGGTCGCGGTCCGCGCGATCCGCCGGATCTCGTCGAGCCGGTGGCTGACGTAGACGACCGCGACGCCGCTCGCGGCGATCCGCCGGACCGCCTCCAGGACGGTCTCCACCTCGGCCGCGGCGAGCGCGCTGGTCGGCTCGTCCAGGATCAGCAGCCGCGGCTCGCGGCGCACCGCCCGGCAGATCTCCACGAGCTGCTGCTCGGCCAGCGGCAGCGCGCCGACCTGCGCGTCCGGGGCGATGTCCAGGCCGAGCCGGTCGAAGATCTCCCGGGCCGCGCGGCGCATCGCGGGATGGTCGACCCGGCCCGCCGCCGACCGCGGCCACGCGCCGAGGAACAGGTTCTCCGCGGCCGTCATCCCCGGCACCAGGCTGAGCTCCTGGTGGACGGTCCGCACCCCGAGCTCGCCGGCGCGCCGGACGCCGCCGTCGCCGAGCGGGGCGCCGCCGATCTCGACGGTGCCCGCGTCGGCGCGCTCGACCCCGGACAGCACCTTGATCAGGGTGGACTTCCCGGCGCCGTTGCGGCCGAGGAGCGCGCGGACCTCGCCCGCCTCGATCTCCAGGCTCGCCCCCGTCAGCGCCCGGACGCCCGGGTAGTGCTTGGTGACGTCGGCGACGCGTACCAGCGGCGTGCTCATGCGGCTCCTCTTCTCGGGGTTACGGGATGCCATCGGAGTGCTCCTGAAGCCAGCGCGCCCCGTCCTTCGGGCCGAGGTACCGGTCGATCGGCGCGGGGATGACGAACCGGTCGCTCGGCCGGCCCGCCAGCACGTCCCGCGCGGCCTGGGCCGCCAGCCGCCCGACCTTGATCCCGGAGATGTCGGCGACGCCCTTCAGGACCCGTCCGTCCTGCAGCTTCTTGGCGGCGTCGACCGACATGTCGCCGCCGAACACGGCGGTCCTGCCGGCCCTGCCGCGCGCCTCGACGGCCCGCACCGCGCCCAGCATCTGCGACCCGGCCTCGCCGTAGAAGGCGTCGATGTCGGGATGCGCGGTGAGCAGCTGCTCGCCCCGCTCGACGGCCTCGTCCAGCGCGAGGCCCTGCTGGTTCGCCACGATCTTCGCGCCCGGCACCCGCGCCTTGAGCGCCTTCTCGAAGCCCTGCCGGCGCTGGATGCAGACCTCGAACTGCTCGCAGTTGATCACGCCGACCTTGGGGGCGCGCTTCCCGGCGGCCAGGAAGTAGGCGGCCATCTGCTCACCGCTGACCCGGCCGAACTCGGCGGGGTCGCCGAGGACGAACGACTGCACGTACTTGCGCGCCTCCGCGTCCTCGATGCAGGTGTTGTAGCAGATCACCGGGACGCCGCTCTCCTTGGCGAGGCGCAGCGCCGGGATCGACGCCGTCGCCGACGCCGGGGACACGATGAGCGCGTCGACCTTCGCCGAGCTCATCGTGTTGATGAACGAACTCTCCTTGGCCGGGTCCGACTGGATGTTGGTCTGCACCAGCTGGGGGTCCCGGTCCCCATGGCCGAGCGTCGAGCGCAGCCCGCGCTCCACGCCGGCGTAGTAGCCCTCGGCGTTCAGGTACACGACGCCGATGCGCCCGTGCTCGCCCACCCGGCCGCAGGCGGCCGTGACCGCCAGGACCGCCGCGACCGCCATGAGCACGGCCGCCAGACGGCGCTTGGCATGCTTCATCGACGTACTCCTCGTTCCGGCAACCTGCTGACCTTGTCTAATGCCCCCGGCCGGGTGCTGTCAATATTAATTCCTAATTTATGATTACACTGTGAGGGCTAGGGTACTCGGCGGACGAGCGAAGGAGGGGGCCTCCCGTGGTGCGCTACTCGGAGCGCGGACTGCACGGCCAGACGGTGCAGGAGATCGCGCGACGCATCCTCGGCGGTGAGCTGAACCCCGGCGACACCATCGACGTGGCGGCGCTCGGCGACGAGCTGGACGTCAGCCTCACCGCGCTGCGCGAGGCGCTGAAGGTGCTCGCGGCGAAGGGCCTGGTCGCCTCGCGGCAGAAGCGGGGCACGTTCGTGCGCCCCCGCTCCGACTGGAGCCTCCTCGACCCCGACGTCATCCGCTGGCAGTTCGCCAACCGCGACGACCAGGCGTTCCTGCAGAACCTGGCCGAGGTGCGCGGCATCATCGAGCCCCAGGCGGCCCGCTACGCGGCTCTGCGCCGCACCCCCGACGACCTCGCCGCCCTGGACGAGGCCCTCGCCGCCATGAAAGCGGCCGACGGCGACCTCGCCCGCGCCGTCCAGGCCGACCTGGACTTCCACCGCGGCCTTCTCACCGCCACCCACAACGAGCTGCTGGAGCGGATGGAGGTCGTCATCGAGGTCGGCCTCGCCGAGCGCGACCGCCTCGTGCACGGCGTCCGCCCCCACGACGACCCCGTCCCGAGCCACCGCGCGGTCCTCGACGCCGTCCGCGACGCCGACCCGGACCGCGCGGAGAAGGCCATGCACGACCTCCTCGTCAAGGCCGCGCACGACCTCGACACCCTCACCGCCGACTGACGCCGCCGCCCCGCCGGACAGGGCGCGGGCGGGCCGGTCGGGCGCGGATCATCCGCCAAGGCCCGATGCGGGCGACGCCCCCGGCGCGTCCGGGCTAGCCCTCGATGAAGATCAGGTCGGTGATGGGCTTGGTGAGCCGGACGGTGTCGCCGGTGACCTCGATGACGGTGTCGAACCCGGTCGCGTGGGCGTCGGAGATGACGTACAGCCGGTCGTTGAGGGTGGCCATGTACGCCTTGAAGCCGGCGAGCGAGGCGTCGCCCGGCGTGAGGGCGTAGTACTCGGCGAGGCGGCGGAACAGCTTGGGCAGGATGACCAGCCGCTCGGACAGGTCGTCCTGGGCGTGGAGGGTGGCGCCGCCGGTGGTGGCGTCGGAGGCCCAGACCCCCGTCTTCGCCGCGCGGGCGGCGTCGGCGGCCTCGGTCAGCGTGGCGCGCAGGTCGGGGTAGAGCTTGCTGTAGAAGGTCGGGTAGACCAGGCCGTCGGCCAGCAGCCGGTGGTTCACGCTCGTCTTCAGCAGCGCCGGGTCGGTGAACACCGGCTCCAGGTCGGGCCGGTCGGTGTCGCCGGCGAAGGCGAACGCGACGGGGCGGCCGTACTTGTCGCCGAACCGGGTCAGGATGTACCCGGGGGTGGCGTCCGGGGTCGCGCCGGTGACGACCTCGCCGTCGCGGACCACGCCGGAGAACCCGATCAGCTCCAGCAGCCGGGCGCCGGCGGCGTGGGCGAGTTCCAGCGGCTGGTGCATGGTGTGGCCGCCGTGGCCGGGCGGCGTGTAGTGGGTCTCCAGCGCGTCGATCGCGTCCAGCCGCAGCTGGGCCGCGCCGCTCGCGCCGAGGCGCACGTTCAGGTGCAGGCGCGTGAACGCGTCCGCGGTGCTGGGGAAGAAGTGCACGGAGTCCCCGTCGGGCTGGCTGTGCACGATCCGGTACTGGCCCTTGATCAGATACAGCGACACCGTGCTCTCCTCACGGCCGGCGACCTCGTCCACTCCCGAGTCAAGCAGTGATCGGGCGGCTACACACCGCTCTAGCCGAGGTTGGCCACAAAATCGACCCCGCGCCGCCGCTTGCGCGAACCCTGGCCGCCGTCCTGTCGGCGCTCGGTCGCGAGAAAATCCGGTTGCTTTCGGCGGAGCATGGGCGCTGAATACTGCGCATGGCCGACATTCAGGGGTCCTGCGACGCCCCGTTCTCCGCGGTGTCCGAGGCGCTGGCCGGGTTGCTGGACGGCGGGGACGCGGGCGGCTCGGTCGCGGTCTTCGTGGACGGCGAGCCCGTCGTGGACGTCTGGGGCGGGTTCGCCGACGCGGACCGCACGGTCCCCTGGCGGCGCGACACGATCACCAACGTCTGGTCGGTCACCAAGACGATGACGGCGCTGTGCGCGCTGGTGCTGGCCGACCGCGGCGGCCTCGACCTCGGCGCGCCGGTCGCGCGGTACTGGCCGGAGTTCGCCGCGGCGGGCAAGGAGAAGGTGCTGGTGCGGCACCTGCTCTCGCACACGGCGGGCCTGCCCCACTGGGACGGTCCGGTCGAGGAGCTCTATGACTGGCCGTCCGCCACCGCCCGCCTGGAGGCGCAGGCTCCGCGGTGGGAACCGGGGAGCACGGCCGGGTACCACTCGCTCACCCAGGGGTTCCTCGTCGGCGAGGTCGTCCGCCGGATCACGGGCCGGAGCGTCGGCGGGTTCTTCGCCGAGGAGGTCGCCGCGCCGCTGGGCGCGGACTTCCACATCGGGTTGCCCGCCGAGCACGACCACCGGGTGGCGCTCACGGTCCCGCCGCCGTCCCGGGACGAGGGTTATGCCGCCAGCGCGCCCGGCAGTGGCGCGTCCCCCGCGACCGGCGCCACCACCGTACGGGTGCGGGACGGCAATAGCGTCGCCTGGCGCCGTGCGCAGATCCCGGCGGCGAGCGGATTCGGCAACGCCCGCTCGGTCGCTCTCGTGCAGTCGGTCATGGCTTGCGGAGGTGCGATAGGGGGACGGCGGCTGCTGTCGCAGGCGGGTTGTGATCGCGCGCGGGACGAACAGTTCCAGGGCGTGGACCGCCTCCTGGGCATGCCGGTCCGGTACGGCCTGGGCTACGGGCTGTTCGGCGGCGCCTTCGGGTGGGGCGGCTGGGGCGGCTCGATCGTCGTGGTCGAACCCGGCGCCCGGATGGCGGTGGCGTACGTGACGAACCAGATGCGCGAACCCGCGGACGACGAGCGGGGAATGGAGGTCATCGCGGCCGCCTACGACGGCCTCGGTCGCCTCACCGCCTGAAGGCCGTCTCCTCCAGCCTGGTCTGGACGGTCCGGCCGCTCTCCCACGCGTTGGCGCCCGGGGCCACCTCCGGCATCGGGATGCCGGCCCGGTCCTGCCGCTTGCCCGGCGTCGAGACGCCGAGCCTGCGGTCGCGGGAGTGGATCAGCTCCTCGTCGGCTTGGCCGTCCTCCGTCAGGCCCATCATCAGTTGCGGGACTCCGTACGGGAAGTCGTCGCGGTCGTACTGCCACGTGTGGAACGTCTTCCCATAGGTCGTCACGAGGTCCTCGAAGTAGGCCCGCTCGGCCATGTCGGGGATGCCCGGGGCCACCAGGATGCCCGACTTCACCTCGTAGTGGTGGCTGTGCCACAGCCGCTTCTCGTCGTCGGGCAGGCCGTCGAAGCGCTCCCTGGTGATGATGTACTCGATGCCGATGAGGCGGGCGTCGGGCGCGTTGCGATCGAAGATCACGCACTGGTGCAGGTCGTGCTGGAGGTGAATGCAGAAATGCGACGCCTCCACCTGCCGCCCCATGTCGTCGGCGTACATGTGGAAGCCGTTCAGGTAGGTGCTCATCGCCTGGAGCGGATATTTCGTCTGCATGGCGCCGGCCGCCATGTCGAGCGCGCGGTGCTTGAGCGGGTGCCCCTTGCCGGCCCTGCTCAGCGTGGCCGCCTTGCGGCCGAGCATCAGGCTCGCGGTGGCCGCGGCGCCCGCGGCGGCGCCGACCGTCCCGGCCAGCACCCGGCCGCGTGCCGAGCGCGATCTGCCATGTGTAAGCCCCATGGGCGCCGCATACCCGGCAGCCGGACACCGAACCACGGAAGGCCGCGTGCGGGAGGCAGGGCGCGCCCTGCCTCCCGGCGGGCCAAGGGGATCAGGTGGTGGGACTGGTCCAGCCGGCGGGGATGTGGGCGATGCGGACGCGCTGCGGGTGGTCGCCGACCGGCACGGAGACGACCTTGCGGCCGGTGGCGAAGTCGATCGCGGTGACCTGGTCGGCGCCGCTCTCGGAGATGACGCAGTCGCGGCCGTCGCCGCTGACGGTGGCCCAGTACGGCTTGGACGCGGTGACGAGCGGGCCCTCCTGGAGGGTGGCGCGGTCGACGACGGTCGCGTAGTCGTCCATGGTCCCGGCGACGCACAGCTTGGCGCCGTCGGGGCTCATGGACAGGCCGTGGTGGCGCGAGTCGTTGACGAAGGTGGTCCGGTCGTCGCTGGTCGCGGGGTTCTTCGGCAGCGTCCTGATGCGGGTGATCTTGTCGGTGGCGACGTCGTACTCGATGAAGCCGTTGAAGAAGGAGACCTGGAAGTACAGCTTGGAGAAGTCGGGGGTGAACACCGCCGGGCGGACGGCGTTGGACAGGTCCTTGCGGCCGAACGCGTCCAGGCGCGAGCGCATGTCGATGGTCTTGACGACCTTGTAGGTGGTGGCGTCGGCGATGGTGATGTGCCGGTCGCCCTTGGTCCAGTCGAGGGACGGGTCGTCGAGGTCGGTCTCGACGTTGCCGATGGACATGTTCCAGATGTACTTGCCGTCGGCGGTGAAGATGCTCTCGTGGGGCTTGTCGCCGGAGGCGAACGACCCGAGCTGCTTGCCGGTGTTGATGTCCAGCACGTGCACGGTCTTGCCGAGCGAGGCCGAGACCGCGACCTTGGTGCCGTCGGGCGAGACGGCCATGTGGTCGGCGCGGTAGCCCGACACCTGGAAGCGCCACCTGACCTTCCCGGTGGTCAGGTCGATGGAGACGACGTCGCCGAAGCTGGGCCGCGAGGCGACGAGGGCACTGCCGTCGGGGGTGGAGTACAGGTCGTCGACGAGCTGGTCGTGCCCCTCGCCGGCGGTCGCCCGGATGCCGAGGAAGACGGCGAGGCGGACGGGGTTGGTGTAGATCTCCGTCAGGCGCTGGGCCTTGTCGGGGACGACGTCGATACGGCCGATCTTGGCGAAGTCGCCGCTGGGGTTGATGACGTCGGCGGTGCCGTCCCAGTTGTTGCCGACGAACATCACCTCGCGCAGCGGCGCGGCCTGCGCGGCGGCGGAGCCGATGGGGCCGGAGACCGGGGCGATGGCGCAGGCGGCCAGCACGGCCGCCGCGGCGAGGCCCCGCAGGCGCCGGCGCCTGCGGGCGGGGAGGTTCCGGGCGAGGGCGGGTTCAGCGTGCATGGTGCTTCTCCCTGGGGGGTGGGAAACGCGAGCCGGGGAAGTCTGAAATTGGCCGTTTTCAGACTTTGGTTACTGGATGGTAGGCGGGGGTGACGCCCGTCACAAGGGCGATGCGGGAAGATTCTCTGCAGCACCAGGCGGAGGGCGCGGAGTGACGGGCAGGATCACCCCCGGAGCGGGCCGGTACCGGGGCAAGGACGCGGACGAGCGGCGGGCCGAGCGGCGCCGCCGGTTCCGCGAGGCGGGCCTGGAGATGTTCGGCGCCGGCCCGGGGTACCGGGGCACCAGGCTCGCCGACCTGTGCAGGACGGCCGGGCTCTCGACGCGCCAGTTCTACGAGGAGTACCGCACCCTCGAAGACCTCCTGGCCGACCTGCACCTGTACGTCAACGACGTCGCCGAGCGGGCCGTCGTCGAGGTGCTCCCCCGCGTCCAGGACCGGTCACTGCCCGAGCGCATCACCGCGATGCTGCACGCCTACGTCCAGGGGGCCACCTCCGACCCGCGGCACGCCCGCATCGCCTACGTCGAGATCATCGGTGTCAGCCCGCGGATGGACCGCCGGCGCCTCGAACGCCGCGCCGTCTGGATCGACTTCATCGGCCGGACCGCGGACCAGGCCGTCGAGCGCGGCGAGATGCCCCCGGGCAACTACCGCATCGCCGCCACCGGCTTCATCGGCGCCGTCAACGGCCTCATGCACGACTGGGTCGTGGGGTGGGTCGACGCGACCCTGGAGGAGATCGCCGACGAGCTCCTGCAGATCCTGCTGGGCCGATACAAGATCACGCTCTGAGGGCGCCGGCGCGGGCGCGGAGATGGCCGTGTCCGGCCGTCCCGGCTTGACGGGCCGCGCGCGTTGGCGGTCGAGCATGGCGATATGCGACGTTGACGGAGGTCGGCCGCGGGGCCGGCCTGTTCCGAGGACGGCGAGTGGGGGCCGAGTGATGGACGGCGGGCCGGCCGGCGGCCGGGAACCGCGCTTCGAGATCCGTTTCTGCGCCGCCGAGGGCGGGGCGCGGATCGCCTACGCCACGGTCGGCGACGGGCCCCTGCTGATCGTCCCTCCCGCCTGGATCAGCCACCTGGAACTGCTGTGGCAGGACCCGGCCGTCCGCGCGTTCCTCGTTCCGCTGGCCGCGCGCCGGACGGTGGTGCTGTACGACAAGCCCGGCTGCGGGCTGTCCGATCCGTGGCCGGGCCGCCAGACGTTGGACACCGACGTGCGGGTGCTGCGGACCGTCGCCGGCCACCTGCGGCAGGACCGCTTCGACCTGCTGGGCGTGTCGACTGCGGCGGCGACGGCGCTGGCGTTCGCCGTACGGCATCCGGAGCGCGTCGGGCGCCTGGTCGTCTACGGTGGTTACGCCGACGGCCGGCAGGTCGCGTCCCCGCAGGTCCGGACGGCTCTGCTCGGCATGGTGCGCGCCCACTGGGGGCTCGGCTCGGACGTGCTGGCCGACATCTTCATGGCCGACGCCGACGCCGACAGCAGAAGGCACTTCACGCGGTTGCAGCGAGGCACGGCCACCGCGGAGTTCGCCTGCGAGCTGCTGGACCAGTGCTACGACGCACGCGTGGTGGACGAGCTGGACAGGGTCGTCACGCCGACCCTGGTGCTGCACCGGCGCGGTGACCGGGCGATTCCGTACCGGCTCGGGCGGGACCTGGCCGCGCGGATCCCCGGCGCGCGGCTGATGACGCTCCCCGGCCGTGGCCACTTCCCCTGGTCAGGCGACTCCGCGCCGCTGGTCCGCGCCGTCCTGGAGTACCTGGGCGAGACCGCGGGCCCGCCCCGCTGGCACGGCCCGGGGTCCGTGGACGATGTGCTCACTCCCCGGCAGCTCCAGGTCGCGGCCCTGGTCGCGGACGGGCTGAGCAACCGCCAGATCGCCCGGCGCCTCGGGATCAAGGAGCGCTCCGCCGAAGGCCACGTCGAACGGATCCGCCAGCGGCTCGGCGTCCGCTCCCGTGTCCAGATCGCCGCCTGGTGGGCCCGGCGCGACCGCTGAGGTAGCGGACTCGGGTAGCGCCTGGCGTAGTTCCCCGCCTGACAGGACGCCGTGCGCCGTCGGATCCTTCAGGGGCCGCCGCGCCCGCCATCAGGACGGCCGGCCTTCCCATCGGCGGCATCGACGTTCGAGGAGCGCCACATGCCCGACGCCAGCACCCTGCCGGCACTGAGCCCGAACCCGGTACGCGGACGCCTGAACTCGGCGTTCTTCGCGCTGACGGCCGGTTACACCGACCGGCGGCTCGCCGGGCACAAGCGGCGGATCCTCCCCCGGGCCGGCGGCGTCGTCGCCGAGATCGGCGCCGGCAACGGGCCGAACCTGCGCTACCTGCCGCCGGAGACGACCGTGCACGCCATCGAGCCGAACCCGTACTTCCATCGGCGGCTGGCGCGCACGGCCGCCGTCCACGGCATCGACCTGACCGTCCATCCGGTGCCGGGCGAGGCGATCGACTTGGAGGACGCGAGCGTGGACGCCGTGATGTGCACGTGGGTGCTCTGCAGCGTCCAGGACCCGGCCCAGGTGCTCCGGGAGGTCCACCGGATCCTGCGGCCCGGCGGCCGGTTCGCGTTCATCGAGCACGTCGCCGCGCCGCACGGCCCCGTGCGGCGTGTCCAGCGGCTGGTGCGCCGGCCGTGGCGGTGGGCTTTCGAGGGCTGCCGCACCGACCGGGACACCGCGGCCGCCGTCCGCGCGGCCGGGTTCGCCTCGGTGGAGATCACCGAGTTCCGGTTCCGGTCCGGTTTCGTCCCGGTCCGGACGCAGATCGCCGGTGTCGCCGTGCGCTGAGCGGCCGCGCGGCCGCGCGGCCGGAGCGGGAACGCGATCAGGAGACGCGCAGGATCTCGCCGGGACGCGCGCCGCAGTGCGCGCCGTCCTCGACCACGGGGCGTCCGCCGACGACGACCGCGCGGATGCCGTCCGGATACCGCTGGGGTGCGGTGTACGTGGCCCGGTCGGTGATCCTGGCAGGGTCGAACACGACGATGTCGGCGGCCGCGCCGGGACGGAGCGCGCCGCGGCCGGTGAGCCCGGCGCGCTCGGCGGCCGCGAGCGTGCACTTGCGCACCGCTTCGGCGAGCTGAAGCGGCCCGGTGCGGACGTACTCGGCGAACAGCCGCGGGTAGCAGCCGTACGAGCGGGGGTGCGGGGCGCCCCGTCCGGTGGGGCCGTCCGGGTCGAGCGCCTGCCCGTCGGATCCGATCACGGCCGCGGGGTGGGCGAGCGCGTCGAGCAGGTCCCGCTCGCCGCGCCCGCCCGCGATCATCTGGACTCCGTTGCCATGCGCGGCGACCAGGTCGAGGACGGCGGCGCTCGGGTCCCTCCCCGTGCCGGCGGCGAAGGCGGACACGGTCCGGCCGACGGGGTCCTCCTCCCCCACCGCCGCGGCGTCGGGGACGCGGCTGATGGTGATCTCGTCCCAGGAGTTGGGCATGTCCCGCCACGCGCGGGCGACGCGCGCGCGGGCGTCCCTGTCTCGCAGCCGTGCCCGCATCCTCTCCTCTCCGCCCTCCTGCGCCCAGTAGGGCAGCAGCTGCGACAGCGGCGCGTTGCCCGCCAGGTACGGGTAGACGTCGAAGGCCACGTCCAGCCCGGACGAACGCGCCGCGTCGATCAGGTCCAGAGCGCGCGCGACCGACCCGTGGTTGCGGCGGCCGACGGCGATCAGGTGGGAGATCTGGGTACGGCAGCCGGTGGCCGCCGCGACCCGCAGCACCTGCCGGACGGAGTCGAGCAGCCCGTCTGCGTAGTCGCGCACGTGCCAGGCGATCAGCCGGCCGAACGCGGCGGCGGTGCGGCCGAGCACCTCCAGCTCGTCCTCCCGGGCGTAGCAGGGCGGGGCGTAGGCGAGACCGGTGGAGACGCCCGCCGCGCCGGCGGAGAGCGCGTCGCCGAGCAAGCCGCGCATCCGGTCGAGCGCGGCCGCGTCGGCGGGACGGTCCTCGAACCCCACGGCCGCCGCGCGCAGCGGCGTGTGCGCGACCAGGGCGGCCACGTTCACCGACGGGCGCGCGGTGTCCAGCGCCGCGAGATGCCCGGGCAGGTCCGTCCAGTCCCACCGGACCGACGGGTCGAGGTCCAGGTACCCGGCGGCGGCCCGGAGCGCGCCCGGATCGGCGGCGACGGGCGCCACGCCGAGCCCGCAGTTGCCGATCACGATCGTCGTGACGCCCTGCCGGACCGCGCTGTGCGCCTCCGGCGCGGACAGCAGCGTCAGGTCCGAGTGGGTGTGCACGTCGACGAACCCGGGGGCCACCACGTGACCGGACGCGTCCAGGGTCCGGGCGGCGGGCCGCCCGGCGAGGTCGCCGACCGCCTCGACGCGCCCGCCGATGACGGCGATGTCGGCGCGGCGGGGCGGCGTCCCGGTGCCGTCGACGACGGTCCCGCCGCTGACCAGCAGGTCGATCACGGTCGCACCGCCTCCCGCAGGCGGAACGCCGCCCGGGCGAGGCGGTGGTCTGTGTCGTGCACGTTGCCTCCTCTGGCGGCGGGTTCAACGCCACTCCACCAAGGCCCGCGAGCCGCCGGCAATAACCCGTCGCTCGGCGGCGGCGCCGCGGATATCGTCGGGCCGTGCCCAAGATCCTCCACGGTGAGTCGGTGACCCTGCGGCCCGCGACGGAGGCGGACGTGCCCGCGCTGGCGGCGATCCGCGCGACGCCGGAAGTCCACCAGTGGTGGCGCGGCGGCCCCGACCTCGCCGCCGAAGTGGCCAGCGAGCTCGCCGATACCGACGTCGAGCAGCTGGTCATCGAGCACGAGGGCCGCACCGCCGGCCTGATCCAGTGGTATGCGGAGCAGGACCCCGACTACCGGCGCGCCGGCATCGACATCTACCTCGACCCGTCCGTGCGCGGGCGCGGCCTGGGCCCCGACGCCATCCGGACCCTCGCGCGGCATGTGTTCGACGACCACGGTCACCACCGGATCACCATCGACCCGGCCGTCGCGAACACCGCCGCCATCCGCTGCTACGAGAAGGTCGGGTTCCGGCCGGTCGGCGTCATGCGGCAGTACGAACGCGGTATCGACGGCACATGGCACGACGGTCTCCTCATGGACCTGCTGGCAGACGAGTTGACCGGCGGGTCCCCGGCTCCGTGAGCCGAGCACGTCACCCGCCCGGTGCTCACTCTGCGAGGCCGGGACGGTAGGCGGCGCGGGCCGGCCGGTGCAGGCTTCGCGCGGCAAGGCCGAAGACCACGCCTCCGGCGACGAACAGGATGTCGGTGAAGGCGCCGGCGGTGACCGCCCAACCTGACGGATGGGAAGTGCCGTACACCTCGGCGGTGGTGAGGCCGGACAGGCCCTTCGGGAGGACGTCCAGCCAGCGGACCACGTCGTCGACGACGCCGGTCCCGCCGCGCAGGCCGAGCAGTGCGCAGCCCGCCCAGCAGGCGGCCAGCTGAAGGCGGGACGGGAACCAGCGCCAGCCGCGCATCATCGCCAGCGGCGTGAGCACGCCGACCGCCGTCATCACCCAGACCAGGGCCATGAACACCTGTACGGCCACCCGGGCGGAGCCGTGGTGGTGGTCGGGGTCCGGCATGGACAGGCCGGTCAGCGCCCACACCACATGCCAGAGCAGAAATCCCATCACCCATGCGAAGGCGGCCGTCCCGGCTCGTCGGATCGTCATGGCTCCGACGATCGCGGACCGGCCGGGCCGCGCACCTCCCGCTCGCGGGCGAGACGATTCACCCGCGCGGGGGACCCACGACGCGTGCGGTCGAACCGGGCGCCCGAAACAAGGGGGATGTCACATTTCGACCCTGGCGATCGTCTCAATGGCATCCAGTGAGGCCGCCAAGGCACGTGCCTCCCGGACAACGAAGGGACATTCCATGTCCGCACGATCTCGCGCACTGGGTTCACGTGCCCGTGCGACCACTCTCGCCGCCGCCGCTCTCACGACGATCGGGCTCGGAGTCGTGACCGGCGTCGCGGCGGTCCCCGCTCAAGCCTCTCCCGCGGCGCCCGCGGCGACCTGGTGGGACGTCGGGAGCTACGGCACCCATTCGAAGTGCATCGACGCCGGCCAGCAGTACGAGCGCGAGGGCTGGCCCTACAAGTGCATCTACGTCAGCGGCGCCGGCTGGGTTCTCGAGATCTGGCAGTAGCCCTCACCGCCGCTGTGCCTCGTGCCCGCCGAAATGCTCCCCGGCATGAGCGGCCCCGATCGGCACCGGCCTCCAGGTCGTCCGGAGGCCGGTGCCGCCGGTGTCGGCCGCCACGTCCCGTCCAGGCGCGGCGCGGCTCGGTGGCTCCGAGCGGGTCAGAAACCGATCGCCTCGCGGACCAGCAGGACGGTCCCGCGCCCGGGGTGAGGTTCCGCGTTGAGGACGAGGATGCGGTTGAGGGCGCTGGGCACCCCGTAGGCCTCCATGCAGCGCTCGTTCTCCAGCGGGACGCAGTGGTCCTCGATGCGGCGCAGCGCGGTGCTCAGGTCGGGCACCACCTTCTGCGCCCCGACGACCCAGATCACCTGGGGCGCGGCACCGGAGTAGCCGGCCAGCTGGCTTCCGCTGGCGGAGGCGGCGACCAGGGAGCCGGTCTCGGTGACCGCGGCGACGCTGCCCACGAGGACGTCGGGGCAGGCGAGCATCCTCCAGATCTCGGTCAGCTGGGTGGCGCGGTCCATGGTGGAGCTGCGCGCCTTGACCGAGTCGTATCGACCGCTGCGGTTGAGGTCCTCGTCGATGCCGGACAGCCGGAGGGTCTCGCTGGCCCCGGTGAAGACGGTGGCGCCTGCCGGAACCAGGTCCTGGACGCGGGCACGCGCGGCGGCGGCGTCATCGAGGATCTCGACGGCGAAATTGTTGTCCCTCAACGCGGCGGCCGCCCGCTCCAGCGCCTCCGCGGGCGCCGGGCCGGTGAACGATGTCGCCGGAGCCGAAGTGCTCATGATTCCTCCTGGGTCGTTGCACGGTGGGTTCGTCTCTGCTGGTACGACAGGACGGCCCCGCGGAATGTGAGGCGCCCGCGGACCTCACATTCCGGCCCGGTGCCTTGTCGAAGTGGTGAGCCCGCACGAGACCGAGAAGAGAGCCGGCGACAACACATGAGCGACACGTCCAGGCCGGGACCCGACCGGACCGATCCAGCCCTCAGCGTGATCATGGGCGAGCGGCGGCAGCTGATCAATCTCGCCTACCGGCTGCTCGGCTCGCTGGCCGAGGCCGAGGACGCCGTCCAGGAGACCTACGCGCGCTGGTACGCCATGTCCCGCCCGCAGCGGGACGCCATCGAGTCGCCCGGCGCATGGCTGACCACGGTCGCCGGCCGCATCTGCCTCAACACGCTCAAGTCGGCGCGGGCGCGCCGCGAACGCTACGTGGGCGCATGGCTTCCCGAGCCGCTGCCCGAGCCCGCCGAGTGGGCCGCCGGCCGGGCGGACGGCACCGCGGCCGACCCCGCCGACCGGGTCACGCTGGACGAGTCGGTCAACATGGCCTTCCTCGTCGTGCTGGAGTCGATGACCCCGGCCGAGCGCGTGGCGTTCATCCTCCACGACGTCTTCCGCTTCCCGTTCGCCGACGTGGCCGAGGTCACCGGCCGCACCCCGGCCGCATGCCGCCAGCTCGCCTCCTCGGCCCGCCGCCGCCTCTCCGTCCTCCGGGATCCGGCGCCGCCCGTGGCCAAGCAGGCCGGCGTCGTCCGGGCCTTCAAGGCGGCGTGGGAGGCCAAGGACATCGAGGCCCTGATCGGCCTGCTCGATCCCGACGCCACGGCGGTCGCCGATGGCGGCGGCCTCGCCATGGCCTTCCTCGACCCCATCGAGGGCGCCGAGCCGATCGCCCGCGGCTGGATGGAGATCGCCGACCGGATGCCCGCCGGCATGACGCTCCTGGAGCGCACGGTCAACGGCCGGCCCGGCCTGGTCGCCCGGCTCGACGGCGTCACCGTGACCGTGTTCGCGTTCGAGATCGTCGACGACCGGGTCAAGCAGATCTGGGCCGTGCGCAATCCGGAGAAACTCCGCCCCTGGACAGAGGGCTGACGCTCCTCGCCCAACCCGGCCGCTTTTTACAAATATGATCACGTTTGTCGGCGATCCACGAAGGAGGCCAGGGTGTCCGAGCGTGTCCGGAAAGCATGGGAAGCGCCGAGCGCCGTGTCCCGCCCGGCCGGCGAACCGGTGCGGATCGACACGACGGTCGCGCACTCGGCCCGGATGTACGACTACTACCTGGGCGGCAAGGACCATTACCAGGTCGACCGGGACACCGCGGAGATCGCGGCGCGCAGCTGGCAGGCGGTGCGGATCGCCGTCCGGGAGAACCGCTCGTTCCTGGGCCGGGCCGTCCGCCACCTGGTCCGCGAGCAGGGGATCACCCAGTTCCTCGACATCGGCGCCGGCCTGCCCAGCGCCGGCAACGTCCACGAGGTCGCCCAGGCCGAGGACCCCGCCTGCCGCGTCGTGTACGTCGACAACGACCCGATCGTGCTGGCCCACGCCCGGTCACTGCTCATCGGCACGCCGGAGGGCAGGACCGCCTACGTCCACGCCGACCTGCGCCGGCCGGCGGCGATCCTGGCCGATCCCGCCGTCCGCACCACCCTGGACCTCGACCGGCCCGTCGCTCTCATGCTGGTGGCGATCCTGCACTTCATCGTGGACGAGCAGCACCCCGGCGAGATCGTCAGGGAGCTGATGGAGGCGCTGCCGTCCGGCAGCTTCCTGGTCGCCTCGCACGTCACTCCGGAACACGACCCGCAGGGAGTCCACGGCCTGGAGCAGGCCTACCGCGCCGGCGGCGTGCCGGCCCAGGCGCGGACCCGGGAGGCGTTCACCGCCCTCGCCTTCGACGGCCTGGACCTGCTGGACCCCGGAGTGACCCTGGTGTCGGAATGGCGCCCCGACGGCGACGCTCCCCGCCCGGCGGCGGACCAGGTCAACTGGTACGGCGGTATCGCCCGCAAGCCGTAACGGCGGAGGACGTCCCCCGCGAACCTTCCGATCTGCACCGCGTCCCCCACGCGAAATGGGTGCCGGACCCGATATGGCGCCGCATGCCGATGGCCCCATGGTGGATTCAGGTACATCTCGGATGTTCGGGTTGCGGAAGGGACTGACGTCGCATGACGACGAGCGTGGACGACGGCGCCACGGGCAGGCACGCGCTGGGCGACGCCGCGGCGCGGGAAATGAAGCAGCGACTGGAAGGCGAACGGCGCCGCCGCGCGTCGCAACTGGGCGTGCTGGAGCAGTCGGTCGAGCAGGTCTCGGTGGAGCAGACCGAGGAAGCGGACTACGCCCGCATGGAGAATCTGCGGCACAGCCTGACGGAGATCGACAGCGCGCTGCGGCGGCTCGAGGAAGGCACGTACGGGCGGTGCGAAGGATGCGCCCAGCCGATTCCCGCCGGGCGGCTGGAAATCCTGCCCTATGTACGGTTCTGCGTTAAGTGCCAGGGAAAGCGGAACCGCACTGGCCGCTGAGGCGCGCCCGTCCACGATCACGAGCGAGGGGTGCGCCGCCCGCCATCGGGGGCGGCACCCATTTCCGCGCCGCACGGCGTGCACGCCCGGCGCGGACGGGCGCCCACGGCCACGCGCACAGGCGCCGCGCCCGGTCGGCCCCGCGCGACCGGGCGGCGGCACGATGCGAGGGGGCAGGTGAGAGGGCGGATACCGTGGGGACGAGCGTGCGCCGCGCCATGCGGCGGCACGCGGACGGCAGGGGAGGAAGCACGGCCAGTGCGGCTGTTCTGGCGGGTGTTCTGGCTGAACACCCTGGTGGGAGCGGTGGCCACCGTCCTGTTGATGGTCGGCCCGTGGACGGTGTCGGTACCGATCCGGCTGACCGAGGCGCTCGTCCTCGCGACCGGGCTCGCGGTGATGCTGGCGGCCAACGCCGTGCTGCTGTGGTGGGGTCTCGCCCCGCTGGGCAGACTCGCCCGCCTGATGGCGACCGTCGACCTGCTGCGTCCCGGCCAGCGCCTGCCGGTCACCGGGAGCGGCGAGATCGCCGCGCTGATCGACACCTTCAACCAGATGCTGCGGCGCCTGGAGGCCGAACGCGGCACCAGCGCGGCCCGTGCCCTGTCCGCCCAGGAGGACGAGCGCCGCCGCGTCGCCCGGGAGCTGCACGACGAGATCGGCCAGAGCCTGACCGCGCTGCTGCTCGACCTCAAGCGCGTCACGGACACGGCTCCGCCGCAGGTGCGGCGCGACCTGCGGAGCGCGCAGGAGATGACCCGCGAGAGCCTCGACGAGGTGCGGCGCATCGCCCGCCGCCTGCGCCCGGACGTCCTCGAGGACCTGGGCTTGGCGAGCGCCCTCGCCGCGCTCGCCGCCCAGTTCGACACCCATACGACGCTGCGCGTGCGGCGGCAGGTGCAGCACGGGCTGCCCCCGCTCGACCCGCAGGTCGAACTGGTCCTGTACCGGGTCGCCCAGGAGGCCCTGACCAACGCCGCCCGGCACTCGGGCGCCGCGAGCGTCGTCCTCGACCTGCGCGCCGACGGCGCCCGCGGCGTCCTCCTGCGCGTCGAGGACGACGGCGAAGGGCTCGGCGGCGCCCCCGAGGGCGCCGGGATCCGCGGCATGCGCGAACGCGCGCTGCTGGTCGGCGGCGCCCTGGACCTGCGCACCGGCCCGGGCGGCGGCACCCGGCTCGACCTGCGCGTCCCCACCGTCCACGCCTCGCTCGCCGGCGCGGACCGGCCCGTCGAGGAGCGGCCATGACACGCCCGACCCGGATCCTGCTCGCCGACGACCACGCGCTGGTGCGCCGCGGCGTCCGGCTCATCCTCGACGGCGAACCGGACCTGGAGGTCGTCGCCGAGGCCGGCGACGGCGCGGCGGCGATCGAGCTGCTGTCCGGCGCCGGCGCCGTCGCGGCGGACCTGGCGGTCCTCGACGTCGCGATGCCGCGGATGACCGGCCTGCAGGCCGCCCGCGAGCTCTCCCGCACCCGTCCGGACCTGCGCATCCTCATCCTGACCATGCACGACAACGAGCAGTACCTGTTCGAGGCGCTGAAGGCGGGCGCGGCGGGCTACGTGCTCAAGTCGCTGGCGGACCGCGACCTGATCACCGCGTGCCGCGCCGCGATGCGCGGCGAGCCGTTCCTGTACCCGGGCGCGGTCACGACGCTGATCCGGACGTACCTCGCCCAGGCCGGCGCCGGGCGGGACCCCGACACCGTCCTCACGCCCCGCGAAGAGGAGATCCTGAAGCTCGTCGCCGAGGGCCACTCGTCCAAGGAGATCGCCGCCACGCTCGTCATCAGCGTCAAGACCGTGGAACGGCACCGCGCCAACATCCTCGCCAAACTCGGCATGAAGGACCGTCTGGAACTGCTCCGCTACGCCATCCGCACGGGCCTCATCGAACCCTGACCTGCCACCAATTCCCGCCATAAATAGGGCGAGATCCCCCGTTTAGGAAATAAATCCATTCAAGGGAAATGGTTGACCGCCCGGCGTCCTCCTTCACCGGTTCCCGCGCACCGCGATGCCCTGGCGATGCACTCCCCTGATCATCGCTCGCGTTCGCGCTTGCCCAGGTCAGGGCAGAGCTGAACCGACCCAAGGAGGAAACACGTGATCGTACTCTGTTCATCGGGAACAACGCGGCGCGGAGCGGTCGGCCGGTTCTGCGGCGCGGTCACGCTTCTCGCCGGCCTCGTCGTCGGCGGAGGCACGGCGGGCGCCGGCACCGCCACGGCGTCGACGGCCGACTCGGCAATTCACCCGAACGCCGGCGCGCACACCAGAATCGCGACGGACCGGCTTCCGGTCAAGAAGATCGAGAAGATCCTGCAGGCCGATGGCCACGTGAGCAGCAGCGGGGTCCTCGAAGTCGACATCGACCGCACGGACCTCCACGTCACCGGCGGCCAGCCCCGGGTGCGGTTCAAGGACGGCTTCCAGATCCAGCACGAGCTGTTCTTCCAGTCGCTCGGGCACGGGAAGGCGATCCTCAACGGCGACCTGGCCCTGAAGTCGCAGGAGATCCAG
Organism: Actinomadura sp. RB99; assembly: GCF_014706005.1. Classification (NCBI taxonomy): domain Bacteria; kingdom Bacillati; phylum Actinomycetota; class Actinomycetes; order Streptosporangiales; family Thermomonosporaceae; genus Actinomadura; species Actinomadura sp. RB99. Next base: position 1,153 of record NZ_JABMCA010000008.1, on the reverse strand, counting down.
CCGGTCATCGACGCGTTCATCGCCCACGGGATCACGTTCCAGGCGCAGCACCAGCACCTGTACGACCTGCGCCCGATGGTGTGGTTCCTGCATTTCCGCGCCATCGGGAACCCGCTCCGGCTGGCCGGCGCCATACGCGCCGTCATCGGCGTGACGTCCACGCCGCTGCCGCAGCATTCGCCGCCGAACCCCCAGACCCCGCTCCCCACCAGGAAGCTGGCGAAGATCCTCGGCGGTGACGCCACCGTCGGCGAGAACGGGATCGTCACGGTGACCGTGCCGCGCACCGACAGGATCAGGCTCGGCGGCGTGATCGTCAGCCCGGACCTCGGGGTGTCCACCAGCGTCCAGTTCCAGCCGCTCCCGGGCGGCAAGGCGGCGGTGGTGCCCGACTTCTCCATGACGTCGAACGAGACGCAGCCGGTCATCACGGTCATGCGCCACAAGCACTGGCAGGTGGGCTGCCTCTACAACCAGGAGACCGCCGAGCACCCGCAGCTGTTCTTCTCGCACATGTTCCGCGTCGGCGATCCCGTCGCGCTCGCCGTTCAGGTCCGCGAAGGACTCGACCGCACGGCCGCACGGCACCCCTGACCGGCGGCTTCGCGGGTATCTCACCATGCCGGCGCGGGTGGTTCATGCAGCGCGCCCGTTCGTGCGCGGTGGCGCGTGTTCCAGCGCCACCGCGCACGCACGGGTGGACGGCGAACTCAGATGCCGACCGGGTGCCAGACCGTCTTGGTCTCCAGGAACGCGGTCATCCGGTCGATGCCGGGGGCGGCGGCCCAGTCGGCACCGGCCGAACGCAGGACGCGTTTGAGGTTGCCGGCGGCGGCCCGTTCGAGTTCGGGGGCCTGGTCGGGCGCGACGCCGGTGAGGTCGATGGCGTTGACGTCCATGTGGGAGGCGAGCCAGGGGGCGAGTTCGGTGCGGTGTCCGGTGAGGATGTTGACCACCCCGCCCGGTAGGTCGCTGGTGGCGAGGACTTCGGCGAGGGTGATCGCCGGCAGCGGTGCGGGCTCGGACGCCAGCACGACGGTGGTGTTGCCGGTGATGATCGCGGGTGCGAGTACCGAGACCAGGCCGAGGAGCGGGTCGTCGGGCGCGATGATGGCGACGATGCCGGTGGGTTCGGGGGTGGAGAAGTTGAAGT
>NZ_JABMCA010000079.1:0-43805 GCF_014706005.1 Actinomadura sp. RB99 | reverse complement strand
CGCCCGCCGAGGCGGCCGCGCCGGACGACGCGGCCGCGCCGGCCGATGAGTCCGCGCCCGGCGACGCCGCGCCGGGCGAGGCGGCCGACGCCCCTGATGAGGCTCCGAAAGCCGCGCACGACCTGGAGGAAGGACGGCAGTGAGCATCGCCTCCACGGGCCCCAGCGGCCCCCAGGACTTCGGGTGGCTGCTGCGGCAGTTCGCCTCGTCCACCCCCGGCGTGACGTTCGCGCTGATCGTCTCGTCGGACGGGCTGGCGCTCGTCGAGTCGGGCCCGATGCCGTCGGAGTTCGTCGACCCGATGGCCGCGCTGACCAGCGGGATGATCAGCCTGGGCAACAACATCGCCAAGCACGTCGGCGCCGGCGGCTGCGACCAGGTGATGCTGAAGTTCGCGTCCGGGCACCTGCTGTTCATGGGGATCGGGCAACTCGCCGGGCTGGTCGTGCTGGTCGGCGAGGGCGCGAACCTCGGCGCGGTCGCCCACGAGATGACGAAGTTCGTGCATGGCGCCGGGCACGTGCTGACCCCGCAGATGCGCGACGATCTGCGCCGCATGACCGAACAGGCGATGCCGTGACCGGCGCCGCGGGCGCCGCGCCCCGGCCGGTGCGTCCGGTGGGCCCGGTCCGTCCGGGCCTGCGGGGAGGAGGGACATGACGGCCAATCCGTGGGTGCGGCCGTACGTGCTGACCGGCGGGCGGACCCGGGGCAGGCGGCACCTGTTCGTGCACACCGTGGTGTCCGGCGCGGGCTACGACGCGGCGTTCGCCGAGCGGCTGCTGCCCGAGGCGCGGGCGCTGTACGAGCGCGCGCACACCGCCGCCGAGTCGGTCGCCGAACTGTCCGCGCACTGCGGGGTGTCGCTCGGGGTCACCCGCGTCCTGCTCGCCGACCTGGCCGCGGGCGACCGGATCGTGATCGCCGCCGAGGGCGCCTCGCCGTACGACCCGCACGTCCTGGAGAGAGTGATCGATGGTCTACGCGAGCTCGCCTGACCCGGGGCAGGGGCCGGAGGACGGGCGCCGGTCTCCGGGCGCGCGTCCGGCGGCGCCCCGCACCTCGGTCAAGATCGTCGTCGCGGGCGGGTTCGGCGTCGGCAAGACCACGCTGGTGGAGGCGATCTCGGAGATCCCGGCGGTGAACACCGAGGCGTGGATGACGCAGGCGGCCCGGACCGTGGACCCGCTCGCCGACGCGGGCGGCAAGACGACCACGACGGTCGCGATGGACTTCGGCCGCGTCACCCTGGCCTCCGACCTGGTGCTGTACCTGTTCGGGACGCCGGGCCAGCCGCGGTTCTGGCCGATGTGGGACGACCTGTGCCGCGGCGCGAGCGGCGCGCTGGTCCTGGTGGACACGCGCCGGCTGGACGTGTCGTTCCCGGCCGTCAACTACTTCGAGAACGACTCCGACGTGCCGTTCATCGTGGCGGTGAACCTGTTCGACGGGCGGCGGACGCACTCGCTGGAGCAGGTCGCCGAGGCGCTCCGGCTGGACCCGGGCGTCCCGGTCGTCGCCTGCGACGCCCGCGACCGCGGCTCGGTCGTCGGGACGCTGACGGCGGCGCTCGGCCACACCCTCGACCGGACCGCGGGACGCGGGACCGCCGCGGCCCGCTGACCCCGGCCCCGGCCGCGCCGGCGCCTCCGGGCAGGGCGTGCCGGGCCGCCCCGCATCCATGACGCCCCGCACAAGGAGGAAGCGTTGCGAAGGATCTTGATCGTCGGAGCGGGGCAGGCCGGCCTGCAGCTGGCCCTGAGCCTCCAGTCGGCGGGCTACGAGGTCACCGTGATGTCGGCGCGGACGCCGGACGAGATCCGCACCGGCCGGATCATGTCGACGCAGTGCGTGTTCTGGCCGCAGCTGCGGATCGAGCGCGAGCACGGGCTGAACCTGTGGGAGGACCGGGCGCCGAAGATCGTCGCGCAGCGGGTCACGGTGGCGGCGCCGCCCGGCACCCGCGCGTTCCAGACCCTCGGCCGCTGGGACGACTACGCGCAGTCGGTGGACCAGCGGGTCAAGATGGCGGGCTGGCTGGAGCTGTTCGAGGAGCGCGGCGGCAACGTCGTCTACCACAGCGTGATGACGTCCGACCTGGAAGGGCTCTCCGCCCTGTACGACCTGACCCTCATCGCGGCGGGCAAGGGCGAGCTGGTGGACCTGTTCGACCGCGACGCGAGCCGGTCGCCGTACGACCGTCCGCAGCGCAAGCTGTCGTGCATCTACCTGCACGGGATGACGCCGTGGCCGGACCACCCCGAGCCGCACGTGCGGATCACCGCGACGCCCGGGGTCGGGGAGCTGTTCTTCATGCCCGGCTACACCAACACCGGGCCCTGCGACATCCTGCTCTGGGAGGCGGTCCCCGGCGGCCCGTTCGACGTGTGGGACGACCGTCCGGACCCCGCCGGGCACCTCGCCCGCACGCTCGAACTGATGCGGCAGTACGCGCCGTGGGAGTACGAGCGGACCGTCAACGCCGAGCCCACCGACGCCCGCTGCACGCTGTACGGGGGGTACGCGCCGGTCGTGCGGCGCCCGGTGGGGCGGCTGTCGGACTCCGCGCTCGTCCTCGGGATGGGCGACGTCGTGGTGGCGAACGATCCCGTGACGGGCCAGGGCGCCAACAATGCCGCGCGCTGCGCCGAGATCTACTTCCAGGAGATCCTGCGCAACGCCGACCGCCCGTTCGACGCGGCGTGGATGCAGCGGACGTTCGACGCCTACTGGGAGTACGCCAAGCACCCGACCGCCTACACCAACATGATGCTGGGGCCGCTGCCGGAGCACGTCCAGAAGGTGCTGGCGATCGCGGCGCAGAACGAGGCGGTCGCGTACCGGTTCGCCTACGGCTACGCCAACCCGAGCGATTTCTCGAACTGGCTGCTCGACCCCGCGAAGACCGAGGCGTACCTGGCCACCGTCACCGGCTGACGTCCCGCACCTCGGAAAAGGCCCGTCGTCCAGGGCGTCGCCCAGGCCGCCGTCCAGGCCGTCCGGACCATCGTCAAGACCGCCGTGAAGGCCGTCCGTCCCCCCCGGGGCGGGCGGCCTTCCGCGTGCCGCAGTGCGCTGGATCACCATCCGCCGTGTTGCATGATCATGCATTGGCGTGCATACTTCTACTCATGTCCAAGGTGCTCACCTCTCTGCCTGTCGGCCAGCGCGTCGGGATCGCCTTCTCCGGCGGCCTCGACACCTCGGTAGCGGTCGCGTGGATGCGCGAGAAGGGCGCCGTGCCCTGCACCTATACCGCCGACATCGGCCAGTACGACGAGCCCGACATCGCCTCGGTGCCGGGCCGCGCCACCGCCTACGGGGCGGAGGTCGCCCGGCTGGTCGACTGCCGGGAGGCCCTGGTGGAGGAGGGGCTCGCGGCGCTGGCGTGCGGAGCGTTCCACATCCGCTCGGCCGGCCGCGCCTACTTCAACACCACCCCCCTCGGCCGCGCCGTCACCGGCACCCTCCTGGTCCGCGCGATGCTCGAGGACGACGTGCAGATCTGGGGCGACGGCTCCACCTACAAGGGCAACGACATCGAGCGGTTCTACCGCTACGGCCTGCTCGCCAACCCGTCCCTGCGCATCTACAAGCCGTGGCTGGACGCCGACTTCGTCGGTGAGCTCGGCGGCCGGACGGAGATGTCGCAGTGGCTGCTCGAACGCGGCCTGCCCTACCGCGACAGCACCGAGAAGGCGTACTCCACCGACGCCAACATCTGGGGCGCGACCCACGAGGCCAAGGCCCTGGAGCACCTCGACGCGGGCATCGAGATCGTCGACCCGATCATGGGCGTCCGGTTCTGGGACCCCGAGGTCGAGATCCTCACCGAGGACGTCACCGTCGGCTTCGAGCAGGGCCGCCCCGTGACGATCAACGGCAAGGAGTTCACCACCGCCGTCGACCTGGTGCTGGAGGCCAACGCCATCGGCGGCCGGCACGGCATGGGCATGTCCGACCAGATCGAGAACCGGGTCATCGAGGCCAAGAGCCGCGGCATCTACGAGGCGCCCGGCATGGCGCTGCTGCACGCCGCGTACGAGCGGCTCGTCAACGCCATCCACAACGAGGACACCCTCGCCACGTACCAGAGCGAGGGCCGCCGCCTCGGCCGGCTGATGTACGAGGGCCGCTGGCTGGACCCGCAGGCCCTGATGCTCCGCGAGTCGCTGCAGCGCTGGGTCGGCACCGCCGTCACCGGCGAGGTGACGCTGCGGCTGCGGCGCGGCGAGGACTACTCGATCCTCGACACGTCCGGCCCGTCGTTCAGCTACCACCCGGACAAGCTGTCCATGGAGCGCACCGAGGACTCCGCGTTCGGGCCCGTCGACCGCATCGGCCAGCTCACCATGCGCAACCTCGACATCGCCGACTCCCGCGCCCGCCTGGAGCAGTACGCGGGGCTCGGCATGGTCGGGGACGCCCACCCGGCGCTGATCGGCGCCGCGCAGGCCGCCTCGACGGGGCTGATCGGCGCGATGTCCGCCGGCGGCGCCCAGGCGATCGCCTCGCGCGGCGAGACGACCACCGGCGAGGAGCTCCTCGACGCCGCCGCCATGGAGTCCGGCACCGACTAGCCCCCGAGTCGTGGCGTGTCGCCCTTATCCGGCGCGGGACAAGGGCGACACGCCGCATTCCGGCGTCAGGACCGCGCCTTGGCGGTCTTGCGGGTGTTGGCCTTCTCGATGGCCTTGACGAGCTGCTTCTTGCTCATCGTGGAGCGGCCCGAGACGTCCAGCCGCTTGGCGACGTCGTACAGGTGCTTCTTCGACGCGTTGGCGTCCACCCCGCCCGCGGTCTTCCGGGAGGTCCTGACGCCGCCCGCGGCCTGCCGGTCGGACGGGCCCTTCGCGCCCCGGGGCTTCGGCGCCCAGTGGTCGCCGATCTTCTCGTGCGTGTGCTTGAGCGCGGAGTAGGCGACGCGGTAGGCCCGCTGCCCGCTCCCGTACTCCTTGGCGGCCGAGTCGTGCGCCTCCGCGAACGTGCGCTGCGCCTTGGCGTCCGAACGCTGGATGGTGCTGGGCAGCTCGCCCTTCTTGACCCGGCCGGTCCTGGTCGTCATAGGCATGATGCTGTCCTCCGTACGCATATCGCGTCCTTACGCACGGCGTACCCAGCCAGCTGGAACATCCACATCCACATCCGCGCGTCGCGGCGTGTCGGCATGAGGGTGACATGTCGCGACTCAACGGAGTCGGCGGGCGGGGCTCGATCCGCGGGCGGGGGCGTGTCAGGATGGGCGCGAGTCCGGAGACGCCGTCAGGGCGCTTCGAGATGAGCAACGGGAGCCGTCGTCATGACGCGTATTTCGCATGCCCGAAAGCAGGAGCCCGCAGAGCGCCGCACGTCCCTGTACGGGGGTGAGTTCTCCCGCCGGATCACCCTGCGGGACATCGCCGCCGCGAAGGAGCGCGGCGAGAAGTGGCCGATGCTCACCGCCTACGACGCGATGACCGCGTCCGTCTTCGACCAGGCCGGGATCCCGGTGATCCTGGTCGGCGACACGATGGGCGCGTGCCACCTCGGCTACGACTCGACCGTGCCGGTCACGCTGGAGGAGATCCTCGTCCTGTCCGCGGCCGTCGTCCGCGGCACCGAGCGGGCGCTGATCGTCGGCGACCTGCCGTTCGGCACCTATCAGGCGGGCCCGGAGCAGGCCCTCCGCAGCGCGACCCGGCTGGTCAAGGAGACCGGGGTCGGCGCGGTCAAGCTGGAGGGCGGGGAGCGCAGCGCCCGCCAGATCGACATCATGGTGTCGGCCGGGATCCCGATCATGGGCCACCTCGGGCTGACGCCGCAGTCGGTGAACGCGTTCGGCGGGTACCGGGTGCAGGGCCGCGGCGAGGCGGCGGCGCGGCGGCTCGTCCGGGACGCCCGCGCCGTGCAGGACGCGGGCGCCTTCGCGGTCGTGCTCGAAGCGGTGCCGGAGGAGGTCGCGACCGAGATCACCGCCGCGCTGGACATCCCCACCGTCGGCATCGGCGCGGGCCCGAACTGCGACGCGCAGGTCCTCGTCTGGACGGACGCGATGGGCCTCACGCCGGGACGGCTGCCCCGGTTCGTCAAGAAGTACTCGGGTCTCCGCGACACGCTGGACGAGGCGGCCCGTACCTTCGCGGAGGAGGTCGTGAGCGGCGCCTTCCCGGCGGCCGAGCACGCCTACCACTGACGGGAGTCCGTTCCGGGGCGGCCGGGCCGCCGGCCGCCCCGGACGGAATGGGGGCCTTTAGAGCGAAATGCCGGAGAATGGCGGTGATCGCCGAGAATTCGGCTGGAAAGGGGTGCGCGATGGAGGGCTCCGCGAAGGTCCCGCCGGCGGCCGGGGTGGACATGACCACGCCGAGCGTGGCGCGCATGTACGACTACTTCCTCGGGGGCAAGGACAACTACGAGTGCGACCGCGTCGCCGCGCAGGAGGTCGTCCGGGCGCTGCCCACGGTCGAGGGCGTCGCGCGGGCGAACCGGGCGTTCCTGCAGCGGGCGGTGCGGTTCGTCGCCGAGGCCGGGATCGACCAGTTCCTCGATCTCGGCACCGGTCTGCCGACGCAGGGCAACGTGCACGAGGTCGCCCGCGCGGTGCGGCCCGGCGCGCGGGTCGCCTACGTCGACAACGATCCGCTGGTGGCGGTGCACGCGCGGGCGCTCGTCGACGCCGACGACCGGACCGCCGTCGTCCAGGCCGACCTGCGGGATCCCGACGCGGTGCTGGGGGATCCGCAGGTGCGCGCGCTGATCGACTTCGGGCGGCCGGTGTGCGTGCTGTTCGTCGCGGTCCTGCACTTCGTCCCGGACGAGCGGGATCCGGCGGGGATCGTCCGGCGGTTCGCCGAGGCGGTGCCGCCCGGCAGCCACGTGATCCTGTCGCACGCGGCGGTGGAGGAGCGGCGCAACGTGAACGTCGGGGCGACCTACCGCTCGCAGTCGGCGAACGCGGCCCTGATCGCCCGGACGCGCGACCAGGTGGCGGGGCTGCTGGACGGCCTGACGATCCTGGAGCCCGGCGTCGTCCCGCTGCACGAGTGGCGCCCGGTCGGCGGCGAGTACGTCACCGGCGCGGGCTGGACGGCCGTCGCCCGCAAGGACCGCTAGGCCGGCGAGCGCAGGAGGGCGGCGGCGTCGGACAGCGCCTTCCGCGTGTCCTCCACGGTGGTGTACCGGCCGTCCTCGTCCAGCCAGCCGTAGGTCGCGCGCCCCCGGATGCGGCTCTCGGCGACGACGAGCCGCCGCCCGGACCGTTCGAGGGCCGGACGCGCCTCGGTGGCCGCGGCGAGGACGTCGCCGCACTGCGCGAGCAGGTCCCGGACGTCGGCCGCCGAGCGCTCCCGGTCCATGTAGACGCCGCCCCAGCCGGTCTGGGCGAAGATCGCGACCGGCCCCCAGACGAGGTGGTAGTTGACGCAGTACGAGTTCACCCCGTGGCCCGCGTGGCACACGGCCATGTAGTCGCCGACGCGGCGGCTCATCGCTTCGGTGACGTGGTCCCGGAACATGTACATCGCCATCGGGTCGATCCCGCGGGTGGCGTACAGCCACTCGCCCCGCCGCCGCACGCGGGACTCCAGGTCCGGCGGGACGGGCGGCGCTGACAGCCCCGCGCCCTCGAACACCTGACGCATCTCGTTGGCTCCGTCCACGGACGGAGCCTATCCCCGCGAACCCGGCCGATCCGGTGTGAAGGCCCGCTAGCGCTCCGATTCCAGGCGCGGCAGCTGGCCGCTCGGGCCGGAGACGAACGGGGCCATGCTCATCGTGTCGGAGCCCTGCCCGCCGAACCGGCCGGGGCCGATGCTCACGTCCCCCGTGGGGCCGGACGACACCTGCTGAAGGCTCGCCGACAGGTCCGCCTCCACACCGCCGGGCAGCTTGAGGCGGACCAGCAGCGGCAGCACGAATCCCAGCGCCACCAGGCCCACCAGCACCGGGGTGAGGGTGGCGAGGACCGTCGAGCTGATCCGGTTCGACAGGAAGAACCCGATCCACAGGGCGGCCAGCAGCGACGTCGCGATGGTCATGAGGATCGCGCTGCCCGCGGCCCCGCCGCGGGCGGTCCGCGCGCTCTCCTCGGCGAGCAGCAGCAGCCGGCGCCCCTCCACGTGCCCCGCGTCGCGCCGGACGCATTCCTTGAGGTACCGGACGGCGCGGCGGCGGTAGAACGGGCGGGTCCGCACCTCCGCCCCCGCCGCGGCGGTCTTGTACGTGGCGACCCCCGCGACGAAGTAGGCCTCCGCCTCGCCCGAGGCCCGCTCGATGGCCTCCTGCGCCGTGGTCACCGCCTCCCGGTACAGCTCGGGACGCTGCGTCGCGTCGCCCCGCTCCACCAGGAGCCGGGCCAGCGCCAGCAGCAGCTTCGGACGCGACGGGCCGGTCCCGGCGCGCTCCACCGCGTCCCGCAGCACGCGCTCGGCGGCGAGGAGGTCGCCCGGCGAGCGGGCCAGCCCGATCGCCAGCCCGATCGCGGCGGGGCCGCTCGCGGGGCTGAGCGTCAGCGCCTGCCGGAAGTGCCGGACGGCCTGCCGGGCCCGCGCGTCGGCCTCCGCCTCGTCCGACTCGCACTGCAGGCACAGGTTGCCGTACTCGATGTGCGCCTGCGCGTCGTAAGCGTCCCGCCGCAGGGCCTTGTCGAGCATCTCCTCCGCCTCCTCGAAACGCCCCAGGTGGACGTACAGGGAGGCCAGGTCGACGTAGCCGCCGTCGTACGGGTCGAGTTCGATCGTCCGCTTCAAATGGTGTTCGGCGGCCGCGTACTCCTCGCGCCGGTAGTAGAGGACGCCCAGGCACGTGTGGGCCATCAGGTGCCCCGGGCGTCTCTGCAGGAGGTCCAGGCAGAGCCGCTCGGCCTCGTCCCAGCGCGCCCGGTCGGGCCGGCCGGCCAGCGTCCAGGCCAGCCCCACCTGCCAGTCGCCGGGGCCCGCGCCGGCCTCGCACGCGGCGCGGAAGTGCCGCTCCGCCGCCGCGTGGTCGTCGCTGGTGAACGCCGCCCAGCCCAGGCCGGCGCACGCCTCGGCCCGCCGGCCGGGGCTCCTCGCCTCGTCGCGCAGGCTCTCGAACACCCGGCGCGCCTCCGCCGGGCGGCCCTGGTCGCGGTGGATCCAGCCGAGCTCCATGCGCAGCGAGGCGTTGCGGGGGTAGCGCTCGGCGGCGGCCGAGACCGTCCGCTCGGCCTCGGAGAAGCGCCGCAGCGACCGAAGCGTGGACGATCTCGCGATGACGGCGACGTTGAAGAGGGGGAGCAGCTCCAGCGCGCGGTCGAAGTCCTCCAGCGCCTCGGCGTACTCGTTCCGGTCGTCGAAGACCCTGCCCCGCGCGATGACGAGGGCGGCGTTCCCCGGCATGCGCGTCAGGGCCTCGTTCGCGGCCGCCTCCGCCTCGTTCGGCCGCTGCTGGAGCCGCAGCACCCTGATCCGCTTCTCGTGGGCCTCGACGTGGAACGGGTCCACGCCGATGGCCTGCTCGGCCGCGGTGAGCGCCTCGCCGTACCGCCCGAGGTCCTCGTACACGTCCGCCAACTCGACCCAGGTCTGGGCGTAGTTCGGGCGGAACGCGGCCTCGGCCCGGAGCAGGGACATCGCCTCGTCGTGGCGATCCAGCCTGCACAGCGCGGCCGCGCGTCCGTAGCAGGCGGCGCGGGTGGGTTCCGTGGCCGACGCCTGTTCGAACTCGGCCAGGGCGTCGCCGTACTTGCCCCGGTCATAGAGCGACCAGGCCAGGTGCTGGCGGAGCCGCGCCTTTCCCGGGTGGAGCGGCATCGCGTCCTGGATCGTCCGGACGGCCTCGTCCTGCCGGTCGAGGTCGTCGAGGAGGTCGGCGTGCTGCAACAGGACCGTGACGGACCGGGGCGAGGACTCCAGCAGGCACTGCGATTCGCCGAGCGCGTCCTCGTAGCGTCCGAGCCACCTGTGGAGATTGAGCAGCGCTTGCAGGATGTCGGGATCCCGGGGGAAGCGGTGCAGGGCGTCCCGCAGCACGCTCTCCGCTTCCGCATGGCGCCCCCGGTCCGAATGGACCTGCGCGAGTTCGAGGTGGTGCCGCACGATGTCCGGCCGCCGTTCCACCGCGTCGAGCGCGAGCGCCTCCGCCTCCTCGAACCGCCTCGCCTGCCGGAGCGAGGAGATGCGCAGGTCGGTGATGATCCCGACGTCGCCCTGCTCCGCCCCGGTCAGCTCGTCGAAGGCCGCGTCATGGCGGTCCTGCGCCGTCAGGACGGCGGCGAGCGCCTGGATCAGCTGCGCGTTGCCGGGCTTCTTCCGCAAGGCGTCGCGCAGGAACGACTCCGCCTCGCGGTACCGGTTGAGCCAGAGCAGCGCATAGCCGACGTCGACCTGGTAGTACGGGTCGACGGGATCCAGCTCGACCGCTTTGCGGAACTCCTGGAGCGCCCGCTCGTCCATGTCGCGGGAGACGTGGAGGTAGCCGCACTCGCGGCGCACGGCAGGTTCGTTGGGGAACCTGGCGACCGCCTGCTCCGCGGCCTCCTCGGCCTCGTCGAACCGCGCCGACCGCCGCAGGCAGTCGACGATCGACACGTGCGCCCAGACCTCGCCGGGATCGAGGTCGAGCGCGCGGCGGAAATCCGCCAGCGCCTCCGGATAGCGTTCCTGGTCCCGGTACAGCCTTCCGCGCTCCAGGAAGTTGCCCGCCGAGGGAACGCTGTCGAGCGCGGCCCGGGACGCCTCCTCCGCCTCCTCGTAGCGGCGCAGGCGCCGCAACTCGGTCACCCGCCAGCTCAGCGCGAAGTCATCGAGGGGATCCGCCTCCAGGGCCTTCTCGAACTGCTCCAGCGCCTCGCCGTACCGCTCCTGCTCGTCGAGGAGCAGTCCCCATTCGTCGCGGAGCCGGGGCGCGAAGGGCACGAGCGCGACCGCGTCGGCGATGGCGGCCTCCGCGTCCGGGAAGCGGCGCAGGCTCCGCAGGGCGGTGGCGCGGCCGTCCAGAGCCCCCGCGTGCCGGGGGTGGAGGGCCAGGGCGCGCTCCGCCATGGCGAGGGCCTTCTCGTACCGCCGGAGCAGGAGATAGTGCCAGGCGAGCGCCGCGAGGAGGTTCGCGGACCGGGGATGCGCGCCGATGGCCCGTTCGACGGCCTCCTCGGCCTCCTCGTAGCGGCGGAGCTTGCGGAGGATGTCGATGCGCTGCTCCAGCGCGTCGGGGCAGTTCCCCTGGAGGCGGAGCGCCGCGTCGGCGTCGTCCAGCGCGTCTGTAAGGCGCCCCTCGTCCTCGGCGAGGTAGCTCCGGTGGACGAGGACGTTCGCCGACCGGGGGAGGAGCCGTGCGGCTTCGTCGGCGGCCGAGCGCGCGTCGTCGTACCGGCCCGCGCGGCGCAGCACCCTGACCCGCTCGCAGAGCATCACCCTGTCGTCGGGGTGCGCGCCCAGGACCTTCTCGTAGCGGTCGAGCGCGGCGTCGAAGCGATGCTGCTTCCGGTAGATGTCGCCGACGCTCTCGCTGATGCCGGGCGACTCGGGGTGGCGGGCCAGGGCGATCTCCGCGACGCGCTCCGCCTCGGCGTACCGGCCCAGCCCGGCCAGGATCTCGATCTTCCATTCCAGGGCGTTCTCGTCGTCCGGGCACCGGTCCAGGACGTGGTCGAGCCGCGCCAGCGCCGCGTCGGGGTGCTTCAGCACGTTCAGCAGCCGGGCCAGTGCCACCCCGATCGTCGCGCTGTGCGGGAAGCGCGCCAGGCCGTCCTCGGCGGTCCCGCGCGCCTCGTCGAAGCGGCACAGCCCTTCCAGCGCGGCCACCTGCCAGCCGATCGCGTCCTCCGAGCCGGGGTCGAGCGCCGCCGCCTCGGTGAGCCGGGCCAGCGCGGCGGCGAAGTCGTCCCGGTCGAACTCCAGCCGCCCCCAGGCCAGCTCGACCGCCGCCCTGCCCGCCCCGTCCGCCTGCTCTGCCGCGGCGGCCAGTTCGGCCTCGGCCGCCTCGTACTCGCAGCGCCGGCGGAGCCGGTCGGCGTTCGCCAGATGCACCCGCTCGTCGGCCACTGCCCCACGCACCCGCCCTCGCCTCGCGATCCCCGGCAGTCCGGATGGTAGACAAGATGTGCCGGCTTGTCGGTCCCTACGGCGATCTCGCGTCCGGCGGTGGCCGCGGAGGCGGCCGGTCGTGTTCTCTCAGGTTCGCCTCGTAGCCTGAAACGGACACCCATCCACACCGGCAGGAGACACATGAGCCCGCATCCCGCCGCCGCGCCCGTGCCGCCGCCGGACGCGGGCGAGACCGCGCAGGAACCGGAGCCGAGCGGGGGCCCGCCCGTGTCGCGGGCCGCCGTCGTGAAGCTGCTGGTCCTGGGCGCGGTCCTGCTCGGCGTGGGCGTGGTCGTGGCGATCGCCGGGGGCGCGGTGTGGGGCGACGTCAGCGCCTGGGTCGACTCGCTCGGGTGGTGGGGGCCGCTCGTGTTCGCGGTCTGCTACGCCCTGGCGGTCACGGCGCTGGTGCCCGGATCGGTGCTGAACGCGTCCGCCGGGGCGCTGTTCGGCGTCGCCGTCGGCGTGGGGTCGGTCCTGGTCGGCGCCACCGCGGGCGCCGCGATCTCGTTCGCGCTGGCCAGGGCGCTGGGGCGCCCGGCCGTGGCCCGCTACGCCGGGTCCGGGCGGCTCGCCCGGCTCGACGCGTACCTGTCGCGCCGCGCGTTCGAGTCGGTGCTCGTGCTGCGGATGGTCGGGCTGTTCCCGTTCGGGGTGGTGAACTACGGCGCGGGCGTCGCGGGCGTCCGGTTCGCGCCCTACATCGCGGGCACCTTCGCCGGGATCATCCCGGGGACGCTCGTCTACACCGGGCTCGGCAAGGCGCTGCGCGAGCCCGGGTCCCCGATGGTGTGGATCGCGCCGGTCGGGCTGGTCGCGCTCAGCGGGTTCAGCTGGTGGCTGTCGCGGTACGTCCGCTCTCGGGGCGAGCGCGCCGAGGCGGGCGCCGTGCCCGCCCTCGCCGAGATCGACGACTAGCGCTTGACCTTGACACCGGTGTGAGGCCCTAGCGTCGCGGCCGACGAAGGGAGACGACATGCCGGGAGCAGTGGTCATCGGGGCGGGGCCGGGGATCGGCGCGGCCGTCGCGCGGCGGTTCGCCCGCGAGGGGATGCCGATCGCCCTCATCGGGCGCAACCCAGGGAAGCTCGCCGAGATCGAGGAGGCGACGGAGCCCGTCCTCAAGCTGGCCGCCGACGCCGCCGACGAGGCGGCGCTGCGCGGCGCGCTGGACGCGGCGTCGGCCGAGTTCGGCGTCCCGGACGCCGTGGTCTACAACGCGGCGCTCGTCCGCCCGGACCGGATCGGCGAGCTGTCCGCCCGCGCGCAGATGGACGCCTGGGCGGTCAACGTCGGCGGGGCGCTGACGGCCGCCGCCCGCGTCGCGCCGGACATGGCGCGGCGCGGGAGCGGCACGTTCATCGTCACCGGCGGCATGCCGGAGCCGAAGCCGGGGTACGTCAGCCTCTCGCTCGGCAAGGCCGGGGTGCGGACGCTGGTGACCCTGCTCGACCAGGAGTACGGGCCGTCCGGCGTCCACGCGGCGAGCGTGACCGTGGACGGCCCCGTCGCCCCGGGGACGTTCTTCGACCCCGACCGCATCGCCGAGCACTACTGGCGCCTGCACGTCCAGCCGCGCGGCGAGTGGCAGCGCGAGATCGTCCACACCCCCGGGTAGGTCACCAGGGGAGGCGGCCTTCGGCGTCGAAGTAGCCGCCGGTCGGGCCGTCCGGCGCGACCCGCGCCATCCGGACGATGATCTCGGCGCCCTCCTCGACGGTCTGCGTGCCGGTGCGGCCGTTCAGGTCCGTCGCGGTGAACCCGGGCTCGACCGCGTTGATCCGCATCTCCGGGAACGCCTTCGCGAACTGCACGGTGACCATGTTGACCGCCGCCTTGGACGCCGGGTACGCGACGCCAGGGTAGGCGTACGCGGGCGAGGCCGGGTCGCTGACCCCCGCCAACGAGGCGAGCCCGCTGGACACGTTCACGATGACCGGCGCCTCCGACCGGCGCAGCAGCGGCAGGAACGCGTGCGTGACGCGGACCACGCCGAACACGTTGGTCTCGAAGACCGTCCGCATCTGGTCGGCGGTGACGTCGGCGGCGCCGGGCACGCCGTTGTCGGGCAGCCGGGCCTCGATCCCGGCGTTGTTGACCAGCACGTCGAGGCCGCCGTCGGCCTCGATCGCCTTCGCGGCGGCCTCGACGGACGCGTCGTCGGTGACGTCGAGGACGACCGCCCGCGCGCCCAGCTCGGCGGCGGCGCGGCGGCCGCGCTCGGCGTCGCGGCTGCCGATGTAGACGGTGTGGCCCGCGGCGATGAGCCGCCGTGCGGTCTCGTGGCCCAGGCCCTTGTTCGCTCCGGTGATCAGTGTCGTCGTCATGTCTCCAGCCTGCGGCAGGACGCTGCGGGCAGCCAGTCGTCCCGTCTTCCTGGGAACGGCGGTACCAGGCAGGCCCCCGGCGGGAGCGGGCAGACTGGGGGCATGGCACCGGGGAAGTTCGGCAGGACGCTGCACCGCTGGCGCGACCGGGTCCCCCCGGAGGCGGCGGGGCTGCCCGCGGGCGGGCACCGGCGCACCGCCGGGCTGCGCCGCGAGGAGCTCGCCCAGCTCGCCGGGATCTCCGTCGACTACGTCACCCGGCTGGAGCAGGGCCGCGCGTCCAACCCGTCGCCGCAGGTCGTCGAGGCGCTGGCCCGCGCGCTGCGGCTCTCGGCGGACGAGCGCGAGCACATGTTCCACCTCGCCGGGCTGGTGCCGCCCGGCCCGGACGCGGTGCCCGCGTACATCACGCCGAGCGTCCAGCGGCTGCTGGACCGGCTGTCCGGGACGCCCGTCGCGGTCTACGACGCGGCGTGGACGCTGCTGCTCGCCAACCCGATGTACACGGCGCTGATGGGCGACACGTCCGGCTGGCGGGGGATCGAGCGGAACGGCGTGTGGCGCAACTTCCTCGGGCCGGAGAACCGCGTCCGGTACACGCCGGAGGAGCGGCGCGAGTTCCTGGCGGCACTGGCCGGGGACCTGCGCGACGCCGCCGGCCGCTACCACGCCGACCTGGGCCTCCAGCGGCTGATCGCGGAGCTGCACGCCAAGAGCCCGCTGTTCGCCGAGCTGTGGGACACCGGGACGGTCGGCCGGCACGAGGCGTCCCGCAAGACCATCGACCACCCGCGGGTGGGGGCGCTCACGCTGGACTGCGACGTGCTGACGGTGCGCGGCCCCGACCTGCGCATCATGATCTACACGGCGGAGCCCGGCACCGAGGACGCGGACCGGCTGGCGCTCCTCGCGGTCCTCGGCACCCAGTCCCTCACGGGCTAGCCGGCGTCCGCCACGGGCCGGCCGGAGTCCAGCGCGCCCGCGCTCGCCGCCGGTTCGGCGGGGACGGGGGCCTCGCCGTCCGCCTCGCCGGGCTTCGCGTCCACGACGTCCGTGACGCCGACGACGTCCGCGACGTCCGCGGGGTCGGGCACGTCCGCGGGTGCGGGGTCGGGGACGGGCGCGGGGCGGTTGCGCTTGATCAGCTGGCCGGCCGCGTAGGTCGTCCCGTTGCCCGCCCAGACCAGGCCGGTCCCGAAGAGGGCCGCCATGGACACCGCCACGCCCGCGATCACGTCCAGCACGTAGTGGTTGGCGGTCACCACGACGACGATCGCGGTGACGATCGGGTGCAGTACGGCGATCCAGCGCACGCGGTGGCGCGGCAGCAGCGCCATGATGACCACCGCGACCCACACCGCCCATCCCATGTGCAGGGACGGCATGGCGGCGAACTGGTCGGCCTCGACGCCGCCGGGGCTGTGGACGGTCCCGAAGCCGGCCATGGCCACCGAGTCGACGAACCCCTCGTCCGGCAGCAGCCGGGGCGGCATCACCGGCAGGACGAAGAACACGACCAGCCCGGCGAGGTTGGTCAGGACGAGGGCGTTGCGCGCGGGCCGGTAGACGCCGGGCCCGGCGAGGTAGCACAGCAGCAGGATGCCCATCGTGAAGCCGGTGTGCATGTGCTGGTAGATCCAGACGGCGACCTCGGACAGATCGTGATGCCGCGTCAACCAGTGGTTGGTGCGGAGTTCGAGATCGAGGCCGAGGTGCTTCTCTATGCTCAGGACGTCCCGGCCATGGGAGAGCGCCGGGCCGTAGCGCGTGTCGGCCAGCGACCGGATGTAGCCGTAGACCTGGAGCAGCACGAAGACGATCGCCAGCTCGCCGATCAGCCATGGCCGCTTGCGGCGCGGCCGGCGGACGTCGGTGTCGTGGCCGGTGCGGCGCCCCTCGGGGCGCAGGAGTAGCGCGCGGACGGCTCAGCCCTCTTTTCCCCACGACGGCCCGGCGGGACCCTGCGCGAGCCGCTCAACGGCCGACCGTACATCCCTCACGCCCCCTGTGGCACACCGGGGGCCGATCTTGTGCTCGGTCACGGCCTTCCCCGGGCCGGTCGGCTGACGGCCCGGGACGCGTCGGCGGGCGCCCACGCCCAGGTCAAACAGGGTAAAGCACGCTCGACGGACACGGGTACGGCCGGTGTCGGCCGCCGGTCGCGCCGGCGGCGGATCAAAACCGTATAACGATCGGTTTTCTCGCCCGGAAGCATTGACGCGCAGAAACCGATCAGATTACGGTTTTCGCCAATCGACGGACCGCCGTCCCCGCTGCGGCGCCGTCCCGGACGCCCGCCGGCGACGCTGGTCCCGGCCCTCCAGACGGAGAGATCATGACGAGGTACTCCACCCGGATCGCGGCCTCGGCGGCCTGCGCCGCGGCCGCGCTGGTGCTGACGGGCTGCGGAGGCGGCGGCTCGGCGAGCGGCGGCGCCGCC
Source organism: Actinomadura sp. RB99 (assembly GCF_014706005.1). Taxonomy (NCBI): domain Bacteria; kingdom Bacillati; phylum Actinomycetota; class Actinomycetes; order Streptosporangiales; family Thermomonosporaceae; genus Actinomadura; species Actinomadura sp. RB99. The sequence continues at coordinate 27,018 of NZ_JABMCA010000079.1, read as the reverse complement.
GAGCTCGACGTCGCGACGCTGACCAACGCGCAGAGTCTGGACCCGGCCGACGCCATCGGCAGCGCGCTGCCCTTCTTCCAGGCGACGTACGACACGCTGATCAAGCGGGACGCCGACGGCTCGTACAAGCCGATGCTCGCCACGCAGTGGTCCTACGACAAGGACCGCACCCACCTGTCGCTCACCCTGCGCACCGGCGTGAAGTTCACCGACGGGACGGCCTTCGACGCCGCCGCCGTCAAGGCGAACCTGGACCACTTCAAGAACGGCGGCGGGGGCGGCGCCAAGTACGCGAAGTCGGTGAAGGACGTCAAGGTCGTCGACCCGGCGCACGCCGTGCTGGAGCTGTCCGAGCCCGACCCGGGCCTGCTGTTCTACCTCAGCGACGCCGCCGGGCTCATGGCGAGCCCCGCCAAGCTCAAGGACGGGAGCCTGAAGACCGCCCCGGTCGGCACCGGCCCCTACGTCCTGGACAAGTCCAAGACCGCGGTCGGGACCAAGTACGTCTACGACCGCCGCGACGACTACTGGGGCGAGAAGGCGAAGTTCACGACGCTGACGATCAGCGTCTTCGACAACGAGACCGCGGTCGTCAACGGGCTGAAGACCGGGCAGATCGACACCGCGGTCCTCCAGGACGCGGGGCAGCAGCAGGCCGTGGCGTCCGACGGGCGGCTGACCAGGACCCCGTTCGCCTTCGACTTCCAGGGCCTGCTGCTGTTCGACCGGAACGGCGTCCGCACCCCGGCGCTGAAGAAGCCCGAGGTGCGCCAGGCGATCAACTACGCGCTCGACCGGAAGACGATGCTGGACAAGATCCGGCAGGGCCGCGGCGAGGTCACCGACCAGGTGTTCGGGCCCGGGACCAAGGGCTACGACCCGAGCCTCGACGCCTACTACCCGCACGACCCCGCCAAGGCCAAGCGGCTCCTCGCCCAGGGCGGGTACGGGAACGGGTTCACGCTGAAGCTGCCGCGCGTGCCGTCGATGGGCGACGCGCTGGCCTCCTCGATCCAGACCGACCTCGGCGCGGTCGGCATCAAGGTCGCCTGGGACCAGATGGACGCCGCGGGCGCCGTGCAGAAGGTGTACCGCGACCGCGCCTACTCGGCGATGGTGATGAACATCGGGCAGCCGGACGTCGACTGGCTGACCGACCAGGACCTCGTGACGCCCGGGGCGTTCAACATGTTCGGCACCACCGACCCGACCGTGCGGCGGCTGCTCGGGCAGGTGCAGGCCGGCGACGACGCCGCGGCCGCCGCCGCGTCCAAGGAGCTGAACAAGCACCTGGTCGAGCAGGCGTGGTTCGCGCCCTTCTACCGGATGAAGTACCTGCTCGTCGCCGGGGACGGCGTCAAGGCGGTGCCGCAGTCGGGCATGGGCGTCCCGTCGGTCTACGACTACGCGCCCGCGTCCTGACGCGGCGCAAGCGCGAGCCGACACCGCCATGGCGAGACGGGGGCCGTACGAGAAGGGCCAGGCCAAGCGCAAGGAGATCCTCCTGGCCGCGCTGGAGGTCTTCGCGGCGGAGGGGTACCGGGGGACCTCCCTGCGCAAGGTCGCGGACCGGTGCGGCCTCAGCCTGCCCGGCCTGATGCACTACTTCGAGTCCAAGGAGGACCTCTTGGCGCAGGTGCTCCGGATGCGCGACGAGACGGCCCGCCTCCGGCATCCGGACCACACCCCGGAGACCTACCGGCGGATCGTCCGGGAGGGGACGTCCACGCCCGGGCTCGTGGAGCTGTTCGTGTCGATGGCGGCGGCGGCCGGCGACCCGCGGCATCCCGCGCACGGCCACTTCGCGGAGCGGTACCCGCTGATCCGCGGCCAGGTCGCCGCGTTCCTGCGCGCCGGCATGGACGAGGGACGGATGCGCTCGGACGTCCCGCCCGACCGGCTCGCGGCGCTGTTCGTCGCGGTCGCCGACGGCGTCCAGATGCAGTGGCTCGTGGACCGCTCGATGGACATGGAGCAGCCGATCGCCGACGTGATGCGGCTCCTCACGCCCCCAAACGCGGTCGCGGTTCCGGCCGCCGACGCGGCCGGGGCGGCCCACGCCGGGGACGGGGCCGGGGGCGGGGCCGAGGACGGGGACGGAGAAGGAGGAGGCCGATGCTGAGGTTCGTCGTGCGGAGGCTGGCCGGGGGAGCGGTGCTCCTGTTCGTCATCTCCCTGCTGTCGTACCTGCTGCTGTCGATCCCGGACAACGACGTCGGGCGGCAGCTGCTCGGGCAGAGCGCGGACCAGGCGGCGGTCGACGCGAAGAACGCCGCGCTCGGCCTCGACCGGCCCGTGCTCGTCCAGTACGCCGACTGGCTGTCGCACGCCGTCCGCGGCGACCTCGGCGCGTCCTGGTTCACCAGCGAGGACGTCACGCAGGCGATCGCCAACCGGCTGCCGGTGACCGTCAGCCTGATGGTGGGCGTCACGCTCGTCACCGCCGTCGTGTCGTTCCTGCTGGGCGTGTGGGCCGGGGTGCGGCGCGGCGCCGTCGACCGGTTCGTGCAGGTGCTCGGCGTCGCCGGGTACGCGCTGCCGGGCTTCCTGGTGACGCTCGTCCTCGTGCTGGTGTTCGCGGTGAAGCTGGACTGGTTCCCCGCCATCGGCTACACCCCGTTCGCCGAGTCGCCCGGCGGCTGGCTGTCCACGATCACGCTGCCGGTGGCGTCGCTGTCGATCGCGTCCGTCGCGGGCGTCTCGCAGCAGGTGCGCGGCGCCGTCATCGACGTCCTGCGCCAGGACTACGTCCGGACGCTGCGCGCCCGCGGCCTGTCCGCGCCGCGGATCGTGTTCAAGCACGTGCTGCGCAACGCGTCCGCGCCGGCGCTGGTGCTGCTCGGCATGCAGTTCGTCGGGCTGCTCGGCGGCGCGGTGCTGGTCGAGCAGATCTTCGGGCTGCCCGGCATCGGCGGCATGACCGTCACCTACACCTCGCGCGGCGACATCCCGGTGGTCATGGCGCTCGTCATGCTCACCGTCGTCGGCGTGGTCCTGATCAACCTGGTCACCGACGTGCTGGTCGGCTGGCTGAACCCGAAGGCGAGGCGGTCATGACCGAGGGCGTGACCGGGGGAGTGACCACCGGTGTGACCGAGGGCGTGACCGAGGGCGTCCGCCGCCGGGGCGCGTTCGGCCGGCTGGTCCGCAACCCGCTCGGCGCAGCGTCGCTGCTGCTGCTGGCGCTGCTCGTGGTGGCCGCGGTGCTGGCGCCGCTGCTCGCGCCGCAGGGCCCGCAGGCCGCGTCGCTCGCCCACGCCTTCGACGGGCCGAGCGGCGGGCACCCGCTCGGGATGGACTCCGCGGGCCGCGACATCCTGTCCCGCCTGCTGTACGGCGGTCGCGGCACGCTCGGCGGCGCGGTCGTCAGCGTGGCGATCGCGCTGGTGCTCGGCGTCCCCGCGGGCCTGTACGCGGGGTACCGCGGAGGCGGGTTCGACGCCGCCGCGAGCTGGACGGCCGACCTGGTGATGGCGCTGCCCGCGATGGTGGTGCTGCTCGCGTCCCGCGCCGTCCTCGGCTCGAACGTGTGGGTCCTGATGGTCGTCCTCGGGTTCCTCGTCGCTCCGTCGTTCTTCCGGCTGGTGCGCGGCATCGTCGCCGACGTGCGCGGCGAGCCGTACGTGGACGCGGCGCGGGTGTCCGGGCTGTCCGACCTCCGGATCGTCGCCCGGCACGTGCTGATCGTGGTGCGCGGGCCCGTCATCATCCAGATCGCGCTGGTCGCGGGGCTGGCCATCGGCCTGCAGGCGGGCCTGGAGTTCCTCGGCGTCGGCAGCGGCTCCGCCGCGACCTGGGGCGCGATGCTGAACGAGGCGTTCCAGAACATCCAGCGCGCCCCGATGCTGCTGCTGTGGCCGGGCCTCGCCCTCGGCGTGACGACCGGCGCCCTCGTCCTGCTGGCCACCGCGCTGCGGGACGCGCTGGAGGACCGCACCGGCACGCCGCCCGCCCGGCGCCGCCGCCGTGCCGCCGCAGCCCCGGCTCCGGTCGAGGCCCCGGCGGGGGACGTCCCCGGGGACGACCGCGCCGAGCTGCTGTCGATCCGCGGGCTGGCCGTCGCCTACGCGCGTCCCGACGGCTCCGAGGCCGAGGTCGTCCACGGCATCGACCTGGACGTCCGGCCGGGCGAGATCGTCGGGCTGGTCGGCGAGTCCGGGTCCGGGAAGACGCAGACCGCGTTCTCGGTGCTCGGGATCCTGCCGGACGGCGGGCGCGTCACCCGCGGCAGCGTGATCGTCGCGGGCCGGGAGGTCGCCGGGCTGTCCGAGCGGCGGCACCGCGGGCTGCGCGGGACGACCGTCGCGTACGTCCCTCAGGAGCCGATGAGCAACCTCGACCCGGCGTTCACCATCGGCAGCCAGCTCACCGAGCCGATGCGGCACGTCATGGGAATGTCCCGCAGGCAGGCCGCCGAGCGCGCCCTCGACCTGCTCCGCATGGTCGAGATCCCCGAGCCCGAGCGGGTGCTGCGCCGCTTCCCGCACCAGATCTCCGGCGGGATGGCGCAGCGGGTGCTCATCGCCGGGGCGATGTCCTGCGACCCGGCGCTGCTCGTCGCCGACGAGCCCACCACCGCGCTGGACGTCCGCGTCCAGGCCGACGTCCTGGACCTGCTGCGCCGCCTCCGGGCCGAGCGCGGCCTCGGCGTCCTGCTCGTCACCCATGACCTCGGCGTCGTCGCCGACCTCTGCGACCGCGTCGCGGTGATGAACGGCGGGCGGATCGTCGAGACCGGCCCCACCGACCGGGTCCTGCGGGACCCGCGCGACCCCTACACCCGCGGGCTGCTGGACGCCGTGCTGGACGACGCGCCCCCGCGCCCGCCCTGGCGGTCCGTCGAAGCGAGGAGCGAGACCGCGTGAGCACCACCGCGTCACCTACTGGCCCGCTGCTGTCGCTGCGCGACGTCCGCGTGTCCTTCCCGGGCGGGCGGCGGCGCGCCCGCATCGAGGTGCTGAAGGGCGTCGACCTGGACGTCCGGCCCGCCGAGACGCTCGGCCTCGTCGGCGAGTCCGGCTCGGGGAAGACGACGATCGGCCGGGCGATCCTCGGCCTCGTCCCGGTCGCGTCCGGCACGGTCGTCTTCGACGGGGAGCGCATCGACACCGCGACCGCCGCCCGCCGCCGCGCGCTCAGCCGCGACCTCCAGGTGATCTTCCAGGACCCGTACACGTCGCTGAACCCGTCGCTGACGATCGGCGACACCCTCGCCGAGCCGCTCATCGCGCAGGGCGGCGACGCGCGCGGCACCCGCGCCCGCATCGCCGCGCTGCTCGACCGGGTCCGCCTGCCCGCCGACGCCGCGCACCGGCTCCCGCGCGAGTTCTCCGGCGGGCAGCGGCAGCGGATCGCCATCGCCCGCGCGCTCGCGCTGCGGCCGCGGCTGATCGTCTGCGACGAGCCCGTGTCCGCGCTCGACCTCACGACCCGGCGCACCATCCTCGACCTGCTGCTGGAGATCCAGGAGGAGACCGCCGTCGCCTACCTGTTCGTCTCGCACGACCTGTCGGTGGTGCGCTCCATGAGCCACCGCGTCGCGGTGATCCACCGCGGCCGGATCGTCGAGACGGGCGAGTCCGCACAGGTCACCGCGGCCCCCGAGCACCCGTACACCCGCACGCTCCTGCTCTCGGCCCCGGTCGCCGACGTGGCGGAGCAGCGCCGCCGGCGCGCGGCGCGGGCCGCCGCGTCCGGGGATTTTTAGAACGTGTTCTTGTCTTGGGCGGGCGGACCGGTCAGGCTGTCTCGCATGGACCTGGAAGCCCTGGAAGAGATCCGCCGGCTCAAGCACCGCTACCTGCGCTGCGTCGACCTCAAGCAGTGGGACGAGTTCGCCGGGCTGTTCCTCCCCGGCGCCGTCGCCGAGTACGACACCCCCGTGCTCCGCAAGACCCTCCGCCTGGAGGGGCGGGACGCGATCGTCGAGTACATGCGCGGCAACCTGGGCGACGACAAGATCAGCGCGCACACCGCGGGCGCCCCCGAGATCGACATCGACGGCGACCGGGCGACCGGCGTCTGGTCCCTCGACGACACGATCATCATCCCGGAGCACCGGCTGCTCATCCGGGGCGCCGCGTTCTACCGCGACGTCTACCGGCGCGGCGAGGACGGCCGCTGGCTGGTGGAGAGGACCGGGCACAAGCGGACGTACGAGTACATGGTGTCGCTCGACGACGTCCCGAGCCTGAAGTTCACCACGCCGGTGCCCGGCTCCCGGTGATCGGGACCCGTTCGTTGACCCGCACATAGAACGCGTTCTACCGTCCGGTCCGATGCGCGCGAGCAGCGCCCCGCGCACGCGCCGATCCCGCGTCCCCAGGAGAGCCCGGTGGCCACCGACGCAACAGACCGTTCCGACGCCGCGACGCGCCCGTTCGCCGACGCGATCGTCGAGGCCGAGCAGATCATCCGCAACGCGCCGTTCGTCAGGACGGACCAGGACCTCGCCGAGGGCCTGGACTACCTCGCCGGCAGCATCAAGGCGTCGCTGCACATGGTCGGCGCCTACCAGCACGACCACCCGTACTTCGCCTCGTCCACCGGCCCCTACACCAAGCTGGGCCTGGACAACCCGGACACGCTGTACTTCCACGCCTACCTCAGGGACGACGCCGAGTACGTCGTGACCGGCCGCCGCGGCACCACCGCCGACCTCAGCTTCCAGATCATGAACGGCGACTACTCGCCGACGCAGTCGCCCGACAGCCTCACCGCGTTCGACGACCGCAAGCTGACGATCGGCGAGGACGGGAGCTTCCGGGTGCGGTTCGGCCCGCCGAAGGACGGCGAGGGGGACGACTACGTCGCGCTCGCGCCCGGCTCGGCGATGCTGATCGTCCGCGAGGTGTTCTCCGACTGGGACAACGACCGGCCCGGCGAGATCCGCATCCACCGCGCCGACACCCTCGGGACGTCCCCGGAGCCCGTCCCGTCGTCCAAGATGGCACGGCGGTACGCGGTGGCCGGGAAGATGCTGGTGTCCCGGATCAAGACCTTCCTGGCGTTCCCGGAGTGGCACTACCTGAAGCTGCCGGTCAACACGCTGACCGAACCGCGCGCGACGCCCGGTGGCCTCGCGACGCAGTTCTCGTCCGTCGGGCACTACGACCTGGCCGACGACGAGGTCATGGTCATCACCGCGCCCGCCGCCGACCCGTCCGTGGCGCCGTACATGGGCTTCCAGCTCGGCAGCATGTGGTACATCTCGCTCGACTACATCAACCACCAGACGAGCCTCACCCGCGACCAGGCCCGCGTGGACCCGGACGGCAAGATCCGCTACGTGGTCAGCGAGCGCGACCCCGGTCTCGCCAACTGGATCGAGCGGACCGGCCACAGCCGCGGCTACCTGCAGTTCCGCTGGCAGCGGCTCACCCGCGACCTCACCCCCGCCGACGGCCCGACCGCCGAGATCGTCAAGTTCGACGAGCTGCCGCGCGTCCTGCCGCACTACGAGGCCCAGCGCGTCACCCCGGGGGAGTGGAAGGAACGGATCGCGGCCCGCCAGGTCGCCGTGGCGCGGAGGATGCTCGGCTGATGGGTTCCGGACTGCTCAAGGACAAGGTCGTCGTCGTGTCGGGCGTCGGCCCCGGGCTCGGCCGCGGCCTCGCGCTCCAGTGCGCCAAGGCCGGCGCCGACGTCGTCCTCGCCGCGCGCAACGAGACCCGGCTCGCCGAGGTCGCCAAGGAGGTCGAGGACCTCGGCCGCCGCGCCGTCACCGTCCCGACCGACATCAACGACGCCGCGGCGTGCGAACGGCTCGCCGAGACCGCCGTCGCGTCGTTCGGACGGGTCGACGGCCTCGTCAACAACGCGTTCGCGACGCCGCCGCTGCGGGACCTGATGAAGGTCGACATCGACGCCGTGCGCGCCGGGTTCGAGACGAACGTGCTCGCCGCGCTGCGCCTGACGAAGCTGCTCGTCCCCGCCCTGGAGGAGCGCGGCGGCTCCGTCGTGATGATCAACTCGGCGGTGCTGCGGCACTCGCGGCGCACCTTCGGCGCCTACAAGATGGCGAAGGCCGCGCTGCTGGCGATGACGCAGAACCTGTCCACCGAGCTCGGGCCGCGCGGCATCCGCGTCAACACCATCGCGCCCGGCTACATCTGGGCCGACAACCTCCAGTGGTACTTCAACCACCTCGCCGAGAAGCGCGGCGTCCCGACGCAGCAGGTGTACGACGAGAACGCCGCCACCACCGACCTGCGGAAACTCCCGGAACCGGACGAGGTCGCCGACGCCGTTGTGTTCATGCTGTCGCCGCTGGCGCGCGCGGTCACCGGGCAATGCCTGGACGTCAACTCCGGCGAGTGGCACCACTAGGAAGGCGCCCTGTTGAGGAAGGCACAGCGATGAGCGCAGGCCGCGACAGCGTGGGGACCGTCGAGGACCTCCACGCGTCCGCGCGCAAGGTCACCGGCATGACGGAGTTCGGTGACGACGACTACCTCGGCGGGCTGGAGGTCCTGCTCGACTCGCTGGCGAAGGACGCCGGCCTCACCCCGGCCGGGAACAAGGCGCAGCGCGCGATGCTGCGCGGCGCCCTCGCCGCCCGGCAGTTCTCCGAGGCCGCCTGGAAGAAGCACCCCGGGTACGCGGACGTGCCGATCGAGCGGCCCATCTTCGTCACCGGGCTGCCCCGCACCGGCACGACGGCGCTGCACCGGCTGCTCACCGCCGACCCCGCCCACCAGGGCCTCGACCTGTGGCTCGCGGAGATCCCGCAGCCGCGCCCGCCCCGCGAGACCTGGGCGGACGACCCGCTCTACCAGGCGATCGACGCCGCGTACCGCAAGCACCATGTCGAGAACCCGGAGTTCATGGGCGTCCACTACATCTCGGCGGACTCCGTCGAGGAGTGCTGGCAGCTCCTCCGCCAGAACATGCTGTCGATCTCGTTCGAGTGCCTGGCGCACCTGCCGACGTACTCGTCCTGGCTCGCCGGGCAGGACTGGACGCCCGCCTACGCCCGGCACCGCCGCAACCTCCAGCTCATCGGCATGAACGACCCCGGCCGCCGCTGGGTGCTGAAGAACCCGAGCCACCTGTTCGCGCTCGACGCGCTGCTGGAGGTCTACCCGGACGCGCTGATCGTCCAGACGCACCGGACGCCGCGCACCGCCATGGCGTCGATGTGCAGCCTCGCCGCGCACGCCACCGCCGGCTGGTCGGACGTCTTCACCGGCGCGACGATCGGCCGCGACCAGCTCGACCTGTGGAGCCGCGGCCTGGAGGCGTTCCGCGCCGAGCGGGCCCGGCACGACCAGGCGCGGTTCGCGGACGTGCACTACGACGACTTCGTCCGCGACCCGATCGGCACGGTCGAGGGCGTCTACGCGCACTTCGGGCTGCCGTTCACCGGCGAGGCCCGGACGGCGATGGCGCGCCTGCACGGCGAGAGCACCACGAGCGCCGCGAAGCCCGCGCACCGCTACTCGCTGGAGGACTTCGGCCTGACCGCCGAAGAGGTGGACGAGCGGTTCGCCGACTACGTGAGCGGTCTGCGGGCCTGAGACGCCGCTTTCCGAGGGCGGGGCCGACGGCGGCCCCGCCCTCGTTCCGCGCCCGGGAACCTTCCCTCAATTACTACAGTTGTAGAAGAAGGTGCGGACCGTCCGCACGGCGATGGGAAGGGAAGCGATGGCTCTCTGGAACAGGCTCCGCGAGTCGACCCAGACGATGCAGACGCAGCTGCTCAACAAGAAGAACGAACTGACGAGCGGAGCGTTCCGCGACGCGAGCATGGCGATGTGCGCGCTGGTCGCGGCGGCCGACGGCGACGTGGACCCGGCCGAGCGGCAGCGCACCGCGTCGCTCATCATGGGCAACGAGGTGCTGCAGAACTTCCCCGCCGACGACCTGCAGCGCCGCTTCAACGACTACGTGGCCAAGCTCACCGCCGACTTCGACTTCGGCAAGGTCGCGGTCCTCCAGGACATCGGCAAGGTGAAGAAGAAGCCCGCCGAGGCCCGCGCCGTCATCCAGATCGGCATCGTCATCGGCGGCGCCGACGGCGACTTCGACGACGCGGAGAAGGCCGTCGTCCGCGAGGCGTGCTTCGCCGTCGGCCTGCCGCCCGCCGAGTTCGAGCTGTGACCGCCGGCCCCGCCCGGCGGGTCACCGGGCGGCGGCGGGCTCCCACCAGGTGAGGTTGGCCGCGGCGTGGGCGGTCGGCTCGATGATCTCCCACGCCTCGGCGATCAGCCCGCCGTCGACCCGCCAGATGTCGACGACCGCGATCTCCGGCCCGCCGTCCGGCAGCCGGCGCCGCGTGTGCAGCACCACGTGGTCCCCGTCGGCCAGCAGGTGCCGGATCTCGACCTGCATATCGGCGAGCGGGGTGAGCGCCGCCTGCACGTTGGCGAGCCATTCGGTCTTGGTCGAGGAGGTCGCGTCCGGCCTGTGGTGGATGAAGTCGTCGCTGAGCAGCGGCGCGAGTCCGGCGGTGCTGCCGGTCGCGATCAGTTCCGACAGTGCCCGCTGAACGGTGTCCTTGTTCGTCATGGCCGCAGTGTTTCCGCGGCGGCTGCGGATTGTCGATGAAATCCCATTTCATGGCGTCCGGCGCCACGATGAGTACGCTCGGGAACCGTGCACACGGTCGGGGAGCTCCTGCGGCAGTGGCGGCATCGCCGGCGGCTCAGCCAGCTCGACCTCGCGATCGCGGCCGACGTGTCGGCGCGGCACGTCAGCCTCGTCGAGACGGGCCGCTCCAACCCGAGCGCCGACATGGTGCTGCGGCTCGCCGACCAGCTCGACGTGCCGCTGCGCGACCGCAACCGGCTGCTGCTCGCGGCCGGTTTCGCGCCCCGGTACGCCGAACGGCCGCTCGACGACGCCGCGCTGTCCGCCGCCCGGAACGCCGTCGAACGGGTGCTCCGCGCGCACGAGCCGTACCCGGCGCTGGCGTTCGACCGCCGCTGGAACATCGTCATGACCAACGCCGCCGTCGAGCCGTTCCTCGCCGAGGTCGACCCGGAGCTGCTCCGGCCGCCCGTCAACCTGCTGCGGCTCGGCCTGGACCCGCGCGGCCTCGCCCGCCTGGTCGTCAACATGGCCGACGTCCGCGCGGTGTTCCGCTCCCGGGTCCGGCGCCAGCTCGCCGCCGCCCCGGACCCTGGCCTGGCCGCCCTCTACGAGGAACTCCTCGAACCCGGCCCGGACGACCCTCCTGCCGACTCCGACGTCGTCATCCAGATGATCGTCCGCCACTCCGGCCGCGAGCTGCGGCTCTTCTCCACCATCACCACGTTCGGCACCCCGCAGGACATCACCCTCGACGAGGTCGCCATCGAGTCCTACTATCCGGCCGACGCGGAGACCGCCGCCCACTTCAAGAACCCGGCCACCGATAGGTGATCTGCGTCAGCCGAGTTGCGCTTGGAAGACCCGCTGATCGAAGTAGGCGCGCGCCTCGCGGATGAGGCCGTCTCCGCCCGACTCGCCGACGGTGATGCCCGACCAGTCGCGGATCGCGTCCCGGCCGACGATCGGCGCCCGCCCGACCGGGTCGTGGAGGCGCCGTCCGCGGCGAAGACGGGCGCCCCGGCGGCTGCGGACACAGCACCGCTCAGGAACGCCGCGACCATGCAGACGGTGCTGACGCGGCTCCGCGCTCCGGGATGGGCGCGAAGACGCGCGATGTGGAACAAAGTATTCCGTTCTGATAGAGTGGAGGTACCGCAAGAGAGAAGGAGATCGGCAATGATCCTGGTCATCGGTGCTACCGCGTACTTCGGCCGGCAGACCGTCGAGGCGCTGCGTCGGGAGGGCCACCAGGTGCGGGCGCTCACCCGCACCCCGGAGAAGGCCGGTCTCCCCGAAGGAGTCGAGGTGGTCCAGGGCGACCTGGCGAAGCCCGCGACGTTCGCGGCCGCGCTCGACGGTGTGACCGCCGTGTTCCTGGTCCTGCCGTACGGGCTGGATGCCACCGCGTTCCTCGAGGCGGCCGCCAAGGCGGGTGTCGGCCGGATCGTCTTCCTGTCGTCGGGTGCCGTGGTCGACGGCGCGGACCGGCAGCCGGACGTGATCGCGGCCTATCACGCCGGGGTCGAGCGGGCGATCGCGGCGACCGGCGTTCCCGCGACGATCCTCCGCATCATGTTCCCGGCGATCAACTCGCTGGCCTTCGGCATGCAGCTCCAGGGCGGCGAGGTGATCCGCGGCGCGTACGCGGACGCCGCGTTCTCGATGATCCACGAGAAGGACGTCGCCGACGTCGCGGTCCGGGTGCTCGTCGACGGCGGGCACCAGGGCCGGGTGTACGAGCTCACCGGAGCCGCGTCCCTCACCCAGACCGAGCAGGTCCGCGTGCTCGGCGAGGCGCTCGGCCGGCCGCTGCGCTTCGAGGAGATCCCTGACGGTCCGCTGCGCGAGCAGATGGGCGCCTTCATGGACCCGGACTTCGTCAACGCGCTGTTCGACCTGATGGCCGCGACCGTCGGCAAGCCCGCCCCTGGCACCTCGGTGGTCGCCGACCTCACCGGTCACGCGCCCCGTACGTACGCCGAATGGGCCGCGGAGCACGCCGGCGACTTCGCCTGAGGTCCCTCCGGGATCGGCCTGTCGTGAAGGACGGCGTCACCAGGTACACGCCCCCTGTTCTCAGAAGTGCCGAGCAGGGCGAACGGTGCGGCGCGGGTCTTCTGCGCGCGGCCGACCTCCAGCATGGCCTGGTAGACCCCGGCCTGCCCGGGGTGGTGGCTCGGCGGCGGCCATCAGGATCGGGCTATCCGGTCGGCCGGATCGGTGATCGAAAGATCACCTCAGTCGACCGGGTTGTCCAGCCATCGGCCATCCCGCATGACCGTGCGCCCAACGAATTCGTGAAAGCCGTTCCAGACCTGGATGCGCCTGAAGTCCAGGCGTAGGTAGACGAACGTGCCCTCCGGGGAGGTGCGGGGGTCTGTGGAAACCTTGGCGTAGCGCTCGGCGATGTCAGCGTCGATGTCAGGGAGATCCATAAGGGACGCGCTGGTGTCGATCATGACGACGTCGGCGGTGTCGCCGAGAGCGACCCGCGCTTGTGGGCGCCCTTTGATGTTGGAAACAGTGCTGCTCTTGGCAAAGGTCGCGGTATAGAGAGCCGAGCCGGCCCGCACATAGGCCACGGGGATCAGATGCGCGCCATGGCCATTGCTCCCGGTGGCCAGCCACATCTGGAAGTCGGTGTCGAGCCGGTTTCGGGCATAGGCCTGTCGCTCGGCCAGGCTGCGCGGGACCGGGATCGAGGCCAGCTCTTCGTCAACATGCACGACGATTCCCCCTTCACATGGGTGCAAGTTCCCCTCCCCTGTGCCGGGAGGTCGTACATCGAAGACGAACGGCACCCCGCCTAAATCGACACATCGCTGGGCCGTCCGGGGGGCGGGGCCCGTGGCGCGGGGTCACGCCGGTGAACGTCTCCACCAGACCCTCCGGCCCGCCTACCAGCAGATCATCAACGGGATCGAAGAGGCCTCGGCCACCGCCCTCGATGTTCCGGGCACGCTCACGCTCGGCAGCATGGGCCCGGAGGGCTGGCAGATCCGGGAGATCGTGGACTGGTTCCGCGCCCGGCACCCGGCCGCCCGGTTCGTGCACCGCGAGCTCAACGCCGTCGACCCGCTCACCCCGCTGCGTTCGGGGGAGATCGACATGGCCCACTTGTGGCTGCCGGTCCGCGAACCCGACATCACCGTCGGCCCGATCACCCACACCTGACCGATCGTCCTGGCGATGGCCACCAGCAACCCCTACGCCGACCGCGAATCCCTCAGCCTGGAGGACTACGGCGACCTGACCTTCATGGCCCACCGGTCGCCGATCCCGGCGTCCATGGAGGAGGTGTTCCAGCCTTTCCGCACCCCGTCCGGACGCCTGATCGCCCGTGGCCCGGCCGTCTCCGACTGGGAAGACCAGCTCAAGGCGGTGAGCGCCGGGCATGCCGTCGCCGCCGCGACCGCCGAGGCGGCCGGCTTCTACCCCCGACCCGACCTGGTCTACATCCTCGTCCGCGACGCCCCGCCCATCCGGTGGGCCTTCGCCTGGCACACCACCAACCCCAACCCACTGATCCGCGCCCTCGCCAGCGCCCGCTGACCCGCCGTCAGAACGGCGCGCGGTGCCTGCCGACGTACCTGGGGCGGCGGCCGACGGTGAGCGCGGTCGCCCAGCTCGCCGACACCGCCGCGGCGAGCGCGATCGCCGCCGTCACGAGCGCGGTCACGGCGCCGCTCCCGGCGCCCCGTCCAGCAGGCCCTTGATCGCGAGGACGGCGTCCGCCACCCGGTCCGCCTCCGCGACCGGATGACGCCACCCCGTCCAGAACCACGGCCGCCCCGCGTCCTCTGGGCGGGGTTCCACGGTCATGACGAGGCAGGGGTGGACGGTGCAGCAGCCGTCCGCGTCCGGGTTCTCCACATGAAGGCCGTCCGGCGTGAACCACGCGCTCAGCCCGTGCGCGCGCAGAACGGTCCCGAGCGCCTCAAGCCGCGCCCTAGCATCGGGTGTCATGGGTCGTTCGCCTCCTGGGGCGTCCGGTCCTAGCCCCGTTCGGACGGTCGCAACGTCCGGACGGGGCGCTTCTGTTTCGGCACCCCAAGCTTAGGCAACCTACGCACGCTGCGCAGCCTATGCGAGCTAAGAAGCATACGCGACATGCGCATACCGTTGGATCATGGTCGAGCTGGACGGCGAGGCGCCGCTGCGGGTGCAGCTGGCGGACCTGGTCGCCGCGCGCATAGCGGACGGGACGTACCCGCCCAGGACGGCCATCCCCTCCGGGGCCGAGCTGGCCGCGGAGTGCGACGTCTCCCCGCGCACCGCGACGGAGGCGGTGAAGATCCTCAAGGCGCGCGGTCTGGTGCGGGGTGTGCCGGGTAAGGCGGTCATCGTGAAGGCGGACGCGCTGGACGTCCTGAAGAGCGCGGCGCCGGACTCTGAGTAGCGACTTACCGGAGTGCGGGCGGCCGAAAGTGGTCTTCGGCGGCGATGAGTTCTGAACCGGCGGGCGGTCTGCCAAGGTGGGGCGAACGGCCCCAGGGCGGACATGATCCCGCCCGCTCAGAACCATCACGAGAGGCTCGGGAGATCCCAGATGCGCACTCTGATCAGCACCGCTTTCGTCTCGCTCGACGGCGTCGTCGAGGGTCCCGGCGGCGAGCCGGAGTACCGCAACTCCGGATGGACCTTCAAGGACATCGAGTTCCTCCCGGAGGCGTACGAGCTCAAGGGCCGGGAGCAGAAGGAGGCCGCCGCGATGATGATGGGCCGGGTCAGCTACGAGGCGTTCAGCCCCGTCTGGCCGGGCATGGCGGAGTTCGCCGACTACAAGGTGATGCCGAAGTACGTCGTCTCCACCACCCTCACCGACGATGACCTCGTCTCCGACTGGGGCGAGACCACGATCCTGCGCTCGCTGGACGAGGTCGCCGCGCTGAAGGAGACCGACGGCGGCCCGATCATCATCCACGGCAGCGCCACCCTGAACCGGGACCTCTCCGACGCGGGTCTCATCGACCGCTACCACCTGCTCGTCTTCCCGGTGCTGCTCGGCGCGGGCAAGCGGCTGTTCAGCGGCACCGACAAGGACGCGCAGAAGCTGAAGCTCGTCGAGCACGAGGCGTACGCGAACGGCATCCAGAAGAACGTGTTCGACGTCGTCCGCTGACGCCCCCGGCTAGGCGGCCCGCGCCTGGGGCTCGGCGAGCGCGGCGGTGAAGAACGCGGCGAGCTTCTCCACCGCCGGCCCGACGTGGCGCTCCCTGTCGTAGAGGTCGACGTGGCTCGCGCCGTCGATCCAGTGGATCTCCTTGGGTCCGGTGGCCTTCTGAAACGCCTTGACGCTCATCCAGGACGTGACGGCGCGGGTCCCGACGATCATCAGCAGCGGGCGCGGGCCGATCAGCGGGACGGGCGCGAAGGCGTCGAAGGCGGCGATCCTGTCGACGCTGGACCAGGTGAGGGCCGTCGCCGAGCGCGGGTGCGCGGCGCGCGGGGTCCGGTAGTAGTCGAAGCCTTCGGCGCCGTGCTCGCCGCCGAGCCGGCGCGCCTCCTCGGCGGTGGCGGGGAACAGGGGCAGCGCGCCCGGGTCCTCGCCGCGCGCGGCGGTGGTGCGGGCGACGGCCGCGGCGTCGAGCATGCCCTGGAAGACGGCCGGGTCCTGGGCGCCGTCGGCGCCGAGCCGGAACTGGCGGGCGATGTCGACGGCGCTGACGGTGGCGACGGCCCGGACGCGGTGGTCGCCGGCGGTGGCGGGCAGGACGTAGCCGCCGGAGGCGCAGATGCCGAGCGCGCCGATGCGTCCGGCGTCGATCTCGGGGCGCGTGGTGAGGAACGAGACGGCGGCCTTGAGGTCCTCGACGCGCTGGGCCGGGTCCTCGAGACCGCGGGGTTCGCCGCCGCTCTCGCCCTGGTAGGCGGCGTCGAAGGCGAGGGCCGCGAAGCCCCGGGCGGCGAGCCGGGACGCGTAGAGTCCCGCGGTCTGCTCCTTCACGCCGGTGCCGGGATGGCCGACGACCACGCCCGGCCACGGGCGGTCGGCAGGGGTGTCGGGCAGGTGGAGGTGACCGGCGAGGGTGATGCCGTTGCTGTCGAAGGCGACGTCGATCTTCATGGGACGCTCCAGTGCTTCGTGGGGCCGCCGCCGGTGATTCCGGCGGCGTGGTTCCACGGTGGCGCTCCCATGAGGCGCCCGTAAGAGGCGGGTTCTTGCCTGGGAAGGATCCTGCCCTCCCAACGCGTCCCCGGTCCGCCGACAATGGACGGTATGACCGCTTCATCGCAGGCCGGGGACCTCGGGGTCTTCCTCAAGGCGCGCCGGGCCCAGCTCACGCCGCGCGACGTGGGCCTGCCCGAGGACGACGGGCGCCGCAAGGTCGCGGGCCTGCGCCGCGAGGAGGTCGCGCGGATCGCCGCGATCAGCGTCGACTACTACACCCGGCTGGAGCAGGGCCGTGTCCGGGCGTCCGCCGGGGTCCTCAAGACTCTCGCCGACGCGCTGCGCCTGGACGAGGACCAGCAGACCTACCTCTACGAGATCGCGGGCAAGACCGACGCCCGGCCGCGCCGCCGCCGCGCCGCCCAGAGGGTGCGGCCGGCGGTGCGGCGCCTGCTCGACCGGCTCCCGGGGACGCCGGCGGTCGTGCTCGGCAAGCGGATGGACGTCCTGGCGTGGAACGACGCGGCCGCCGCCCTCTACACCGACTTCGCCCGGGTGCCCGCCGGTGAGCGCAACTACGTCCGCCTGATGTTCACCGACCCCGGCATCCGCGGCATGCACCTGGAATGGCGGCACGACGCCCGCGACGCCGTCGCGGCCCTCCGCATGGAGGCGGCGAAGGACCCCGACGACCCCGAGCTCGCGCGGCTCGTCGGGGAGCTGTCCGTCCAGGACGCCGACTTCCGCACCTGGTGGGCCGAGCACCGCGTCAACTCCGCGGGTCACGGCACGAAGCGCTACCGGCACCCCGTGGTCGGCGACCTCACGCTCGACTGCGACACCTGGAACAGCCCGGACGGCAGCGGCCAGCGGCTCATGGTCCTCACCGCCGAGCCGGGGACGCCGTCCGACGACGCGCTTCGCATCCTGCTCTCCTGGGCGCCGCAGGACCGTCCGGCCACGGCACCCGGCGCCTAGCGCGGACGCCCCGGCCGCCGCGGGAGGCGCGGGTCAGTCGAGGCAGAACTCGTTGCCTTCGGGGTCGGCCATGATGATGTGGCCGGCGCCGAGCGGGGGAGCGGGCTCGAACCGCTGGAGGCGGGCGGCGCCGTGCGCGACGAGCCGCTCCGCCTCCGCCTCCAGGGCCGCCATCCGCGCGTCGCCCGTGAGGCCGGGCGCCGCCCGCACGTCGAGGTGGACGCGGTTCTTGACCTGCTTGGGCTCCGGGACGCGCTGGAAGAACAGGCGCGGCCCGTCGCCCGCCGGGTCGACGACCGCCGAGGCGTCGTTGCGGCGTTCGGGCGGCACGCCCATCGCGTCGAGGGCCTCGTCCCAGGTTCGGAAGTCGCCGGGCGGGTCCTGGAGCCGGTAGCCGAGGGCCTCGGCCCAGAACGCGGCCAGGGCGGCCGGGTCGGCGCAGTCGAAGGTGATCTGGATCTCGCGGGCCGTCACGGCGCGCGTTCCGCTGGTGTTCGAGGTCATGGTGCAAGCCTCGCGGACAATCCGGACAGCTTCGTTCCGCGAACGGTGAAAGTTCTGCCGGGAGATCGTCCGGCGGGTCAGGGAGGGGCGAGGAGGCCGTCGATCGCGCGGCGGGCCAGGGCGGTCGCGCCGGGCTCGTCCAGGCGCAGGGCGGTGTTGGCGGCGGTGAGGACGGCGTCGGTCTGGAAGGCGGCCAGGTGGGCGTCGAGCGGCGCGATCTCGCCGGCGGCCGCCGCGCGGCGGTACTCGGCGGCGAGGAGGGCGAGCCAGTCCCGGTGCTGGCGGGCCAGGGCGTCGCGGACGGGGCCGGGCCTGCTGTCGAAGTCGGGGAGGTTCGCCGCCCAGAAGCATCCGCCGGTGAACAGCGGCTTCTCGGCGTAGTCGATCCAGTTCGCGACGAGCGCGCGCAGCCGGGCCGCGCCGGGCGGGGCGGACTGCGCGGGGCGCACGACCGCGTCGACGAACAGCTCGCGGGCCGCCTCGACGGTCGCGAGGTGCAGGTTCTCCTTGGACCGGAACAGGGTCTGGATGCCGCTCTTGCTCATCCGCAGGTCGGTGGCGAGGCGGCCGAGGCTGAGGCCGTCGAGCCCCTCGGCGGAGGCGACGTCGACGGCGTGCCGGGTGACGGTCTTCCGGGTCCGCGCCCCGCGCAGCAGCCGGCCGTCGGCCGGGAGGTCGTCCTCGCTCATCGGGTCCATCGTGCCAGATTGCCTATACGTACGATCGATCGTATTGTTTTCTTGTCGGCGGGAGAGGAGCGGGCATGGACCCCGATCGCATGGTCGAGCTGGCGGAGGCGCTGGCCGCCGCCAAGAGCCGCCAGGACGTGCCCGCGGCCATGGCGCTGCTGCACCCGGAGATGGTGCTGGAGAGCCCGGCCTTCGGGACGACCGCGCGCGGCCCGGCGGAGAACGCGGCGGCGCTGCGCCGGTTCTTCGCCTCGTTCCCGGACTACGACGTCGCCTTGCAGGGGCATGCCGCGAACCGCGACGCCCTGGTCTGCTGGGGGACGGCCCGGATGACCCTCACCGGCACCCGGTTCGGCGTCGAGCCCAGCGGGCGCCGCGCCGAGCTGCCGGTGTTCATCCGGTTCGCGTTCAAGGACGATCTGATCGCCGGTGAGTACTTCTTCTTCGACCTCGCGGAGCTGTGCGCGCAGTCCGGCGTCTCGGCCGACGCCGTCCGGCGCCGCCTGTTCCGCGACCGGGAAAGGTGATGGCGCATGCTCGCGGACCCGCGTGTGAAGGACGTCGGGGAGATCCGGACGGAGCTCCTGTTCGACATCGTGGTCGACCTGGACCCGCCGCTGGACTTCGGCAGGGGACCGGCCGGGCGGCGCGTCCTGTTCGGCGCCGCGGGCGGCGCCTTCGAGGGACCCCGCCTGCGCGGCGAGGTGCTGCCGGGCGGCGGTGACTGGGCGCTGTTCCGCCCCGGCGGGACGATGTGCCTGGACGTCCGGCTCGCGCTGCGCACCGACGACGGAGCCCTCGTGCACATGACCTACGGCGGCCGCTACACCACCCCGCCGGAGCTGCGCGACGAGATGGCCGACACCGCCACCCGGCACCGCGTCGAACCGTCCCGCTACTACTTCAGGACGACCCCGCTCTTCGAGACGGGCGCCGAGCGGTACGCGTGGCTGAACGACGCCGTCTGCGTGGGGACGGGCTACCTCGTCGAAGGCGGCATCGCCTACAAGGTCTCCCGGGTGGTGTGAGCCGGGCGGGCCGGTCCGGGTGCGGTGAGGCGGCGGCCGAGGGCGGCGAGCAGGGCGACCATCGCGGCGGCGACGACGATCAGGCCGAGGGCGTCCGGGATGTTCCCGGTGTTCGCGACCAGCCCGAACGCGGTGTGCGCGACGAGAGCGCCGGAGATCGCCGCGAGGCGGTGGCGGTCCGTCCAGCCTCCCGCCCGGCGCAGGAAGACGGCGGTCGCGGCGGCCAGGAGCGCGGCGGCGGCCATCGGGACGGGCGTCCACGAGCGCGCGACGAAGGCGGAGTGGTCGGCGCCGGCGAACGGGAACAGCAGGGCGAGGTACCCGAACGACGCGGCGCCGCAGACGATGCCGAGCACCCGGGGCGCAGGCAGGGCGCCCCGCAGCGGCGGGCGGGGCAGGCGGGGCAGAACGCCCAGGGCCAGGACGGTCAGCGCCGCGCACAGCGCGAGGATGATCAGCGCGGCCCCGCCGGGCAGCGCGTAGTGCGGGTCCTCGGACGGCGGGACCGAGACGCGGAGCAGCAGCGCCCCGAGGGCCGCGACGAGACCCGTGACGACCAGGCCGCCGCGCCGCAGGTAGGCGGCCCGGCCGTGGCGGCGGAACACCAGCTCCACGAGCGCGATCGGGATGAGGACGCTGAACACCGCGTGGTACGGCAGGTTCAGCTCCGCGTACGGGGCGTTGACGCCGAAGGGGCGCGGCCCCCAGTCCGCCGCGCCGTACAGGTGCGGGCTGGTCAGGCTCTGCAACGCCAGCCCCTCCTCGACCAGCCCGTACACCAGGCCCATCGCCAGGACGCTGCTCCACCCGCCCCCGAAGCGGCGGACCAGCTCCCGGACCAGCAGCACCCCGGCGCCGTAGACGGGCACGTAGAGCAGCACCAGCCAGAACATCCGGACCGGGACGGTGCCGAGGGTGAGCTCGGCGACCGCGGGCGCGACCAGGACCAGCGTCCACGCCGCCCGCCGCGACCGCGGGGCCGCCCTCGAAGACGGGGCCGTCCCCGAACGCCGCTTCATCATGCCGCCAACGCTAGGAACGCGCGGCCCGGGGCGCTTCCAACGAAGGATCGGTCTCCGCCTTGCGACTTTCGTCGGAGAGCCGCCCCGGAACGCGGGTTCCTAGGCGGAGGGGCGGGGGCGGACCAGGCCGAGGTCGTAGGCGAGGACGACCGCCTGCACGCGGTCCCGCAGGCCGAGCTTGCGCAGGATGCTCGACACGTGCGTCTTCACCGTCGCCTCGGTGACGACGAGCCGCGCCGCGATCTCGGCGTTGGACGCGGCGCGCGCCACGAGCTCCAGCGTCTGCATCTCGCGGTCGGTCAGCTCCGCGAGCGCCTCTGGCCGGACGGGTGCGCGCGGCTCGGTCGCGGTGAACCGGTCGAGCAGCCGCCGGGTCACCGACGGCGCGAGCAGCGCGTCGCCGCGCGCCACGACCCGGATCGCCTCGGCCAGGTCGTCCGGCCGGACGTCCTTGAGCAGGAACCCGGCGGCGCCCGCCCGGAGCGCCGCGTAGAGCGGCTCGTCCAGGTCGAACGTCGTCAGGATGATCACCTTGGGCGGGTCGGCGGACGCGGTGATGCGCCGGGTGGCGGCGATGCCGTCGACGCCGGGCATCCGGACGTCCATCAGCACGACGTCGGGGCGCAGCCGCTCGGCCGCGCGGACGGCGGACTCGCCGTCCCCGGCCTCGCCGACGACGGTGAGGTCGTCCCGCGCCTCGATGATCATGCTGAACCCGGCGCGGACGAGGTCCTGGTCGTCGGCGACCAGCACGCGGATCGTCACCCGGCCTCCCCGACCGGCAGCGACGCCCGCACCCGGAACCCGCCGTCCGGGTCGGGGCCGGCCTCGAACGTGCCGCCGAGCAGCAGGGCGCGCTCCCGCATCCCGGCGATGCCCTGCCCGCTCCCGGCGAGCCCCGCCGCCTCGGAACCCGGGCCGCCGGGGGCCGTGAGGGCGCCGGGGCCGTCGTCGCGGACGTCGACGTCGAGGCGCCCGCCCGCGTACCGCAGCATCACGTCGGCGCGGCCCGCGCGGGCGTGCCGCAGCGCGTTCGTCAGCGCCTCCTGGACGATCCGGTAGACCGCGAGGCCCACGCCGGACGGAACCCGCACCTCGGCCATCCCCTCCCGCTGGATCCGGACCCGCAGCCCGGCGCCGGTGACGGAGGCGGCGAGCCGGTCCAAGTCTCCCAGGCCGGGGACGGACCCGTCCGCGTCGCCGCCGTCGGCGTCCCGGACCGACCGCAGGAAGTGCCGCAGCTCCGCGAGCGCCTGCCGCCCCTCGGCCTCCAGGTTCCGGACGGCCCGCCGCGCGAGCCCGGGGTTCGCGTCGAACACGTCGTCCGCGGCGGCGGCCTGCACGACCATGACGGACACGGTGTGGGAGAGGACGTCGTGCAGCTCCCGCCCGATGCGCGCCCGCTCCTCCACGGCCGCGCGCCGGGCCTCGGCGTGCCGCCGCGCCGCTTCCGCGCGTCCGAGCGCGCCCCAGCTCCAGGCGAGCAGGGCGGCGACGGGCCACAGGGCGACGAGCCGGTCCTGCGCGGCGGCGACGGCGGCGGTCACGGCGGCGACGGCGCCCATGCCCCACAGCGAGGTCCGCGCGGGACGCAGCCACGCGAACGCGCACAGCACCACGAAGAGGATGCCGGGTCCCAGCTCGGGCCCGAGCGCCTGGATCCCGGCGCCCGCGGCGGCCGTCACCGCGAGCGCGGCCTCCGGGCGGTCGCGCATCAGCCATCCCGCCGCGGCTCCCTGAACGAGGAGCAGCGCGACGATGGCCGCCCGCGCGGTCCAGCCCGCGTCCAGGAACGGGACGGCTCCCGCCGCGCCGAGCGCGCAAGCCCCGGACACCGCTCGCCACCAGGACGGCAACACCACCGCATACCGATCCCGCACGCTCGCCGACGCTACCAACCCGGCCCCCTGGACGGGGCGGGAGCGGAACCTCCGGGGCGCCCGGCGCCGTACAGAGGGTGGGGGACTTGCCGGAGATGGTGTGCTTGTTGTTATCTGCGGTGTTCCAGGAGGTCTCCAGGGGGTCGGGGGCGATCCGCTGGAGGGACGGTGACGCGCGTGGGCGAGGACGTGGACCTGCTGGTCCGGGCGGCGCAGGACGGCGACCCCGAGGCCAGGGAGCGGCTGGTCGCCGAGCACCTGCCGCTGCTCTACAACGTGGTCGGCTGGGCCCTCGACGGCCACGCCGACGTGGACGACGTCGTCCAGGACTCGGTGCTGCGCGCGCTCGGCGGGCTGCACGGCCTGCGCGAGCCGGGACGGTTCCGCTCCTGGCTCGTGTCCATCGCGATGAACCAGGTGCGCCGCCGCTGGACGTCGCTCCAGCGCGGGACGCCCATGGACCCCGACGCCCTCGCGCGGGTCGCCGCGTCCGAGGCCGACTTCGCCGAGGCCGCCGTCCTGCGGCTGGAGCTGTCCGGGCAGCGCCGCGAGATCGCCGAGGCGACCCGCTGGCTCGACGCGGGGGAGCGCGAGCTGCTCGGCCTGTGGTGGCTGGAGGCGTCCGGCCACCTCACCCGCGGCGAGCTGGCCGACGCGCTGGGCGTGTCGGCGGCGCACGCGGCGGTCCGGGTGCAGCGGATGAAGAAGCAGCTCGCGACGTGCCGCGCCGTCGTGCGGGTCGTGGGGGCGGAGCGGCGCTGCGAGGCGCTCGTCCCGGTCCTCGCGCGATGGGACGGGCGGCCGTCGCCGCTGTGGCGCAAGCGCGTCGCCAAGCACGTCCGCGGCTGCCGGGACTGCGGCTCCCGGCAGCGGGACCTCCTCCCGCCGGAGGCGCTGCTCGCGGGCCTGGTCATGGTGCCGCTGCCCGCCGCGCACCCGCTGCACGCGCTCCCGGCGGCGCTCACGGCCTCGTCCACGCCGACGGCCGCGTCCGCCGCGTCCGGGGCGGGCACGGCGGGCACGGCGGGCGCGGGGAAGGGCGCCGGTCTCGCGGCGGCCAAGTGGGTGGCGGGCGCCGCGGCCGTCGGCGTCGCGGGCGCGGCGGTGGTCTTCTGGGGCACGCGGGGCGGCTCGCCCGCCGAACCGCCGCCCCGCGACGACCCGCCCGCCGCCGCGCACCGGACCCCGTCGCGCACCCCGGCGCCGCGTCCCGGCGCTACCTCCGTCAAGGAGCACCTCGCGCCGCCGCGGCCGTCGAAGACCGCGAAGCCGGGCGTCGAGCAGCAGGTCGTCGCGCTGGTCAACCGGAACCGGGCCAAAGCCGGATGCCGCCCCCTGCGCGTCTCGCCCGCCCTGCACAAGGCCGCGCAGGCGCACACCGAGGACATGGCGTCCCGGCACGCCCTCGACCACGGCGGCGCCGGCGGAGACGATCCGGGCGACCGGATCACCGCCGCCGGCTTCCGCTGGAGCGCGTGGGCGGAGAACATCGCGCAGGGCCAGGCGTCCCCGCCCGCCGTCGTCACGGCCTGGATGAACAGCCAGGGGCACCGCGCCAACATCCTGAACTGCCGCCTGACGATGATCGGGGTGGGTTTCGTGCCGGGGTCCGGCGGCCCCTGGTGGACGCAGGACTTCGCGACCCCCGCCTGAGGCCCCGGCGCGGTCAGCGGCTCGTGCCGAAGTCCTGCGTCCAGTACGGGCCGCCGCTCAGCACCACGCCGACGCCGATCTCCTTGAACCCGCAGTTCAGGATGTTCGCGCGGTGGCCGGAGCTGTTCATCCACGCGTCCATCACGCTCGCGGGGGTCGCCTGGCCCTTGGCGATGTTCTCGCCGTAGGAGGACCAGCGGTAGCCCGCGGCGGTGATCCGGTCGCCGGGGTCCTTGCCGTCCGGGTTGGTGTGGTCGAAGAAGTTCCGGGCGTGCATGTCGGCGGAGTGGCCCTGCGCGGCCCGCGCCAGCTTGCTGTTGACCGTCAGGGCGCCGCAGCCGTGCTTGGCGCGCTCGGCGTTGACCAGCGCGACGACCTGCGAGGCGTACCGTCCGGCGGTCCCGCCGGCGGGCGCGGCCGGGGCCTTCGGCTTCGCGGGTGCCTTCGTCGGTGCCTTCGTGGCGGGACGGCGGTGCGTCGCGCGCGGCGCCGGCTTGTGCGACGCCTTGGCCTTCCTGTGCTTCGGCTGCGGCGCGCGGCTCGGTGCCGTCCGCGGGGCGTCGGCGACCGGGGCGGTCGGCGCGGCGCTCGGGGAGAACGACGAGCCGCTCGCGGTGGGCGCGCCGTCCGCGCCGTCCCCGAACGCGCCGGCGGCCGTCCCGGCGACGCCGCCGATCACCAGCAGGCCCGCCGCGCCCGCGGCCGTCCAGACCGCGACGCGGCGGGACGCCCTGCGCGGCCGTCCCGGGCGCGGCCTCGCGGGACGCGGCCGTCCGGTGCCGCGGGCAGGGGGATAGCTCATGGCGATGCCACATCCTTCTCTCGTCGGGGCTGTGCGAACACGCAGCGGACCCCGCGCGGGACGGGCGATAACCAAAAATCCACGGCTTCTTCAGAAGCGCCCAAGACGCGGCGCCGGGACGGGCCAAGAAAGGGGCAAGACCGCATGTCGGACGGCACGCCCACGGGGGCCGGGCTCTCTGATTGACCACCGGTGGGCACAGCGCCCCCCTGGTCCGGGCAACCGAGGAGTCACGCCGTGAAGAGAAGCTGGAAGGCCGCGATCGCCGCCGCCGGGGCGACCGCCATGACGACCGCCTCCGTGGCATGGCCCGCGCCCGCCGGGAACGCGTCCGGGAACGGCGTCGGCGCGTCCGGCAAGGGGCGCTGGGTCCTGCTGGACGCCGAGGACTTCGACCGGCCCCTGCGCGTCGACGGCGCGCCGTGGCGGCTGGACCCGCAGGGAAGGCGCAGCCCGTGGAACGTCGACGCGTTCGACGACGACGGCGAGGCGTGGACGAGGATGAGCGGCCCGCTGTTCAAGAAGCAGATGGCCACGCTGAACGTGTTCCGCAAGCGCGTCGCGTTCGGCCGGAAGGGATGGCTGACCGCCGAGGTCGCCGCCGTCGACAAGGACCACGACGGCCGCCCCGACTCCCGTCCCGGCCTGTCGACGGTCACGCTGCCCGGCGGGCAGCGGGCCGCGCGGCTCTCCGAGCCGAGCTGGGACGCGGGCGTGCTGATCCGGCCGACCCGCCCGCTGCCCCGGCACTACCGCGTCGAGATGACGCTGCGCGGCATCGACTTCGGCGGGAAGCGGAACGGCACGTTCGACTACAACGGCCGGCACAACGGCTACACGAAGGAGCCGTGCAAGACCCGCTTCCCGTGGACGTTCACCGGCGCCCTCCCTGGCCAGTCGCGGTGCCAGTACCACGACGTGACGCGGGAGAACGGCTTCTACTACATGACGATCCTCGACTACGCCACGCCCGCGCCGCACGGCAACCCGGACATCCACTTCCGGCGCAAGGTCATCATGGACGGCTACTACAGCGACCTCCCCCGCTGGAAGCACGCCGCGACCTGCAACCCGAAGACCCGCAAGATGTACCGGACGTTCGACGGCACCTTCAACGGCGTGAACGCGCTGTTCGCGCGGGGCGACAAGTTCATCGGCGGCCCGGACAACAACATCAGCACCGAGTACTACGCCAAGACCGCCTGCGGCAACGCGTCCCTGGACAAGCCCTACGGGCCGGGGAAGCGGTTCGAGGGGCACCTGACCAGCGCGGAGCTCCAGCCGCAGCTGCTGCCGAAGGCGTCGTACCGGTTCGCCGTGGAGCGCGACGACACCGGGTACACGCTGGAGATGAGCGGCCCGTTCCGGTTCATCGGGCAGGCGACGCTGCGCGTCCACCACGACTTCGTCGAGCACGGCCGCCCGATCTGGCACTACAACCAGACGCCCGGCGAGTACGACGGCCGCTTCGACCGCAGGCTCGTCCACAAGGGCCCGCACGGGACGTGGGTCACCCGGCACACCTGGCCGAAGGGCTCGGCGTACCCCGACTCGTTCGTCATCGGCGACCCGCACCTGAACTACTACGAGGGCGAGGCGGTCATCGACGACATCCGCCTCTACGTCCCCCGCAAGGACAGGTGACCCGCTGAGCGACGGCGCCCGCGGCGCCCGTGGTGCCCGCGGCGCCCGCGGCGGCTAGCCGCGGGCGCCGCGGCGAGGGCGGCGGGCCCCGGCAGCACCGGGACGGCGACCGTGAGGTCGACGTTGGCGTAGCCGCAGAACACGATCATGGGAGGACCACGCCCGCCTTCGCG